>JAWKIQ010000001.1:1200000-1500000 GCA_041394185.1 Acidimicrobiales bacterium
TTGTGGCAACTCTCACAGCATTCCGGGCATCGACCTGCCAAGTGTGGCGTTGGTCGCGAAATGCGGAGGGGCGAGGCCCTCGGCCGTGAACAGTGCAATACAAGACTGCGCAGCGTCGCGTGCCTGGCCGGCAAGCCCCGCTCGGGTCAGCGCTGACACCAGGGCCCGATAGGCGGGCTCGTACAGAGGATCTGCGTCGATGGCACGTTGGGCCAACGCCGCGGCTTCGTCCGGCCGGTCGCGGGCGGTCAACAGCTCGCTGCAGCGGGTGGCGGCGGCCGTGAAGCTGATTCGATGACGCTCGCGCTCCTCGAAACCGATGTCGAAGTCGGTCGATTCGACCAGATAGTCGCCGCGATACAGGGCGCAGGCGCGCAAGTAGTTCTCGACCGCATCGCCCGGTGAGCCCTCTTTCTCAGCCCGAGCCGCCCTGGCGCGAAGGTCGTCGAAGACATCGGCGTCGATTCGCAACAGCCGCGATTGGGCCAACATCAAACACTCGTTGTCGCGCCTGACATGCCACGGCGCCTCGTTGGGGGCTCGATGGGGCTCGAGCAGCCTGTTCAGGTGATTGAGGTTCACACGCAGGTTGTTCAAGGCCTTGGGACGATCGAGAGTGGGCCACAGGAGGCCCAGGACGCGGCTGCGTTGTACCCGGCGCCCATCGACCAGGATGTGCAGCAGTTCCCTGACCCGGCGGCGCATCTGGGCCGACGTCGTCGAGGTCGCGCCGGTGCGCAGCACGGTTGGCCCCAACACCGACAGCTCGACGACCTCGGTTGGCCGCCGTGGCACACCGACCAGCAGCGCACCAGTCGATTGCGAAAGCGTCTCAGCGTGACGATCACCCACGAACGTGAGCGCCTTGTGTGGATCATGGCGAAGCTCGCTGAGCACTCCCCTGGCGGTCTCGTTGCCTGCGCTGAGGGCTGCCACGGCCAACTCGGCCAGGTGGGGCTCTATCGCCCAGGTTCTGAGCCGGTGGGGTTTGCTCCAATCGAGCGCGGCGGCAGGGGCCGTGTCGGAGTGTTCGCGCAGGGCCACCATCGCCCGGCCCACGTCGCGCGCCAGTCGCATCGCGGGGCCGCAGTCGTCTGCGTCCCAGTGGGGGCGCGAACGGGGCACCAACAGGTACACCAGGCCTGCGATGTTGTAGTAGACGTGACGGGTCAAGCCGTCGAAGGGGCCGCCGGCGGGCATGGTGTCATCGAGTATCCGGGCCGCCTTGGTTTCATCGCCGTCGAACGCTGCAAGTGTGGCCTCGGCTATCGACACCATGTGATGAGCCCAGGACGACTGGGCGAACCCCGCCGCGGCGTCGACGGCCTGTTCGAGCTGATGCCTTGCGTCCTCGGGCGAGCCACCAACCACGTTGTAGATGGCACAGGTGCACGCACCCTCGATGAACAGGTGAACGTGGCCCTGTTCCTTGATGGTCTCGACCAGCCGCCAGACGTCGTCGCGAGCCTTCTGGTCGAGGTCGCCCAGATAGAACCGCATGATCGATCGGTGACCGGCCGCCCGCGACCCGTGACGCCCGTGCAGGTCGCCGATCACCTGATCCAGCGCCTCCAGCGATGCCTGCGCGTGGCCCATCAGCCCCGGCAGCACCGCCCGGTAGTAGTGGCCGATCGTCTTGGTGGGTGCGTATCGCTCGAGCCAGCCCTCACACAGCAGGTCGAGGGCGGCCGAGTATGAATCGGAGGACATGTTGCGCCAGATGTCGATCAGGGCCAATACGGCGCGCCCGGCCACCAGGTCGGATCGAGCCAGCTGCTGCACCCGGTCGGCGATGCTTGCCAAGCCCGCGTTGTCGTCGCTTCGGTATTGAACCTCCGCCAGCCTCAGCAGCGCCTGCAGCTCCAGCTCGCAATCGCCCGCTTCGCGCGCCGCGGCCTGCGCGCTCTCGAGCATGGCCACCGACGCCGACGGCGTGGCGGCAAAGACCAGGTCGGCCCGTATCAGCTCGGTCTCGGGCAGCTTCTGCAGCTCGGCTGGCACGGCGGCCAGCATCTGGCGACGCTCGGACAGGCCATATCTGAGGGCGTAGTCGCAGGCGATTGGGCGCAACAGCTCGCGGGCGGCACCAACCCGGCCAGCCCGTGCGTACAGCGACAGGGCCGTCGGCAGCTGATCGCGGCCTCTCAGCTCGTCGGCCATGGTCGCCAGCACCTCGACCTCGACGTCGTGCGGAAGAGCAGGCAACAGCGTGGCCCACATGTCGTGAAGCACGATCGAGCCGTCGGCCGCGCGACTGGTCAGGGGCAGTCCGTCGGCCAGGTCCGCGGCCCTCGCGTCCGATCCGGTTACGGCACGCACCATGCGGTCGTCGAATCGGCCCAGCAATGCCAGCTTTGCGACCGCATCTAGTCGTTGCTCGCCCAGTGCGGCAAGAACCTCCTCAGCTATGTACTCGCGTTCGGCCGCGGTGCCGGCGCTGGCCCTCAGTTCCAAGAGGGCGGGCCAGCCGGTGTCGCCCAGGTCGCTGGGATCCACGCCGCGAATCGCCGCGAATCTGGCTATGGCCTCGCTGTCGAAGCTCAGGTCGTTCTCGTCGATCAGCACGGCTTCGCCGGTCGCCAACGATCGCCGGTACTTCAGAGGCGGCTCGCGCCGGCTGGACAACACCAGATGGCCGTTGGTGGGCAGCTCGCTCAGCAGGCGTTCGAGCATGCTCCCCAGCTCGTCCTGGTCGCGGTACGCATGCAGGTTGTCCATGACCAGCGCCACGTTCGTGGGAGCCAGCTGCCAAACAGCATCAGCAACGTCGGCTGCCAAGCCAATCGGTGTCCCGTGGCTCTCGGCCAGGGCCCAGAGCCGGTCTCGAAGCAATTCTGTGATGTTCGAGTGGGCGGCCGCCCTCCCGCCCAGGTCGAGCCACAGGTCGATGCCTGCGGAGGCCTCGGTTGTCAACGCCTGATGCAACAGGGTCGTCTTGCCAAACCCGGCGCCGGCGCGCAATACGGTGAGCCGCCGCAAAAACCTGCCGGCCAGTACCTCTGACAGATGATGTCTTTCTATGACTTCGACCGCAGGAGCGGCCGGCGCGAAGCGGCGCACATCTGAGGGATCGGCGGCCTGCATGTCGCCACGCTAGTTCGGCATCACAGCGCGCCCCTAGGGCTGTCTCCGATTCGTTAATGGTCGGTTAACGCCCACGCTGTCGGATAGCCCGATGGGCTGGGGCATCCGCCTCGCAATCACCAGGAGGCTGTGAAATGAAATTCTGCCGGCATGGCGCAAAGGGGCGCTTCAACAAACGGGTGGCCATCTCGGCGCTGGCGGTCGCATTGGTAGCTGCCGCGTGCGGCGGATCGGGCGACTCCGACGAAGGCGCCGACGACGCCGACGCGACCACGACCACCACCGAGGCAGCGACCACCACCACCCAACCGGCCACCACGACCTCGACGACCTCGACGACCACCGAGGCCACCACAACCACAACCGAAGCGCCGGTCGAAACCCTCGATGCCGGCATCGTGTGCGTCATGTCGAACAGCTCGCTCGACTGCTTGACCGACGATGGCTGGAGCACCTGGGACGCGTCCAACTCGGCGGTTCGGGGCAAGTTCCAAGCCATGGACGTGTGCCCCGACGGGCGGGTCGTAACCGAAGACTTCGACGAGCTGGCGGTGCTGGATGGCGACTCTTGGAGCACGATGGTGATCGACCCCGATCTCCAGGGGCCAGACCACATAGCGTGTGGCCGCGATGCGATCTGGCTGGGCGGATTCCAGTACGTCGGTTTCGTCGCCGATGGCGAATGGACGGTCTTCGAGGCCGAGGAAGTGTTGGGTGACACCGAGTTCGTCTCCAACATCAGCGATGTGCAGATCGGCCCCGACGGTGCGACGTGGGTCGCCACCGGGCGTTCGGTTGCCCGGTATCTCGACGGCGAGTGGACCGCATGGTGGGCCGACAACGGCTTCGACGACGACGTGTTCCCAAGCGCCATTGCATTCGACGACAACAGCCCGACGGTCTACGTGTCATCAGGATTCCGCGGCCTGCTGTCGTTCGACGGCACCGAATGGACGGCCACCGACCTCGACCTCAGCGGTGACGACGCCCTGGCGGTGTCCGACGGCGTCGTCTACGTCTCACAGTTCCAGGCGGGCGTGCGGGTGTTCGACAACGGCTTGGGCTCGGCCCTGGGCCCAGAGCAGGGCATGACGAGCATCGAGGTCAAAGACATCACCGTCGACTCCGACGGCCGGGTCTGGTTTGCGACCCAGGCCGGCCTGACCGTGCTCGACGGTGACGATCTCGTCGGGTACCGGATGGACAACTCAGACCTTTCCGACAACCGCACCCATTTGGTGGCAACTGCCGGCCCGGGTGTGGCCCTGCCCGAGCCCCAGGAAGAACCTCTCGCCGGCATGGCCGGTGTGTTCCTCGACGCCACGGGCTCGCCATTGGTAGGCGCGCCGGTAGAGATCTGCCTGGACGCCATCGACGACAACCGCACCACACCCTGCACCGGCCAGGCCGTCGTGTTCGAGACCACCACCGACTCGTCTGGGCGGTTCGAGTTCACCGAGGTGCCCGCCGGGCGCTACTCGCTCGGTGTACAACGCCCGACAGGACGCTGGACCTACTTCGTCGACGGAGTGATCTCGAACAACTACGAGGCCACACAGGACCAGATCAACGAACTGGGCGCATTCAGCCTGTCGGCAGAAGAGGAAGCAGAAGACGGCTGAGCCCGACCCGGGCTCAGCTCAGCTGATCGAGAACCCCGTGCTCGGCCATGAACTCGAACATGCCTGCCACCAGGGGCAGGTTTGTGAGGTCGGCCGCGCTGAACCAGCCTGCGTCGGCCGCATCGTCGCCGGGCACGGGTTCGATCGTTCCCACGACCTCGACGTCGAAGTCGAGGATCACGAAGTGATAGCCGGGGCCGACGCGCTCGACCCAACCCCGCAATGGCCCACACCGCACCGCCAGCCCGGTCTCCTCGGCGAGTTCCCTGACTACGGCCTCGGCCATGGTCTCGCCCACCTCGACCTTGCCGCCAGGGAACGCCCAAAGCCCACGTCCGGGATCCTTGCCCCGCTGCACCAGCAGCACGCGGCCCCGGTGCACGGCAATGCCGCCCACGCCGAGGGTGGGTGACGGGTTCATAACAGTGGTCGGTGCACCACGAGCAGCCGGGCCTTGAACCCGAAACTCTCGAAGAAGTTCTTGGTGGCCCGGTTCCCGGGCAGCGCGTGGGCGTCGATGCCTATGCACTGTCGTTGCCGACACCACTCGACGGCCAACTCGACCATGGCCTCGCCCAACCCGACCTCGCGGGCTTCGGGTTCGACAAAGATGTCGTCGATGACCCCCAACGCGTCGCCCGAGCGCAGGTGTTCAGCCCGCACAGCCAGGTAGCCCAGGACCACCTCGTCGATACAGGCGACGAACACCTCGGCGTCGGGATCGGAGATCGCCTCGCGCAAGCTCAGCTCATAGGGCGCAGATCGGGTCTCGCGGACCGCCAATATCGACCCGCCGCGGGCGTCGCGCTGTTCGTCAAGGCCGTCGCGGGCCAGCGCCACTATCGAGTCGATGTCGGCGAGCGTCGCCACACGGGCGTCAGCCATCTCGGCCGTCGAGCTGATCGAGCTTGCCCAGTACCGTTCGACGGCCCTTGTGGGAGGCTTCGTAGCTCCTCACCGCTGCCCTCTCGGTGTCGGACAGGTCGACCAGGCGGCCGATGATGTCGACCGCTGTCATGGCGTCGTAACCGCCGAAGGGCTCGCCCGACTGGGTGTCGACTACGTCGTCGGCGGGGGCAGGTGACTCGGCAGGCTGTGCCGATTCGGCGCTGGTCTGCTCGCGCAGGCCCGCCAACATGTCTTCGAGCTTCTTGCGGCCTGCCGTGACCGCCATCTCGCCGATCAGGCGGGCGGCCGGAGCCTGATTGCCCAGCCTCTGCCTGCCCTTGTCGGCCAGGTCGGGAAGGCGGTCACACATCTCGAGGGCCAGGCCCACCGGGGCGTAGAGAAACACATCGAGCAGTTGCTCGGCCGAATTGCGCTCTGTCGTCACCCCTAAAGGATGGCCGTCCGGCGTCTGGTTACCAACCAGGGGCTGGTTGCAGGTTCGCTGCAGTTACGAGCTGCGGCGGGCTTCGGTGCGTGCCTCGGCGTCCGAGCGGCCCTGGTCGCCGGCCGACATGTCCATGAACTTGAACAGCGAAGCCATGGCCCTGTGGCCCGCCACATCGGAGATCTGGCGGTACATCTCTTGGGCGACACGCCTGTAGGCAGGATGCCCCTGGGGTGCCGAGCGAAGCTCCAGCATGTGCATGGCTTCCCGCACGTTCAGCTGCATGACATAACGCACCCTGAACGCCATCGACACCGCGTAAGGCGCCTGGCGCGGATACTCGGCCATCAGGTCTTCGTACAGTGCTGCCGAGCGGTCCATGACCCGGTCGAACAGGTCGTCTGCTCCGGCGGCCTCTACCGCTGCAGGCCGAACATATCCGTGCAGGGGCGAGAGATCTTGCCACTCGACGGTCAGCATCCGGTGGCGTTGCAGATCGCGGAACGCGCCGTAGTCGCTGAGCACGTCAAAGCGATAGAAGGTGCGCTCGAGGGCCCGGCCGGGCTTGTGGCGGCGGTTGCCACGTTCGCCCGCATAGGCGCGCACCACGTTCATTCGTTCATCGGCCGTCATCTGCTCGACGCGGGCCATGAGGGTGGCCTCTGGCAGATGCGTGTCGGGGTAAAGCATGGCGGCGATGACCTTGTTCTCGCCGTCGGGATCCCAGTCGACCAGGTGCACGCCGGGGCTGCCGTCGACCATGTCGTGACCCGACTGGTCGATCAGCTCGGCGGCGATGTCTTCCATCGCCGATCGGGTGTTTGCCATGTAGGCCGACCAGGCACCGCCGCGGTCGGCGACGTCGACACGCCGCAGGAACGAAGGAATCACCTTGCGCAGCTCGGTCAGCATCATGTCTGCGTACTGGCGGGCCTCGGGCAATGGATGGGCCCTCATCCGCAGCAGAAGGGCCTCGTAGCCCTGACCGGTGCCATAGATGCCCACGTTCGATATCGAGGCCGCGGGAAGCATCCCCCGCACCGCGTCGAAGCTCATGGCCCTGATGGTTTGGCGATGCACGAAGTCGCTCTCGCCATCGGACTTGGGCCGCGACGCCTTGAAATGGTCTTGCAGCAGCGGCAGGGCGTGGGCATAAGACTCGAACATGCGGTCCATGTCGCCGACGTACCTGGTGCCCATCGACGACGCCAACAGATCGGGGTCGCGGAAGTAGCGATAGCGGCCCTCGATACGAGTGTCGTATGCCAGATAGCGCGTCGATTGTTCGAGGTACGACATCAGCCGACCCCATTCGAGCACCTTCGTCAGCAGGTTCGAGGCCTGTTCGCACGCCAGGTGAACTCCACCCAGCTGGGCGACCGAGTCGTCGCCGTATTCGAAGAACACCTTCTGATACAGCTCGTCGGCACGCTCGAGGCCCACGGTGGCGTCGATGGTCGAGTCGCCGGTGACGTCCAGATCGAGCACGAACTCGTCCAGGAACAGGCGCCTCAGGCTCTTGTGGGTTCGCGAATACCTGGCGAACAAGGCGCCCTTGACCACCTCGGGCAGGTTCACGAGGGCGAAAACCGGCTGGTCGAGGTTGGTGAAGTAACGCCTCAGAATGTCCTGTTCTTCGACCGTGAAGGTCTCGGTTGCGTACCCGTGCACGGACAGTGATGGTACGAGAGAAACAGACGATGGTCGTGGACCCGCCTAGGCGGTCAGACCACCACTGTGAGCGCGTCGGGGAGAACGGTGAGACCCACCCTGCGGGTGCGGGCTACACGTTCGCCGTCGAGATACAGGTCGGCGGCGCGGTCGAGCTCGATCTCGATGTTCTTGACCCGGCGCACCGATATTGCGGGGTGGGGCACGTGGCGTCCTGTCGGCAGGCGGCGCCACGCTCTCCACCGCTGTACGACGTCCATGCTGACGTCGTACACGTCGACCCGCCCGTCGTTGGGGTGGGTTCGCGTGCCCACGTCCCAGTTGCCCAGGAACTCGGCGTTCATGGCCCCGACGACGCGCCCGTACCACCACGAGCGCCGCAACACCAGGTGGGCCACGAACCAGGTGACCGAACCGTCGAAATCGACCCGCACCACGTCTATGGGAGCTACCAGGGCTTGGGTGTGCAACCGGTCGAGGCCACCTCCGGGCGATCCGCAGGTACGCCACAGGTCTCCCCCGGTGAGGCCGACCTGGCCTGGCATGTCGCCGCCGTGCGACAGTGCGCTCACCACCAGTTCGCGTAGCTCGGCGTCGGTCGCGCACACCGGGGACCCCTCGGCCAGCACCCCCTGGTGACCCCAGGCCGCCCCCTTCTCGATGGTCATCGAGGGTTTCGCCGGTTCACAGGGCTTCGCCTTCGCTGAGGCGGGTCGCGGCAGACACCAGCCCGCGGTCGATGTCGTCGATGGCCTTGCGCGCCGCTTCGGCGGTCTCTGGCAGCGGAGCGATGGCTGCGATCTGGCGCAACAGGTCGACCAGCTGGCGGATCTGACGAACAAAGTCGCCGCCAGACAGCTCCTCTTCGGCCAACAGTTCGCCGACGTCGATGCCGAGGGCCCAGGCGTGGGCCGCGGCCAAGAACCCGGCGTCGGGGTCTGGGGTCTCGGTGATGCCGTTTCGGTGCTCGGCGGCCGCCAACGACCTGGAGATGCCCCTCAGTTCGCCGACCCGCCCCTTGGTGACATCGTCGGGAAACCATGGTGTGGGGCCCGGCCCACCACCCCGCCGCTCGAAGGTGATGGCCGAGGCGACGCCGGCCAGGCGGGCCGGGTCGAGCCCGTCGAAGACCCCTGCTGCGACCGCCTCTGTGATCCACAGGTCGTGCTCGTGAAACACCTTGCGAAGCAGCCTTCCCTTGGGCGTCAGCGACCAGCCATCGACACAATCGCGTTCGCGCAGCACCGCTACGACAGCCCTGAAGGCCTGCCCCAGGCCGTCGGCCGCGTTCTCGAGCCTGCGTTCTATGCGCTCACACGTGCGCACGGCACGGAGGTGGCGGTTGTGGTCTGCGGCCCATTCGTTCAGCTGCTGGTCGTCGAGACCACCCCGGTCTTGGGTCTGTTCGGGGGCTTCTGAGCTCTGAGCCTTCAAGATCTTCTCGGCGTTGCGAAGCTGGGCGGCCGCCTCTTTTTGGAACTCGCGTCGGGCCGGCTGGTATGGGGTGGGCAGGCTCACCCGTTCGACGACCTTTGCCGGCTGGTCGAAGTCGGGGCTGGCAACCATCATCGACTTGCCCCGCGTCGTCACCACCCGGAGGCGGCTCCCGCCGTGCCGGCGCTGCGACACCCCCAGCACCAGCAGCAGATCGACACTGCCGTCGCGAGTTCGCTCGACAACGTCACCGGGGCGGCACCTCGAAAGCGACCGGTCGATCTCGTGAGGGTCTGCTTTGACGACCTCGGCCGCGCGCTGTGGGCGTCCGGTGGGCGACGGCGGCGGGCCGGTGCGACCCCACCGCTCGATCATCGCTGCCTCCAGCTCGGCCTGGCGATCCTTGGCCCGGCCCAGCTCGCCGGTCAGGCGAACAATGCTGCGGTCGCTTTGGAACTGCGCGAACGAACGCTGTAGCAGGTCGACCGCGCCCTCTTCGGTTCGGGTCGCGACAAGGTTGGCTGCCATGTTGTAGGTGGGCCGAAAGACCGATCGCAGCGAGAACTCCTTGCTGCCTGCCAGCGCGGCGACCTGGTCGAACTCGACGTAGGGGCTCCACAGTGTGTACGCGTAGCCGATGTCGTCGATGCCCCGCCGGCCCGCCCTGCCCGTCAGCTGGGCATAGTCGGCCGGAGTCAACATCACGTGCCCCTCGCCACGGAACCGGCTGAGTTGCTCGATCACCACCGACCGGGCCGGCATGTTGATGCCAAGCGCCAGCGTCTCGGTCGCGAACACCACCTGCAGCAGGCCCAGCGAGAAACACTCCTCGACCGCTTCTTTGAACGGCGGCACCAGGCCCGCGTGGTGCGATGCGACCCCAGCCTGCAAACCGGCCAGGAAGTTCCGGTACCCGAGCGCCTTCAGGTCTTGATCGGTCAGTTCGCTGGTGTGGTGTGCGGCTATTGCGGCGACTCGGGCTTGTTCGGTCGCGTCGAGGAACTCGATGCCAGCGTGCAGGCACTGCTGCACGGCGTCGTCACAGCCCTGACGGCTGAAGATGAAGAAGATCGCGGGCAGACGATCTTGCTGATGCAGATGTTCGACCACCTCGTTGCGACGGGGCCTGGCCAAACGCCTGCGCCCCCTGGCGCGTGGCCCGCTGGCATGCTTGGCCAGATACCTGGCGGTGTGACGATCTGGGTCTGGCCCGCGCAGCACCCGCATGTCGACCAGCTTGTGCTCGGCGCGGTCGGCCACGAGAAAGCGTTGGTGCAACACCACAGGCCGCGTGGTCTCGACGATGCACTCACAGTCGCCGCGCACGGTGGCGATCCACTCGGCCAGTTCTTGCGCGTTCGAAACGGTCGCCGACAGTGCCACCAGCCTGGCCTGCTGGGGGGTTTGGATGATCACCTCTTCCCAGACGGGGCCGCGGTAGGTGTCCTGCAAATAGTGCACCTCGTCCAGCACCACCACGCCCAGGTCGCTCAGCGCCCCCGAACCGGCGTAGATCATGTTGCGCAGCACTTCGGTGGTCATCACGATGATGTCGGCGTCGGGCCTGATCACGTTGTCGCCGGTCAGCAGGCCCACACGTTCAGAGCCGAGCCAGCCGCACAGGTCGTTGAACTTCTGGTTCGAGAGTGCCTTGATCGGTGTGGTGTAGAACACGCGCTGACCGGCCTCGAGCGCAACCGAAATGGCGTACTCGGCCACCAGGGTCTTGCCAGAGCTGGTCGGGGCTGCGACCAGCACCGAACGCTCATCGTCGATGGCGTCGAAGGCGGCCAGCTGGAAGTCGTCGGGCGTGAAACCGAGCCGGCCGAGGAACGCCTCGCGCACCTTGGTCACGTGTTCTTGCGCCCGCCGAGCCAGCGCGGCAACCGGTCGCGCAGCGCCGGCGGCGGGTCTTCGCGGCGGTTGCGCGTCAGGAACCAGCCGACCACGATGCTGGCCTCATAGAAGATGTACAGCGGAACCGACAGTGCGCTGAGGGTCCACGGGTCGCCCGTGGGGGTTATTACCGCCGCCAACACCACGATGGCGACTATCGCGTGGCGCCGGAATCGGGCCAGCGTTCGGGGCTGCACCACACCGGCGAGCTGCATGAAGATCATCAGGATCGGAAACTCGAACCCGACGCCGAAGCTGAGCATCAGGAAGGTGATGATGTCGAAGTATTCGGCCGGCCCGAACAGCGGATCGATGTTGTCGCCGCCGACGTCCACGAAGAACTGGAGTGCTCGGGGGAACGTCCAGTAGCCCAGAGCAACGCCCGATGCGAACAGGATCAATGCCGCGGTCACGAAGGGTATGGCCCAGCGTTTTTCGTTGGGTTTCAGGGCGGGTGTGACGAAGCGCCACAGTTGCCACAACACCACGGGCATCGCCAGGGCCAGACCGCCAAAGAAGCCCACCTTCAGTCGCACCCGCAAACCCTCGACCGGATCGCGGATGAACAGGCTGCAGTCGGCGTCGGGTCTGATGTCGGCCAACACATCGCAGTAGGGCTCGATGAAGAAGTTCGAGATCGGGTCCCACATGGCGATCACCACGGCGGCACCAACCGCAATGGCCAGCAACGATCGAATCAGGCGGGTCCGCAGTTCGGCCAGATGTTCCCAGAAGGTCATCTCGCCGGCCTTGCGCTGGGCGGGCGATCGGGCTGCCGTCATGCGTCCTCGGGAGCGTCTAGATCCTCGTCGGCAGGGCGGTAGCTCTGGTTCGACTTGGGCAGCGTGCCATCGAAGTCGTCCTGGTCGTCGCTACCGCCCGTGCTCTTCACCTCTGCACGGCCCGAAACGGTGTCGGCGGTGCTGGTGAACATGCCGGTGGTCTCGCTGACGACCGAGTTGATCTCGTTTTGGACCGACGACGAGATCTTCTTGAACTCTCTGTAGGCCGACCCCAGCCGCCGCATCGCATCGGGGAGCTGGTTTGGGCCCAGCACGATGAGCGCCACCAACAAGACGACGATGATCTCTGTGCTGGAAACGCTCATCGGATCAAAGGGTACGTGCCCGACGCCACCAGCTGCGCGCGATGCGCACCGAAGCCTGGGAAGCCTTGACCGGGCCGCCGACCGCCTGGGCCGTTCGGCCGAGTCGCCCAATGGCCTGGTCGAACCCGGTGCGTTGCACGCCCAGCGCCGCCAGGGCGGCTGCGGCGTCGTCGAGGTCGGCCTGGGCACCGCGGGCCTCGTAGTCGCACAGCACTGCCGCACGGCCGATCAGCACGGCGCCGACGACCAGCACGGCGGCTGCAACGATCCACAGGGGGCTCACGTACAGAACCCTACCCGTGGCGTACACCAGTTCAGGCGTGACGGGTTATGGCCGCCAGCGCGGCGCTCAGGGCGCCGTCGTCGTGCAACATCGCATGGAAGTCGAGCAGATCGTCGTGGGTGAACGGCTCGCCTACCGGCCTTTCGTTCAGCTCGGCTGGCAGTGTCCACACGACCACCTTCACCCCCGACGCCGCCAGGAGATCGACAATGTGCTGCTCTGCTGGCTTCACGACGTTGGTAGCACAGGACGGACAAGAGAACGTGTACGTCCCTGAGTTGTCATCAGCGCACACCCGAACGACAACGTCGTCGGTTGTGAGCTCCACGTCGCCGCATGTGGGGCAGCTGGCCCTGATCTTCGCCACTTCGACTCCGACTCTTCGGTACTTGCCCTGATCCATCGGAAGCCGTGTCCCCACCGTTGAGGACATGACGAGCGTGATTGTGAATACCTCGCGCGGAACAATTTCACGCTGCTGGCTCGTCGCGTTTGCCTTCAACACGCGCGAGAATTGCCGATATGGCGCCCCGACTCCCCTCTCTTCGCACGCCACCCATCGGGTTTGCACATCGCGGAGCCAAGGCACACGCGCCCGAGAACACCATCGAGGCTTTCAAGACGGCCCTCGAGATGGGCGCCTCTGGTCTGGAGAGCGACGTCTGGCTCACCGTCGACGGCCACGCCGTGCTGGACCACGACGGCGAGTTCCGCCACGGTGTCTTTGGTGTGCTCAAGCGGCCAATCGCCGAGATGCACCGGGCCGAGCTGCCAGAGCACGTGCCCTCGCTCGCCGACCTTTACACCGAGTGCGGTACCGACTTCGAGCTGTCGCTCGACATCAAGGATCCGCGCGCCGTCGAGGAAGTGGTGCATGTTGCCCGTCGTGCTGGTGCCGAGCCCCGGCTGTGGCTGTGCCACTGGGAGTGGAAACTGGTGGCGTCGTGGCGCTCGATGACGTCGGCCAAGCTCGTCGATTCAACCCGGCTGGCGCGCATCAAGGAAGGCCCCGAACGGCGCGCGGCGCTGATAACCGAGGCCGGAATCGACGCCATCAACATGCATCGCAAGGATTGGTCTGGCGGACTCGCCGCCCTGTTCCACCGCTTCGACCGGTACGCGCTGGGCTGGGATGCCCAACACGAACGCGAGATCGACGAATTGGTCCGCATCGGTGTCGACGGCATATTCAGCGACCACGTCGACCGCCTGATGGGTTCCATCAACGCCCACTGACGCCACACCTCAGGCCGCTTGGTTTGGCGGTTTGCCGGCGCGTTCTTGTTGTCGTGGTGGTGGTTTGGTCCATTCGCTGATGACGGTGCCGTGGCTGTCTTGGAGTTGCCAGTGGTCTGGCGTGTCGCCCATGACCAGGCGGTTGCCGGTTTGGTGCAACCGGTCGTGGTGTTGTGGGCATAACAGCGCCAGGTTGTCGAGGTCGGTCGATCCGCCGTGTTCGCGATGGTGCAGGTGGTGGGCCTCACATCGCGAGGCTTCGGTGTTGCAGTCGTATGCCAGGTCCAACTGTCGCCTGTCCGCCTGCTGAAACCAAACATTGATCTGAGCCCGACACAGCATCGAACGTGCGATCGATGCCGGTATCGGTGCGCCGTCGATCGTGTAGGCCGATCCGTCGGGTTTGTCGAGTTGGTCGATGTCCACGATCAGGTTCACACTGCCCCTGGCATCTGAGGCGGTGGTGGCTGGTACGAGGCCGTCTGTGAGCATGCTGGCGATCACGTCAGCACCACGCTGCTGATGGCTGCGCCGCTTTCTGGGGTCTGTGATAGTTCGCATGTCGTGATGAAACGCAGCACGCTCACGTCGGTCGTACTCGGCTTTCAACGCCGCACCAGTGACCGGGTCCAATGCTGCGTTGAACCAGATCATGTCGTCACCGTCGATCCCACACGACCCACGCCGGCGCCTCCGCTGACGCGCCAGCCGCTCGTCAGGGTCCTCGCGGGTCTGCTCGCGTTCGGCCTCACGAACCGCCGCCCTGGTCTCATCAGCCGACTGGCACATCGCGTCAGCCAACAAGCCGGCCTTGACGTCATCGGGCAGGTCCGTGCTGGTCAAGTAGTCGGCGTGCTCCGAATTGATGTCACCTGCTTCCAACGCCTCGGCAACATCGGGATTGGTCGCCAGACGCCGTGACCTGGCCTCGGCCTCACGCTGGGCCTTACGCGACGGAGCAGGCGGCCCAGGGTCCGGCTTGGAACCACCCTCCGACTCCTTGCCCTTGCGGTTCGCGGCCCTCTGACGGGCCTTGGTCAGGGCGCTCAACAAACGGGCTTCGTGGCCGTCCAAACGGGCACGCACACGACGAAGGCCGCCGAGCTCGTCTTCGAGCCCGCCGACACCCATCACCTCTAGTTCGTCGGCGCCGCTAAGCACCACCCGCACCTCTGTCAGCCGCTTGACACATACACCCCATAGGAGCATCACTCAACCCAAGCCCACTCAGCAGCGGCGCAGAAACATCAGTTGTCGCAAAGATGCGGGCACGAAGACAGGTGGCGCCACGCGGCGAGAGGGTTACAGGCTTCCGATCGACCCGGGCGGCCACACGATCAAGAAGGCCTTGCCGACGACCAAGTCCTGAGAGATCGGTCCGAAGTACCGACTGTCCTGGGAGTTGTTGCGGTTGTCGCCCATGACCCACAGATGGCCCTCGGGTACAACGGTGACCGGGAGGTTGTAAGTGAGATCACCGGGGTCGATGTACGGCTCGTCGATCGCCTCGCCGTTGACGTAAACGACCCCGTCGATGCCCTCGAGCGTGTCGCCCGGCAGGCCAATAACCCGCTTGATGAACTCGTCTGTGTCGCTGGGGGCGGCGGCCGGCGGACGATGGAACACGATCACGTCGCCTCGCGAGATGTCCCCGTACTGGTAGGCGATCTTGTTCACGAGGACCCGGTCGTTTATCTGCAGCGTCTGCTCCATCGAGCTCGACGGGATGAAAAACGCCTGGAACAGAAAAGTCTTGATTACCAGCGCGGCAATGAGTGCACCGATGATGACCGCACCCCACTCGAGCGTCTGGCGCAACGCAGACCGGCCCTCTTCGAGCTCGGGAGTGTCCTCGAAGATGTCATCCTCGTGGCCATTCCACTCTGCCGAGACATCGAAGTACGACGGAGCCGAGGCTGATTCGGCGTTGTCGGCGTCGGTGGAGGTCACTGAGCGCCGAGCCTACAGGAGCCGCAAGGTGCTGGAGAGGTCGGTCGTCAGCCAATTCACCCGTTGTAGGTCGACCCTGAAACCTTCGAGGAAAGCCCCGCAGCCCACCGCGCCGCAGCACCTATTGCCGACAGTGCCCCTCGGTCGTCGGCGAGCGCGCGTCCCATGGTCGAGACCTCGAGGCCGAATGCACTACAAGCTGCGGCTACGTCGACGGGGTCGGATATCACCGGTGAGCTACCGGCGCCTGCGCTCGCAACGACCGCTTCGACCGCCGCAGCGAAGTCGGCATCTGGCACAGGCACCTCGTGATCGCGGGCCATCAACTCAAGAAGGGTCGCGCTGTGGTGCGAAAGGCCACGGTGCCGGTCGCGCAGATCTGCGCTGGACCATCTGAGGGCCAGAGCGGTGCGACAGCCGACAGCACGCAACAGATCGAGGTCGCCCACCAGCGACAGGCCACTGAACGCCAGCGGGTCGGCGGTTCCGACATGGCCGGGGCCAGGACCCAGCACCACCACATTTGCCCCTGCATGCACGCAGCCGGCAACAGCAGATGGGGTTGTGACCGCCTCGACCGCACCGCCGAATGCCTGGCCGACCGAAGCCGTGACGCTAACCGTGCCCGCTTCGACAGAAGCTGCCAGCAGATCGGATAGGGCCAGCGGCAGCGCCCCGGCTTCGTTCATGACGAACGCAACCCGCGCTGTCGGCTGGGCGGCACAGATCGCTGCGCACAACGCCATGGCATGGCTGTGCAGCACACACCCCACAACCGGAACACCGTGCACCAGCGACCTGGTGTCGTGAGGCCCATCCGCCGCCCCGGGACCATCGTCGGTGTCCCACGTGCCCGCATCGTGTTGGACCGACGTGTACCGGACCGACATGACATGGCCGGGGCCGGGAAGACTCAGCGAGTCGCGAGACAGGTTCCAGTGCACGACATCGCTGCCGCCGGTGCCCAACCCCCTGTCGAGCGCCGTGGTGTTCACCACGACCCGATCTGCCAAAGCCAACTCGCCGACGATCTGGGTGAGTGCGTAGGCAGGCCTGCCGTCGACCATCACCCTTTGCATCCCCGGACGCAACGAGATCAGTTCGGTCACCACGCCGGTTCGGAAGCTGGCCATGTCACAAGCTCTCGATGAGCTTCTCCACCCGCTCGTCGTAAGCCTTGAACGGGTCCTTGCACAACACGGTTCTCTGGGCCTGATCGTTCACCTTCAAGTGAACCCAATCGACGGTGTAGTCGCGCTTGCGCTCCTTGGCCTTTCGTATGAACTCGCCCCGCAGACGGGCGCGGGTGGTCGCGGGTGGATTCTCGACCGCGTGATAGATGTCGTCGTCGTTGCAGACCCGCTCGACCGCGCCACGGTCTTGCAGCACGTAGTACAGGCCGCGTTCCTGATTGACATCGTGGTACTGCAGGTCCAGCAATGCCACCTTGGCCGAATCGAGGTCGAGGCCGTGTTTGGCCCGATACTTCTCGATGAGGTGGTACTTGATAACCCAGTCGACCTCACGGTCGAGGGTCAACGGATCGTTCTCGATAGCGGTCATGCAGTGCTCCCACATCTCGAGAGCCTGCACCTCGTTTGGGTGCAGTTCGTGGTTGGCCGCATAACGAAGCGCCCGGTTGAGGTACTCGCTCTGGATGTCGAAGGCCGAGGCCTCTCGGCCGTTTGCCAAGCGCACCTTGCGCCGGCAGGTGATGTCGTGGCTGATCTCGCGAATGGCCCGAATGGGATTCTCGAGGGTCATGTCTCGAAGCACCACCGCCGGATCTTCGAGCATCCGCAACAGGATCGACGTGGACCCGATCTTCAAGAAGTTGGTGTACTCGGACATGTTCGAGTCGCCGACGATGACGTGCAGCCGCCGATGCTGCTCGGCGTCGGCATGGGGCTCGTCTCGAGTGTTGATGATCGGCCGGCTGCGTGTGGTGGCGCTGGATACGCCCTCCCAGATGTGCTCAGCGCGCTGGGCGATCGAGTACATGGCCCCACGTGGGGTGTGCAGCACCTTGCCGGCACCGGCGAAGATCTGGCGGGTCACGAAGAACGGGATCAACACCTCGGCGTAGTGACTGAAATCGTCGGTGCGGCTGGTCATGTAGTTCTCGTGGCAGCCATAGGAGTTGCCGGCCGAGTCGGTGTTGTTCTTGAACAGGTGGATCGTGCCGCGGATGCCCTCCTCGTTCAGGCGCTCCTCGGCGTTGACGATCAGCTGTTCGAGGATGCGCTCGCCGGCACGGTCGTGAACCACGACGTCGTAGACGGTGTCGCATTCTGGCGTCGCATACTCGGGATGGCTGCCGACGTCGAGGTACAGCCGGGCACCGTTGGCGAGAAACACGTTGGAGCTGCGACCCCACGAGACGACCCGTCGAAACAGATAGCGGGCCACCTCGTCGGGGCTCAGCCGTCGCTGCCCCCGTTGGGTACATGTGACGCCGTATTCGTTCTCGATACCGAAGATGCGCCGCTCCATCTGGGTGAGGCTACCTGGCCAGGCCCGCTGCACCGGTGCTGGGCACCCTCAGCGAGGCGATACCCAACCCGACAGCCGTCGAGTCGACAAGGGCGAAGGTGGCCTTCGAGCACCCAGCGCCGTCGGGGTAACAGATCTCGTAGGTACCCAGAACGGTCGGCTGGGCCCGTCGCGAAACCTTCAGGGTCAAGGCCTCGGGACTGCCCGACATGGTCACGCCGTTCGCCGGCTGGATGTCGACGAACCTGGCGACTATCGGCTTGTTACCGACGGTGTCGTTGGCCAGCAGGTTCACGGTGAATGCAGCCCCCGAACGCAGAGCTATCTGGTCGTCGACCGCCAGCAGGCCTGGCATCTCGACCGCGCCGCTGTCGCAGGCGTCGCCTCGCTTGTTGCCCAGCTGGTCGAGCCCCGCCGTGGCGCAAAGGCCGCGCAGATTGTCGAGGGCTGCGACCGCCACAGGCTCGCGCACGGCGACGCCATCCACCTCGGCCAGGTCGGCCGTGACGGGCGTGTCGGCAACGACCACATCGCCCGCGCCGTCAAACCCGCAAGAGCCATCACCATCGATATTGCCTCCCAGGCTCAACGGCCTGGGCCCGACAGCACAGGATTGGGGGCCGATCGGATCGGACACTATCGAGCCCGCTGCCTGCAGCAGGGAACCGACCGACAGGTTCGAACCAACCAGCGCGCCGTTGCCGGCGATCGTGCTGTGCAGCAGCCGAACGCCGCCACTGGGGCTGGTGCCTGCCCCAACGCCGCCACCCGAGCCGGCCCAGTTACCAGACACCGTCGAGTTGTCGAGCGTCACGCTCGAACCAACATCGGCGTGGACCCCGCCGCCCGAGCCGGCGTGGTGCGCTCGGTTGTCGTCGACCGTGGTGCGCTCGATCACCGCCGAGCCGTTCACCAGCACCCCGCCGCCGTTGGCTCCCGTGTGCATCGCCTGGTTCGACGAGATTCGGCTGTTGCTGACAGAGATGTGGCCCGGGCTGGACAGGAACAAGGCCCCGCCACCGGCCCACCTCGATTCGTTGTCGGTCAGCACGCTGGTGTCGATCGTTATGTGGTCGTTGTCGGAGCGGCCACCGCCTGCAAACACCGCACCACCGGCCCCACCCGCCGAGTTACCCCGCAGGATCGAACCGATCAGAACGAACGAACCCTTGTGGCTGACGGCGCCGCCGGCACCCGTACGCCCCGATCGGTTCTCGATGAAGCTGGTCGAAACCACGGCCAACACGCCCTCTGAATAGATTGCGCCACCGCCACCACCGATCTCGATAATGGGGCTCACCGGAAGGCTGACGGCCTCGTTGGCCTCGAAGGTGCTGTCGTAGACCTCGAGCGAGCCGTCGACATAGACCGCTCCGCCGCCAGCGGTAGTCGCGCTGGCCCTGTTCGAGCGAAACACCGACTCGACGATTGCAACGTCGGCACCCGCACCGGCGAAGAGGGCGCCGCCTCGGCCAAAATAGGTGTCGTTGGCCTCGAACGTCGAGCCGGACACCACGGCGAGCGGCGACCCCGAAACCGCCAGCGCTCCCCCGTCGTATACGGCGGTATTGGCGCTGAAGAACGAGTCGAACACCACCAGGGTGCCCGCCGACATCGCCGCACCGCCCAGGCCGCGCCGGCCCGAGCCGTACGCTCGTGCCTCGTTGCCGGTGAAGGTGGAACCCACGATGGTGAGCGACTCTTCGGCGAATACCGCACCTCCGCGACCTGCGGCCGCGCTGTTTGCGACGAGCTCCGAGTCGAAGACCGCCACCCTCGACGCCCGAATCGCTCCGCCGTCACCGGTGCCGTTGCCCCCGCTGAGATGTGTGTCGACGACCACCACCATGCCCCCGTTGGGCGCGTGCAGCAGGCGGTCGGGACTGCACAGCTCGGACGCTGGGCTGATCGACGCCCCGTTTCCCGAAAGCACCAAGGTTCCCAACGCGGTGTAGTCGAGATCGCCGTCGAGGTTGTGGTCTTCGCCGGTTCCGCAACCCAGCCGATAGTCGGCTCCCGGTTCGAGAACGATCTCGACCGTTCCACCCAACAGCGATGCCAGGTCGACGGCTCCGCGCAGGGTCACATCGGTGTCTTGGGACGGCCCGTCGACGGTGGACGTCACCGCAATTCGAAAGTCGGGGGTTGGAGGTGAGGGCACCACCATGTCGGGGCGTGCGTACGAGGCGATTTCGTCGGCAACGTGGGGCTCGACGGCCCCGGCTGAACCGACGGGAAACACGGCGGACGCAACAAGGGCGCACGCGGCGAAACAGGTTGAGGACAAGCGCTTGACGTTTGGGCGCACCAGACCTCCTGAGATCCGGTGCTTCCAGTCGGCTACGAAACTGAACGCGTAATCAAAAACACGCGCTGCGTTCGCGATCAGCCCAGTAGCTGCTCTACCTCAGCATCTGACAACCGCTTGAAGCTGCGCCGGTGAGTGCCACGGGCCAGCAGGGCGACCTCGAGGTCGCTCGCCGCCAACGCACGGTCTTCGCCGGCCAGAACCGATGCTGCAGCTCTGACGGCGCCGGCCGAGTCGAGACCTGCCGACCAGGCCTGCTCGAGGCGGGCCAGGATGGCCTCGCTATCACCACCGATGGCGGCAAAGTCGGTCTCGTCGACCACAGTGCCGTCGTAGAGGATGTGGAAGATGCGGTCGTCGCCGGCTTCGACCCCGACCTCGGCCACCAGGATCTCGACCTCGAGCGGCTTGGGCTCGTGGGTGAAGATCTGGCCCATGATCTGGGCGTACTGGTTGGCGAGCGATCTGGCATCGACGTCTTCGCGCGAGTACACGAACCCCTTCTGATCGGCGTGACGCACGCCGGCGATACGAAGCTGATCGAACTCGTTGTAGCGACCCACACCACCGAACGCGATGCGATCGTAGATCTCGCTGACCTTGCGCAGTGTGGCGCTGGTGTTCTCGGCCACCAATGCGATGCCGTCGGTGTAGCGCATGGCCACCAGGGCGCGACCTCGGGCGATGCCCTTGCGGGCAAAGTCTGCCTTGTCCTGGATGAGCTGTTCTGGAGAAACGTAGAAGCCGGGCATGCCCATGTCAGTCGCCGCCTTCCTGGTCGGCGCCCAGCGAGTCGACACCTCGAAGCCCGTCCGTCAACACTGCGACGCGCTCGGCGACGTGTTCTTCGGCGACCTTCGAGAAACCGTCCGAGTCGATGGTGGCCACGATCGGGTAAATGCCCCGTATCGGGTCTGGGCCGCCCGTTGCCGAGTCTTCGTCGGCGGCATGCCAAAGGGCGCGAAGGGCCAGATCGATGGCTGCGTCGGCGTCCATGTCGTTGCGGAACCCGAGCTTCAGCACCGTCGAGGCGTGAAGGCTGCCAGAGCCGCTGGTGGCGTAGTCGCGCTCTTCATAGCGGCCACCGGTGACGTCGAACTGGTACAGGCGCCCTATGCCCCGCCGGTCGTCGTATCCGGCGAACAGCGGCACCACGGCCAAACCCTGCATTGCGGCAGGGAGGTTGCCCCTGACCATGCCGGACAGCTGATTGGCCTTGCCCTCGAGGCTCAGCTCCTTGCCCTCGACCTTTTCGTAGTGCTCGAGCTGCACCTGGAAGATCTTGACCATCTCGATAGCCGGGCCCGCAGCACCTGCGATGGCAACGCCGCTGTGACGATCGGCCTCGAAGACCTTCTCGATGGTGCGGTGGCTTATGAGGTGGCCGGCAGTTGCCCTGCGGTCGCCGGCCATGACAACTCCACGAGCGGTGCGAACCGCGAGGACGGTGGTGGCGTGGCCTGCGTCTATCTGGCCTGGCAGTTCACGAAACACCTGTGTGCCCGTGCGTTCCAGCAACCTGACGAAGTTGGGACCCGGGTCGTCGCCTGGGGTGAAGTAGGGCATCGACATGGGGGTTATTGACCACCCTTTTGTACGTAGTTCTTCACGAACTCCTCGGCGTTGGTCTCGAGCACATCATCGATCTCGTCGAGGATGTCGTCGATGTCGGCCTTCAGTTCGTTTCCCCGCTCGGACGCCGCGGGGGCGTCCTCGGCGACGTCTTGTTGTTCGTCGCGACGTGCGGGGCGCCTGATCTGTTCGCGTTCAGCCATTGGTCTCCGCCTCGTTCTCTAGCTGTTCAGGCCCCGAGCTGGTCCAACAGCTCGGCTACCGAATCGCATGTGTCCAACAAGTTACCCACGTGTGCTTCGGTTCCGCGCAGCGGCTCGAGCATCGGTACCCGCCTCAGCGGATCGGTGCCCACATCGAACACGAGAGAGTCCCAGTTGGCTGCGACTATCTGGTCTTTGAACTTGTCGAGACAACGCCCGCGGAAATAAGCGCGGGTGCGCGTGGGCGGGTTCATCACCGCGTGCTCGACCTCGGCATCGGTGGTTATTCGCTCCATACCCAGCCGCTGGTGCAGGTTCTTGTCGGGCCGCAGGTCGTGGTATTGCAAGGCCAGCGCCGCGATACGCGGATCGTCCCAGCCACAGTCGTGGCGGTCCATGAACCCGCGCAGAAGGCGAAGCTTGGCGACCCATTCGAGCTGGCCGGCCAACGACATCGGGTCGGTTTCGAGGCCGGTGAGGATCTGCTCCCAACGCTCGAGGATGTCGAGGCCCACATCTTCGCCACCCACGACGTCGAGGCCGCGTTCTTCGGCGTACTTGCGCGCCAGGTCGAGGTACTCCCACTGCACCTCCAGGGCCGTCATACGACCACCCGTCAGCATCTCGTGGGTCTCGGTCAGGGTCAGGTCGTAGCTGACGTGTCGCATCGCCGGCACCGGATGCCTGAACTGCACATCGCGGGGCAACACGTCGTCGTCGATCATCGCCAACACAATTGCCGTGGTGCCGACCTTCAGATAGGTGGCGACCTCGGCCTGGGTGGCGTCGGCGTTTATGACGTGCAGACGGCGATAGCGGCGCGAGTTGGCATGAGGCTCGTCTCGGGTGTTGACGATCGGACGCTTCAGGGTGGTCTCTAGCCCCACCTCTTCTTCGAAGAAATCGGCGCGCTGGGTCAGCTGGAACGGCACCTCTGCGATGCCCAAGCCCGGCGCCTCGGAGCCGACCTTGCCGCTGCCGGTGAACAGCTGACGGGTGATGAAGAACGGCGTGATGTTCGACACGATGCGCCCGAACGGCGTGTTTCGATCCATCAGGTAGTTCTCGTGGGTGCCGTAGCTGTTGCCCTTGCCGTCGGAGTTGTTCTTGTGGACAATCAGTTCCTGGCCGGCGGGCAACAGGCGGGCGGCGACTGCCATCGACGCCTGCAAGATGCGCTCGGAGGCCACGTCGTACACCACCGCCTCACGCGGGTCGTAGCACTCGGGCGAAGACATCTCGGGGTGGGCGTGGTCTACGTAGTAGCGCGCCCCGTTGGTCAGCACTGCGTTGATCAGGTGGGTTTCGATCTCGGGTGCCAGGGCGTCGAACTCGTTGAACCCCCTGGCGTCGTTGGCCGGCGACTCGTCCTCGAAATCCCAGCCGATGCGGCCGTCGAGGCGGTCGTTGACGAACGCGTTGATCAGCATCGACGACGCCGACACCGGATTGCTGTCGCCGTCGGGGTTTCGATGAAGGATGCCGAACTCGGTCTCGATGCCGCAAACCTTGTGGACTGCCACAGCCGCCAGGGTACCGATAGGTTCGACATGTGGGGGTAAACGACCGCGGACCCATCCTGATCCTCGAAGACCCAGGCCCGGACGGTGTCGACCCGCGTGGGTCGCGGAGTTCGTGGGCGGTGCCCGTGCTGGCCCTCGGCCTGTTCGTGCTGGTGGCGGTGGGTGTTGTCAGCGGAGGCAACTCGGGAGGTCCGCCGACGACCACGAGCACCACCGCGCCGCGGCTCGACACCATCCAGTGGGCCTCGGCCCTGCTGGTCGACCCCTCAGGGCGCCCGATCGACCCCGATGTCGTGCTTTCGAGCGACGATCGGCTCTACGCCCTTGTCGACCAGGTGGTTTGGACCGGAGCCACAGAGCCGACCGGTGGCTCGGTCACCATGCAACCGAGCCCGGTGACCTCGGGCAACGGGCCAGGCGGCGCCCAGGTACAGGTCGAGTCGCTCACCGTGAGCGGGGCGTTCGTGGCAGCCGTCGCCCGACCCGACCCCCAGCGCGCGGCAGCATGCGGCCCCGATGCCACCCCCACGCTGTACCTATCCGACGATGCGGCACAGACCTGGACGCACGTCCAGCCGCCCTGGCCCCAGGTCGAGCTCGGCACCAACGTCGTGACCCTGTCCTCTCGGGCAACCGTCGCCGCCGGCAACGCCGGGTTGGTGTTGGGACTCGAGCTGATGCCGCAGATAAACCCGAAGTGTGTTGCAGAGCGCAGCGACATACCCCGCTACTCGGTGCGAGGGGCCTCGGCCGAGTCGGTCATCGCCCTGCTGGGCGGCGAACACGTGCATATCGACCTGGAACGACTGGGACTGTCGGCTGCCGAGCGAACCCTGTGGGCCGATGCCTACAGCGACCCGACCCCCGTTCGTTTCAGCTGGGCGCTGATCGACGGGTCCTGGAGCGAGATCGAACCCGCCGTTGGCGAGGTCGCGGGCTTCGGCTCGGCGTTCCTGGCTGTCCTCGAAGGCGCACCCGTCATGTCGAACGACGGCCTCACCTGGGCAGACGTCGACGTGCCCGCTGCGGCCGTGGGATGGGTCAGCGACCGGTGGACCGTGATGGTGGCCGACGCGGCCGGTTGGTCTGCGGTGTCGTTCGACGCCGGCGGGCAATGGCTGCCCATCGAGCGGGTGTCGCAGCATCTGACGACCGCGTTGCCCGAAGCCGCCCTGGTGCCAGCTACCGCTGAGCCCATCGGTCTGCTCGACGGCCTCGCAGCATTCTGGGTTCAAGACGAACGCGGCGCGTCGCTGGTGGTCACGGCCGGGCGCAACCTCGACCCGGCGGCACCGCTGCCATAGTTCCCCTCCTCAGCGCTAAAAACCCGAAATGGGGCCCGGCTTGTGCCGGGCCCCATTCGGTTGATTCAGGTGATCAGGCGTATCTGCGTTGGATCAGATGCAGTCGAACGCAATCTCGATCATGAGGGCGGTGTCTTCCTCGGTGAAGTCGTTGACGTCGTCGGCGTCGGCCAGGCGGTTCAGCTCGTCGCGTTCGACGCGCTCGAATAGCTGATCGGCGATGCAGGTTGCCTGTTCGTCGGATAGAGCGTCGTCACCGCTGGTGAACGTCTCGATGAGTTGATCGCGCAGTTCTTCGTCGCTGAGGTCCTCGGCCGAGCTCGAGCAACCGGCGACGGCGCCCACGGCGAGAAGGGAGGAAATGGCGATACGGCTGAAACGGGTCGAAAGCATGAGTTGGTTAGGTACAGATCCAAACGGGAGGGATCACTCCTGTTCTGAGATTCCCAACATGCGGGTGAACATGGTGACGCAGTTGTCGGCGAGGTCCTCGTTGGTCCAATCCAGCAACTCGACGAACGGCGACGGCGGCTGAACCGCGGCCAGAATTCCTGCCGACAGCATCATCAGGGCAAAACGCACCTCGTCGGCCTCTGCGCCGAGATGAGCGGCCAACCTGTCGGCGACTATCGACATGATCGCCCGGTCTGTGTCCATCCTGGCCTTGGCCAGCCGCGGGTTGCTGACCTGGGCCCGGAACATGGATAGAGCCCGGTCCGAAACCTCGCCCCTGTCGGCGATGTAGACCTCGGCGATTATTCGGAGCAGCTCCGGCGTTTCGGCCGTGTCCCACGGCAACAACTCGACCAACGCGTTGGCCGAGTCGAGGCGTTGGGTCAGCCAGCGGCTGTGGATCTCGTCCAGCAACGCGTCCTTGGAACTGAACCGCCTATAGAACGACGAGGGCGACACGTCGGCCGAAAGGCACACGTCCTCGACGGTTATCGACTCCCAGTCGCGACCATCGAGCATCGCCTCGGTCGCATCGACGATGCGCTCGAACACCGCGCGCGACCGGGCCTGCGAACCCGGGTCGACACCTACTCGCTGAATCACGGCGCCAACAATAGGTGGCGTTCAGTTCTCCAAAAGTGAACGCCCGTTCAGTCCGATGGGCGATCAGCCGAGCTGACCGTGCAGGAAACCGACCGCTTCGGGCCACACCTGGGCAGCCAACTCGGCGTCGTAGGTGCCTATGGCATCGGTTTCGTTCATGAAGGCGTGGCCCGCGTCGTGGATCGTGAGCTGCACGTCCTTGCCCATCGCCTGCAGGCGCGACTCGAGATCACGGGCGGCCTCGGGGCCGAAGAAGTCGTCTGGGTTGGCCATATGGCCCCTGACGACGGCGGTGAGGCCGCTCCAGTCGGGCTCGCCTTCCCCGGCCGGGAAGCCGTAGAACGGCACCGCTGCCTTGATCTTGTCGCCCCGCTGGGCAGCCAGGATGAACGTCAACATGCCACCCATGCAAAAGCCCATGACGCCGATTCCGTCGCCGGTGGTGGCTTCGTGCTCGGCCAGGTAGTCGACGGCGCCGCTCATGTCGCGGGCCGCACGGTCTGGCGGAAGGGTGGTCATCAGGTGGCCGGCCTTGTCCATCTCGTCGTGGCCGGCCAGCTCACCGTGGTAGAGGTCGGGAGCCAGCGCCACGAAACCCTCGGCTGCGAGGCGGTCGCATGTTCCCTTGATCTGGTCGTTCAGGCCCCACCACTCCTGCACCACGATCAGGCCAGGGCCCGTACCGCCTTCGGGCACCGCAAGGTAACCCCGTACATCGTTGCCATTGCTTGCGAAAGAAACCATCTCACCCATGTCGGCGATGTTCTCACATCGAGGTGATGGTGGCTATTCGTCGCGGTTGGCGCTGTCTGGCGAGAACGCCGGCATGCACACCGCTACGTATTCCGCGCCACCCTCGAAAGGGGTCGAGTACCTGACCCACTCCCCCGCCGACGCCACAATCGCCTGGCCAGCCTTGACGTCGGTGTGGCCGCCCTCGTGCTCGACCCGAAGCGTGCCGCGCAACACCACGGTGACCTCTTCGAACTCGGGTGTCTGGCCCGGCTCGTCCCAACCACCCGGCGCCACCATTCGGGCAACCGAAACGTGCGAAGCCGACGTGTTGACCCCGCCGACGTATTCTTCGATGAGCTTGGGCTCGACACCGGGTACGACGAAGGGCGACTTGATGTGCTGAGGCATGGCGCACGACGTTAGCGCCCGAGTCCGCCGGCGAAGCCGACCTCCTCCGATATGGAGGCAGGTTTGCCCCGGATTTCGAGGGGAAATCGCCTCCATATCGGGAAGGCGAGCCCGCGCTAGAGGTACTGACCGGTCTGAACCCGCTCGATGGCGCGGCCGCCGGTGGACTTCTGGGCGTCGTCGTTGCCGACCAGGGTGCGGATGAACACGATGCGTTCGCCCTTCTTGCCCGAGATCTTGGCCCAGTCGTCGGGGTTGGTCGTGTTGGGCAGGTCTTCGTGCTCGCGGAACTCCTGCTTGACCGAAGCGATCATGTCTTCGAGGCGGATGCCCTGGCTGCCACCGGCGATGGCCCGCTTGATGGCCAGCTTCTTCGAGCGGCGCACGATGTTTTCGATCATGGCGCCCGAGGCGAAGTCCTTGAAGTACATGACCTCTTTGTCACCGTTCTGGTAGGTGACCTCGAGGAACCGGTTGGCCTCGTCCTCGCGGTACATGTCCTCGACGGTCTGCTCGATCATCACTCGAACGGCCTTGTCACGGTCGCCACCGCCCAGGTCGATGATCTCGTTGTCGTCGATCGGCAGGTCGGCGGTGAGATAGGTGCTGAAGATGCTGTTGGCCGCAGACTCGTCGGGCCGCTGGATCTTGATCTTCACGTCGAGGCGGCCGGGGCGCAGAATCGCGGGGTCGATGAGGTCTTCGCGGTTGGACGCACCGATGACGATGACGTTCTGTAGGCCCTCGACACCGTCGATCTCGGCCAGCAGCTGGGGCACCACCGTCGACTCCATGTCGGAGCTGATGCCAGACCCGCGGGTGCGAAACAGCGACTCCATCTCGTCGAAGAACACGATGACCGGCCAACCCTCGCTGGCCTTCTCGCGGGCCCGCTGGAAGATCTGGCGGATCTGGCGCTCGGTCTCGCCGACGTATTTGTTCAGCAGCTCGGGGCCCTTGATGTTCAAGAAGAACGAGCGGCCGCTTGCATCGCCCGACGCTGCCGCGACCTTCTTGGCCAGCGAGTTGGCGACCGCCTTGGCGATGAGTGTCTTGCCACAGCCTGGAGGGCCGTACAACAAGATGCCCTTGGGTGCGGGCAGATCGAACTCCTTGTAGAGATCCTTGTGCAGGAACGGCAGCTCGACTGCGTCGGTGATCTGCTCGATCTGGTCGCTGAGGCCGCCGATGTCTTCGTAGGAGACGTCTGGCACTTCCTCGAGCACCAGCTCTTCGACCTCGGCCTTTGGCAGCTTCTCGAGCGCCAGGTTGGCCCGCGTGTCGATCAGCAGAGCGTCGCCCGACTTGATCTTGGTCTCGCGCAGCGCGGCGGCCAGCTCGACCACACGCTCTTCGTCGGCCCGTCCGATGACGATGGCCCGATGCTGGTCTTCGAGTACCTCTTTGAGGGTGGCGATCTCACCCGAAGTGTCGGGGCGGCGGGCCAGGACGATGTTGAACGACTCGTTCAGCACCACCTCGGCACCGGGAACCAGGTCGTCGATACCCAACTCGGGGTGCGAGGTGACCCGCATCTTGCGGCCGTTGGCGTTCACATCGACGGTGCCGTCTTCGTTGATGGCAATCAGCGTGCCGTAGGCCGAAGGTGGCTGGGTGAGCTTGTCGACCTCTTCGCGCAGGGCCGCGATGTGTTCGCGGGCCTCGCGCAGGGTGTAGGTGAGCTTCTCGTTCTGCGAAACCGCCTGGGCCAGCTGACCCTTGGTCTCGAGCAGCCTCTCCTCGAGGGTGCGCACCCGCTTGGGCGCATCCTGGAGGCGACTGCGCAGCAGGATCACCTCTTCTTCGAGCGCACGCAGCTGAGCCCGCTGGACAGCGTCGGCTTCGCCGTTGCTCCCCCGACTGTGATCGTCCCTGCTCGACGGCATCGGTCCTCCCATAGCCTCGACGCGGTTGCCATGCGCTCCAGTCGGCGACGATACACGCGACTTGCGCGTTGACCTCGGCGCCGAACCGCTACATTTAGACCCACGGCGGAACAGCCGACAATGCAAAGGACGCTGTTCGTCGGCGGGTGACCCTAGGGTGTCAACTCGGCACGTCCAGTGTCCGTACAATGCCGGAAGCAACACCGCAGCGCGGCGGCCAAAGGAAGGCAACACCAGAGATGAAGGTTTGGATCGACCAGGATCTGTGCACCGGCGATGGCCTGTGCGAAGAGATCGCCCCCGACGTATTCACCTTGCTCGACGACGGGCTCGCCTACGTGAAGGAAGGCGACAAGGTCTTCTCCGATCCGGGCGGCGCCGAGGGTCTTGCCTCGTTCCCCGACTCGCAGCTCGATGCGGTCATCGAGTCGGCCGAAGAGTGCCCGGGCGAGTGCATCTTCATCGAACCCGATTGATCGCGGCGGCTCACGGCCGCTAGCCAACTCTCGTACGACAGACCCCGACCGACCCGGTCGGGGTCTTCGTCGTTCAGAGGCAGTCGCTGGCAGCGCTCGGCCGCCACTGGCCGCCCGGAGCCTGTGCGGCGATGAATGCGTCTAGTTCGGCCACCGTGACGCCATAGGCGGTCTCGTCGCCGTCTGGTGCCACTGCGAACGCCACACCCACCACCGCGCCGCGTTGGTCGACCACCGGAGCGCCCGAGTCGCCGAGGCGCAGGTTCACCGCCATCACCACGACCTCGCGCAGCGTCTCGACCTCGTCATACAGATCGCGCCCCTTGGCCTTCAGCACGTCGGCGATTCGGACGGGGGCTATTCGTAGCTCGCCGCCTCCGGGATGGCCGAACGCGGCGGCCAGGGTGTCTGGCTCGACCGGCGCGGTGACCAACGGGCGGCGGTCGAGATCGTCGACCCTCACCGCGGCGAGATCGCGTTCGGGGTCGAACCCCACAACGACACCTGCGTGCCTCACGCCGACGTCGTCGATGACCGTCACCTCCGAAGCGCCGGCCACGACGTGTGCGTTGGTGATGACGATTCGGTCGGCGGCGACGAACCCAGTGCCCTGCTGGATGCGGCCGCACGCCGGCACATGCAGACGAACGACCGATTCGGCCACCAGCGCCTGGGTGCGCTGGTCGAGTGGCACCTGGGTGGGAGCCGGGCCGGGGTCGGCCAGATCGGGTGCCTCGTCGAACACCGTCGGGAACGACCTCTCGCCGACCGCGTCGCGCAGTGCCGACAGCGCGTCAGGCGGCTCGGGAAGACGCTCCTCGATGACCTCGGCCACAAACGAGCCCCGCACCTGGGCCGAGATCCAGCCCGGCACCTCGGCCAACGTCGGTACGAGCAACCAGAACACCACCAGGACGCCCACCGAACCGGCGACGGCGCCCGCGACCCGATCGGCCGATCCGACACGGCCCGAGATGTTGCCCCGCAGCCGCTCGCCCAGCTGCAAGCCAAGAACCTGGCCAAAGGCTGCCGACGCAACCAGAACCACCAGCGCGGCCAGCAGTATCCACGCATCGTCGGCGCCGTCGAGAATCGACACGACCAGCGGAATCACGGCCAACGCGACAGACACGCCCAGAAGCAAGCCGGCCCAGCCGCTGAGGCGCGCGACAAAGCCCGCCCGGTAGCCGCCGAAGCCGGCCGACAGGACGAACAAGACGACCAGCAGGTCGAGAACGGTCAATACCGCGTCCTCATGACATCAATTCTCACGCACCCAGGAAGCGGGCGTGGGTCAGGAAACCGGTGTGGGCCACCATCCTATGATCGGGACGAACGGCCAGTTTGTTTACATACCAGCCCCGATGAAGTACCTCGGTGGTCTCGATCATCGTGAACCGCGATGCGTCGAGTGCCTCGCGAAACTGGGTCACCTGCACTATCGAGGGCGTGTAGGCGCAGATGATGCCGCCTGGCACCAGACCGGCCTCGACGTGTTCGACAACGTGCCATGGCTCGGGCAGGTCCAGCACGATGCGGTCGTAAGGGCCACCGTCGATGCCCTTGTAGATCGATCTGAGTTGAACGTCGTAGCGCTCGAGAGCCTCGGTTCCGAGGAACCCGGCGACGTTCGACCTGGCGACATCGGCGAACTCGTCGCGGATCTCGTAGCCGGTGACGTGGGCGCCAGCGCGCAGCAGGGCGGTGGACAGCGCACCAGATCCGACGCCGCTCTCGAGCACGCGCGCACCTGGGAAGATGTCGGCCAGCACCAGGATCGGCCCGATGTCCTTGGGATATATGACCTGAGCGCCCCGAGGCATCTTCAGGACGTGATCGACCAGTGTGGGGCGCAACGCCAGATATTTGGCGTTGGAGTTGGTGCGCAGCTCTATGCCCTCGTGGGCCCCGATGATGGCGTCGTGGGAGATGACGCCCGCATGGCTCGAGAACTGCGCGCCCGGCTGGAGGTTTAGGAGGTAGCGGCGCTGTTTGGAGTCGACCAGCAGCACCCGCTCACCCTCGGCGAAGGGCCTGGGGCCCGCGGGTGGCGTGTCGGTCAACTTGTTGGCCGACCCTTCATGTCTTCGAGCAGGTGGGCGATGTTGAGGGTCTCGCCGGGCTCTAGCACCCGACTGAACACCACCTCTCGCTTGCGGGCACCCAGTCTGGACATCAAACGGATGCCGCCGACCACCAACCAGATGCCAAGCCACACGCCGTTGCCACCCGCACCTCTCTTGAGGCCGGTGTCGCCGAGGCGCCGGAACTGTTTTGCCGCCTGACCGGCTATGAGCTTCTTCACGTCAATGCCTCTGAGACAACGTCAAACCCGCACGATTTCGACAACCGTGGTCTTCTTTTGACCCTTCGACCGCCCGACCAGGAACACCATGATCAGCAGGGCGATCAGCGCGGCAGCGCCTGCGGCCATGCCGACCTTGGTCATGGTCTGGGCCTTTTCGTTGACCTCGCCGGTGATCTGGCGGAACTTGGCTTCGAGATCGTCGCGGGTGATCTTGTCGGAAGGTTCGACGGCCGCGTCCTGCTTCTTCTTGCTCAACTTCATGCCTCCTGAGAGTCGGAGTTGGGGTCGCGGACGATGGCACGCGCAGCCAACCCGATGATCAGTGCTCCAACCACGACCATGATGAGGTACGGGGCCCACGACCAGTTGCCATCGAGGGCCGAGCCGGTTTGTGTCTGCAGTGCTCTCAACCCGGCCAGAACCAACAGCACCAGACCTATGGTCATCATGAGAGATCCGGCAACACCGAAGCCGACGTAGCGGGCCAGGCCCTTGAGCGGCTCTACCGTCTCTTGTTTGGCATAGTCCTGGACGAGCTTGAAGAGATCCTTGGCCTCGCCCACCAGTCCGTTCTGTTCCTCATTTGCCACGGCGTCAGCATGCCACGCGCGCGGGCCCTTCAGGCGCCGAAGTCTTCGCCCGCACTGCTTTTGAGTCGGAACTCGATGATTTCGCGCGCACCGGCAATGGTGCGGAACAACAGCTCGACGCGGTCGTCCCAATCGTCGCTGACCAGCAGCTCATAGCGATCCTGCTGAGATATGGGAGCCACCTCGCCCACGCGCCACACGGCCTCGACCGGGTCGTCAGGCAGATCGATGGTGGCGGGCGCCAACTGCAGCCCGGCCTCAGACCCCAGGGCCAACGTCCGGCGCAACAGCACCTTCAGGGCCTCGACTCGCTCGACCGTCTCGGGCGACCCCTCGGCATCGAAGCGGGGCAAGCTGACCGTCTCGACAAGAGCCTGAGGGTATGGATCGTCGTCGAGCCATTCGAGAACCCTGATGCGCTGCGTTCCGACGCACAGCAGGCCCCACCGGCCGTCGGGGGTTTGTGCGGCCTGGTCGATGCGGGCCAGGCAACCCATCTAGTGGCGGATGTCTCCCCCGCCGACCTCGTGGCCCTTCGCTATCAGCACCACGCCGAACTGGGTCTGGTTCTCGATGCAGAAGGCCATGAGGTCGCGATAGCGCGGCTCGAACACGTGCAACGGCAATACTGCGCCCGGCAACAGCACCGCTCCGAGGGGAAACATCGGAGTTGGGCTGGTGTCGGTCATGGGTCAAGCCTGGCCCGAGAAACCAGTTCCTCCAACCCCGGCCCCGCAGCGATCTCGATCAGCTGTGCGGCGAGGTCTTCCTGCAGCTCGATTCCCAGGCGGCTGTTCAGCGGTATCCCGTTGAGCAACTGGGCGAAGGTGACCGTGTTGCCGTCGAGCGTCTCGACGAAGCCGGCCAGACCGTTGACGTTGTTCAACAGACCTGTCTTGGCGTGAAGGCGCCCGGCCACCTGGGTGTCGGCGAACCGGTGCCCCAGCGTGCCCGATTGGCCGGCAACCGCCAGCCCGTCACCTATCACCGAGTGGCGGCCCTCCTGGTCGAGGAGCGTCACCAAGATGGCGCAGGTCACCCTGTTGCCCCGATCCAGCCCCGACCCGTCGACCACGACCAGCTGTGATGCGTCAGCCACCCTGGCGCTGACGACCCGTTCGACCACACTCGCTCCCGCCGCTGTCGAACCAGTGCCCTCCGAAACAAACCCGATCTCCTTCAGCAGTGCCTCGGCGGTGTTGTTGTCTGACTCGCGCAACATGCCCTGAACGATCTCGGCCAGCGGAGGGCTCTGAACGGAGGCGATCTCGGCGACAGCCGCCGAGTCTGATCCGTACCTGACGGCGCCCTGGATCACCACACCCCTCTCGGCCAACAAGCGTCTGAACACCTCACCGAAGTAGACGGCAGGATTGTCGGCCTCGACCCGTTGTGGGTCCCATGCGACGAAGCCGTCGTTCACCGTCAAGGCCCCGATGGGTCCAGAGTTGTGCTGGTCGAAGTAGCGCTCGGGCCACGACTCGACGTACCTGATGGTGTCGTAGCGGTCGTCGACGACCCGCAGGTCACCCTCTATGCGGGTCACGCCGGCTTCTGCCACTGCATCGGCCAGAACCCCTATGTCGGTCAGCACCTGGGGTTGGCGGCTATAGGAGTCGGCATACTCGCGTTCGGCCATCACCGGGTCGCCACCACCGACGACAACGAGGTCGCCGGCGACCACGCCATCGGCCGACGGAGCTGCGGTCGCTTCGACCCGGGTCGTGAACGTGGTTTCGGGCCCGATCACCTCCAGCGCGGCCACCGCCGTCAGCAGCTTTTGTACCGACGCTGGGATCAAGGCGTCGGTGGTACCAACCGACACGGTGGCGATGCCGTCGATGCTGACCACCAGACATGCCGGCTCGGGATAGTCGGCCACGACCGAACCCTCGGTCGATTCGATGTTTCGTTCGCGCACCGGCACGGCGAGCCGCTCGGCGACCCGGCGCACGGTCAGCAGGTCGCCGTCTATTTCGACCTGATCGGTGTCTGCGCCTTCGGCGAGGTTCTGAACGATGTTCGTGGCGGCGGCCAGGTCGGCCTCGTTGGCCGCCTGCCTGGCCGAGATGAGGTTGGGTATCGGAGCGATCAGCAGGCCCGCGACCAACGCCGAGCCCGCCGCGTAGACAGCCCTATGCACCCAAGCCGGTTTCACACCGCCATAGGTACCATCTGGCAACCCCTGGCGCCCGCCACCGATGCCGAGCGCCACGGGTGTTTCAGGCCCTGCGTTTGGCGTGTCTCCACATGGCGTCGAGGGCCGTTACCGCACGGTTCGCCGACGCATAACAGACTCGTCCAGTGGCTCTGACCGTGGCCGGGCCCGGGTTGTCGGGGTTGGACATGGCCAGTTCGGTCGCCGTCAGAATGGGCTTGCCGGTCTGGGCGCTGATGTCGGCCGCGGCCTGTGCGTAGCGGGCGTCTTGGCGTTCGTGGAAGTCGACGATGCGCTCGAGGCCATGATCGGGATAGAAACGGCCGGTCTTCATGAACTCGGCCTGGTTCGATTGGATGCCCAACCCCAGGTACACGATGGCGTCGATCGAGGGGTGTTCGGCGATCAGCCGCATGACCTCGGGGATGGTGTCGCGGGTCTCTCCGCCTGCCAGATCGACCGGGTTTCCACGGCTCCAGCGTGGTGGCAGGTGCTGGTCGATCGCCGCCACCAGGTCGTCGGGAAGCTGGGCCAACTCGAGCGACGAGTTCGAGATGGCATCGGCGGTGACCACACCCCACCCGCCGGCCGTGGTCAACACGCAAGTGCGCGGGCCCTTGGGCAGTGGCTGGGTGGCGAATGTCGCTGCGATCTCGTAGGCCGACTCGACGGTGGGGGCGCGCACCGCACCCGCCTGGCGGACCATGCCGTCGAACACGGCATCGTCGGCGGCCAGGGCACCGGTGTGGCTGGCCGCGGCCGAGGCCCCTCCCTCGGTGGCACCGCCCTTCACCAACACCAGCGGCATGCGCTGGGCGATGGACCGGATGCGCTCGTAGAAGCCTCGCCCGTCCGAGATTCCCTCGACATAAGCCAGACCAACGGAGGTGGCCGGATCGTCGGCATAGAAGTCGAGATAGTCGGGAACGGTGACCTGGGCGGCGTTGCCGGCCGAAACGGCGCGGCTGATGCCGATGCCGGTTGCGTTGGCGTAGTTCATGAACGAGCTGACGAAGTTGCCGGACTGGCTGGCGATGCCGATGTTGCCCTTGGGCGGGTAGGGGGCAACGATCTGGGCGCACAGATCGACGGGTGTAGACACAACTCCTTGGCCGTTGGGCCCGGCGACCAACATGTCGAGTTCGTCGGCGCGCTGCACCAGGGCGCGCTGAGCGGCCAGACCCTCGGCGCCCGCCTCTCCGTAGCCCGCCGAAGTGAGGAACAGGGCCTTGGCCCCCTTGGCGTGGGCCTGTTCGAGCAACTCGAGGTTGGTCTTGGCCGGGGTGCAAACGAACACCAGGTCGAACGAACCGTCTGGCAGGTCGGCCAGCGACGGCACCGTCTCGATTCCCAGCACCGTTTCGCCCGCCAGGTTGGTGGCATACACGCGGCCCGAATAGCCGGCGCGCAGCAGGTTGTGCAACGACACGAAGCCGAACTTGCCCGGATGGGTCGATGCCCCGGCGACGACGACGCCCTCTGGCTCGAACAGTGCTTTGAAATGCGCTGCACCGATCATCGCTGTGCGCTCCCTTCGCCCGTTTCGGCGGCCAGTTCGACCAGCGCGTCGACGGCCACGGGCCGGCCGTCTGCGATGATCAGGGGGTTCAGGTCGACAGACACGATGCGCTGGTCGGCCTGGGCCGCAGCCGACAGACCCATCAATACGGCGACCAGCGATGCGCGGTCGACCTCGGGCTCGCCGCGGAAGGGGCCAAGCAGCGCCTGCGAACGCAAGTCGTCGATCATCTCGTTGGCGTCGCTCTCCGAGATAGGCACCAGCCGGAAACAAACGTCCTTGATGGCCTCGGCCAGCACGCCACCCACACCCAACATCACCGTCATCCCGAACACCGGGTCGTTGTGCAGCCCGGCGATGAACTCGCGGCTTCCCTTGATCATGGGTGCCACCAGCACCTGCACAGGGCCGTCGTCAACGGTGGCCAGCGACAACAGCTCGCCGGCCGCGGCCTGCACCGCTGCCGAGTCGACCAGGCCCAGACGCACCAGGCCTCGCTCGGTCTTGTGTGCGATCGAATCGCCGCACAGCTTGGCCACCACCGGAAACCCGAGGCCCGCTGCAGCCACCACGGCGGCCTCGGGGTCGTCGACCACGGCCTCGGGTGCGATGGGCACTCCGTGGCCGGCCAACAGACGCTTGGACTCGGCCTCGGAAAGTGTGTAGGTAGACCGCTGCGCAGAGGCCGAAACCAGAGGGTCGGAGGGTGTGTCGGTAGGGCTGCTCACCCGCACGAAGGTAGCGTTCTGGGATGGCCGACACCTCACTGCGCGCCCGAAGGGTCGTTACACCACACGGCATCGTCGGGCCCGCCGCCGTCGAGATACGCGATGGGCGCATAGCCGTGGTGAGGCCTGCGCACGGCTCGGTCCCCGACGTGACCCTGGTGCCTGGTTTCGTCGACCTGCAGGTCAACGGCGTTGGTGCCGTGAACGTGGCGTCGGCCACCACGGATCAGCAGTGGGACGAGATCGGCCGCGCCCAGCTGTCGACGGGCACCACTACCTGGCTTCCCACCGTCACCACCCGCGCCATCGACGAATACATGCCCATCCTCGAGCGCATCCAGGCGGCTGCAGACCGTGCCGCCGAGCCCTGGTCGCCGCTGGTGGCGGACATCGCCGGGGTGCATCTGGAGGGGCCGTTCCTGGGCGAAAGGCCCGGTGCTCACCCCACTCACCTGATCCAGCCGGTCGACCAACGATTCGTCGCGTCGCTGCCCCCAATCGTCAAGCTGGTGACCCTGGGCGCCGAAGCCGAGGGCGCGGTCGAGGCCACGCGGGTGCTGGTGGATCGTGGCGTGCGGGTTGCCATCGGCCATACCGCCGCCAAGGACGACCGCCTCGATGCTGTGCGCCAGGCCGGAGCCTCGCTGGTGACGCACCTGTTCAACGCCATGACCGGCGTCAGCCATCGCGAGCCGGGCGTGGCGGCTTGGGCGCTGACAACCGACGGCGTCGCCGCCAGCGTCATAATCGACCTTCACCACGTGTCGATGCGGGCGGTGCAGATGGCGCTGCGGTGCAAACCCCACCAGGCGATCATCGCCGTCACCGACTCGGTGGCCCACCTGAAATCCGGACTTCGCGACGGTGGTGGCGGCAAGCCGGCCCCGCCTGCCCGACGGCACGATCGCCGGAAGCACGGTCACCATGGACGGCTGCTTTCGCAACCTGCTGTTGGCGGGCGCCGACCGGTCACTGCGACGATGGCCACGTCCACCAACCCCGCCGCACTAATGGGGTTGGCAGACCGTGGCGCCATCGTCGCTGGTCGCCGAGGCGACCTGGTCGCCCTCGATCCGAACCACTCGGTGGTGGGTGTGTGGATAGAGGGCAAACCGGCCTAGGGCTCAGCGCGATATCACCAGCGCCTCGCCGATATCGCCCACCACGTCGACTAGTTCGTTGTGTAGCCCCTCGGGCTGCACTCGCGGGTTGGTGCTCACCACCGGGGCCGACTCGGCCTCGGGGCTGGCAGCGGCAATGCCCAACGAAGCTGCCAGCGACGCACACGCGACCGCGGCTCCCAGCAGGAGCTTGCTGCGCCGCGGACGCTTCACCCGCGTATCACTTCCAGAGCCACTAACCCACACGAGCCTCCTTCGGCTCCGCGGGCCACATCCATGAGGTTCCGGCATGAGCTTTGGGTCGAAATGTAGGCACCGTGACGCGCGGATCGGCTGGCTAGCCTGTGACAGGTGGAGATCGTTTCAGCCCTTTTCGTGGAGAACTTCGACATGCGCCAGAGCCCGTCGGGCTCGGCCCGCCTGGACCTCGGAGGGGTCTATTTCTCCACCTCGGCGCCGGGCCCCTTCCCGGTGACCCTCGAACCCCATCTGCTGGTGTTGGTGCGATGCCCGGCCGATCACAAGGGCATGGGCGCACTGGTGGTCAAGTTCATGAGGCCGGGCGCCGACGGCGAGCTCGAGATGGTGGCCCAGAACCGCCAGCCCCTGCAGGTCGAGCCCGGCAAGTTCAACTATCGCCTGGTGCGTGCCGAGCTGACGTTCGATGAGCCCGGCACCATCGAGGCGCACTGCCAGATCGACGCTGGACCTGCCACCATCGTTCCCCTGACCGTCACCCCTGCGCCCTGACACGGCCGCGATGAGGTTTGCGTCGTCGCTATCGACCCACCCTCACGCCCCCACCGCCGCCGGCGAGATCGTGGGCGAACTGCTCGACACGCTGGGCGACTCGCCCGACGCCGCCGTGGTGCTGGTGGCCGGCGCCCACGCGGGCCTGTTGGCCCCGATCTGCTCGGCGGTTCGAGATCTGGCCGGCGTCGGCGTGACGGTCGGCGCCAGCGCATCTGCGGTCATCGGCAACGGACGGGTCGTCGAGAACACGCCGGCCATCAGCGTGTGGGCGGCGATCACCTCGGCGGCGACACCTTTCCATCTAAGCCTCGAACCAACGGGTGCGCCCGGCGGCGAGCGGGCGATGCGCGGCGTCGAGTCGGTGCAGCTCGAACACGCCGACGCGGCCTTCGTGTTGGCCGCGCCAGACTTTGCCCTCGAAGCCGTGGTGGGCGCGCTGCACGGAAGGCACTCGCACCTGCGCATCGCTGGCGGCACGATCTCGGCCGGTGCAGCCCAGACCACCCAGATGTGGGTCGACGGCCAGCTGCATCACGACGGCGCCGTCGGGCTGCTGCTAGGCGCACAAGACGACCATGTGCCCGCCGCCGCCACCGCCCACGGCGCCAGCCCGGTGGGGCAGGCGATGGTGGTCACCGCTGCGGTCGGGCGATCTGTCCAGGCATTGGCAGGTGCCAAGGCCACCGATGCCCTCGACCGGCTGGTGCTGGGTCCCACCGAACTGTTGGGGCCCCAGTGGGAGGGAGCCGATCCCGACACCATTCGAAGGCACCTCAGGATCGGTGTCGTGCTCGAAGAACACGACGAAGACTATGTCGGGGCCGATTTCGTGCTCGGACGCGTCGTCGAGGCCGATCGTCTTCAGGGCACCATCCAGACAGACCGCGACATCGCCGTGGGCACGGCGGTCCAGTTTCACCTGATGCCGCGCGACCCCGCCTGCACCGCCTTGGCGGCAGCCGCCGTTGCGTGCCGCGCGTCTACGGCTCTCGTGGCCGCAGCTCCTGGCCGCCACGACCTGAGCGAGCTGGCCGAGGTGGGCGTCGACGCCATGGCCGGTGTGGTGTGCACCAGCCAGGTCGGCCCCGCGGGTCGGCGTCTGGGACGCCCCCACCTGCACACCGAAGCCGACACCGCCCTGTTTATTTGACCGCGCGCTAGGGTTTGCGCGCGTTTCGCCCGGAAGGACACCCACATTGAGCCCCGCCGTTGAACCAGACCTCGAGCTGATGCAGGTCAACACCATCAGAGGACTCGCGCTCGACGCGGTCGCAAAGGCCAACTCGGGCCACACAGGCACCGCTCTGGCCCTGGCTCCTCTGGCCCACGTCCTGTGGACCCGCATCATGAAGTACGACGCCGCCGACCCGTCGTGGCCAGATCGCGACCGGTTCGTTCTGTCGCCGGGCCACGCGTCGATGCTGCTCTACTCGATGCTGCACCTGACGGGTTATGGCCTGACGCTGGACGACATCAAACAGTTCCGTCAGCTGGGCAGCGCCACCCCCGGACACCCCGAGGTGGGCCACACCGCCGGCGTCGAGGTCACCACGGGCCCGCTGGGTCAGGGCATCGCCAACGCGGTGGGCATGGCGCTGGCCGAGCGGCACCTGCGAGCCCGTTTCGGTGCCGGCCTGGTCGACCACAACACCTTCGCCATCGTTTCCGACGGTGACCTGATGGAGGGCATCAGCCACGAGGCCGCGTCGTTCGCCGGCCACCAGCAGCTGGGCCGCCTGGTGTGCATCTACGACGACAACCACATCACCATCGACGGTCCGACCGAGATCACCATGACAGACGACGCGGTGGCCCGCTTCCGCGCCTACGGATGGCACGTCGAAGACATAGGTGAGGTCGCCAACGATCTCGACGCCCTCGAGGCCGCCATCCGCCGGGCGCTCGAGGTCGAAGACGCCCCTTCACTGGTCGTGCTGCGCAGCCACATCGGCTATCCGCTGCCCGATTCGATCGACACCTCTGCCGCCCACGGCGCCATCACCGACGCCGACGAGATCGCCAGGGCCAAGCAGATCATGGGCCTGCCTGTCGACCAGCCGTTCCACGTCGCCGACGACGTGCTCGACGCCTACCGCGCCGCGGGCCGCAGGGGCTCGTCGGTTCGTGACGAATGGGAAAAGCGCCTAGCCGACTGGGGCGGCAACCGCGAACGGTTCGACGCCTGCCTCGCAGGCCGGGGTATGACGGGCTGGCTCGACTCGTTGCCGACCTTCGAGCCGGGTGCGTCGGTGGCCACCCGCAAGGCGAATACCAAGGTGATCAACTCCATCGCCGACATGGTGCCCGGCCTCGTGTCGGGTGGTGCAGACCTCACCGGCAACACCGGCACCGACCTCGACGCCGAGATGATGACCGCCGACCATCCCGACGGCCGCCTGGTTGCATACGGGGTGCGCGAGCACGCTATGGGCGCCATTGCCAACGGCATGGCGCTGCACGGGGGCGTGTTGCCCGCGGTTGGTACGTTCCTGGTTTTCAGCGACTACATGCGCGGCGCCGTGCGGTTGTCCGCGCTGTCTGACGCCAAGGTCATGTACGTCTGGTCGCACGACTCTGTGGGTGTCGGAGAAGACGGGCCCACGCATCAGCCCATCGAGCAGGTGGCCGCGCTTCGCGCCATCCCCAACCTCGACGTCTATCGGCCTGCCGACGGCACCGAGGTGGCCGGCGCGTGGGCTGCCGCCGTCGACGGAGACGGGCCCGCAGCGATGATCCTGACCCGCCAGAACGTGCCTGTGCTTCAGCACACCTCGGCCGAGGCGGTGGCCAAGGGCGCCTACACCGTGGTGCAGTCTTCGGCCCCCGACGACCCCGCGGTGGTATTGGTCGCCACCGGCAGCGAGGTTCATCTTGCGGTCGACGCCGCCGCCCGGTTGGCCGCCGACGGAATCGATGCACGCGTCGTGTCCATGCCTTGCTGGGAGCGCTTCGCCGCCCAGGACGCCCGCTATCGCAACAGTGTGCTGCCAGGCGATGTGCCGACGGTGTCGGTCGAGGCCGGCACCAGCTTCGGTTGGGCCGCACATGCCCACGCCCACGTCGCCATCGACCGCTTCGGCCTGTCGGCGCCGGGAGATGAGGCGATGGCCGAATGCGGCATTACCGTCGACAACGTCGTCGACACCGCCCGCCGGTTGCTCGACGAAGCACACAACACCGCTGTCGACTGAGGAGCCGTCCAATGGCATCGCTCGAATCGCTTACCGAACTGGGACAGAGCCCGTGGCTCGACAACCTGCGCCGAGACTGGCTGCAGGACGGCACCCTCAGCCGCTGGGTCGAGGGTGGAATCCGAGGGCTCACCAGCAACCCTTCGATCTTCCAGAAGGCGATCTCGGGGTCTGAGCTGTACGACCAGCAGTTCTCGTCGCTGCTCGGCGAGGGCCGGTCGGTGAACGAGGCCTATTGGGCCATGGTCACGTCCGACATCGAGGGCGCCCTCGACGTGTTGGCTCCCGTTCACGATGCCAGCGACGGGGTCGACGGCTATGTGTCGGTCGAGGTCGATCCTTCGCTGGCCAACGACACCGATGGCACCATCGAAGCGGCCCGCCATCTGCATCAGTCGATCGATCGCCCCAACCTGATGGTGAAGATTCCGGGCACCGAGGCCGGCCTGCCGGCAATCCGCCAGATGATCGCCGAGAAGCGTTCCATCAACGTCACGCTGATCTTCTCGGTCGAGCGATACCGCGACGTGATGGAGGCCTACATTTCGGGCCTCGAGGCAGCCGAGGGCGACCTTTCGGGAATCGCCAGTGTGGCTTCGTTCTTCATTTCGCGGGTCGACACCGAGATCGACAAGCGGCTCGATGCGATCGGCACCGACCAGGCGCTGGCGTTGCGCGGCAAGGGCGCTGTGGCCCAGGCCAGGGCCGCTTACTGTGCGTTCCTCGACACCTTCTCGGGGCCGCGTTGGCAGGCGCTGGCCGACCGTGGGGCCCGTGTGCAGCGACCGCTGTGGGCGTCGACTTCGACCAAGAACCCCGACTACCCAGACACCCTGTACGTCGACACGCTCATAGGACCTGACACCGTCAACACCATGCCCGACGCCACCATCGACGCGTTCCTCGATCACGGGCAGGCCAGCCGTTCAATCGATGTCGGTATCCCCGAGGCGCTGGCGACCCTGTCGCAGATCAGCACTGCGGGCGTCGATCTCGCCGACGTGTCGGAGGTGCTCGAGGCCGAGGGGGTCAAGGCGTTCATCGATTCCTTCGACGACCTCATCAGCACTCTCGAGGGCAAGGCCGGATCGGCTTGAGCTCGTCGCCCGGGCAGACCAAACATGTCGTTGTAGTGGGTGGTGGCATCAGCGGCCTCAGCGCGGCGTACCACCTGCAGAAGGGCGCCGCCGAGGCCGGCGCCGACGTCACCTACACCTTGCTCGACGCCGACGACCGGTGGGGCGGCAAGATCCTGTCGGTCTCCGAGGACGGCTTTGTCATCGAAGGCGGCCCCGACTCGTTCATCAACCAGAAGCCGTGGGCGCTTCAGCTGGCTCGCGAACTGGGGCTCGACGACGAGTTGTTGCCCACCAACGACGACCGTCGAAAGACGTTGGTGCTGCGCAAGGGTCGGCCCACTCCCCTGCCCGACGGCGTGCTGTTGATCGTGCCCACCAAGGTCATGCCGTTCGTCAAGTCGCGCATGATCTCGCCTTGGGGCAAGATCCGCATGGGCATGGACTATTTCATCAAGCCGCGCACCGACGATGGCGACGAGACGCTGGCCGAGTTCATCAAGCGGCGTCTCGGGTCGGAGGCTCTCGATCGCATGGCAGAGCCGCTTCTGTCGGGCATCCACAACGCGGACGCCCAGATGCAGAGCATCATGGCCACCTTCCCCCGGTTCCGCCAGCTCGAGAAAGAACACGGCAGCCTCATCAAGGGAATGTTGGCCGGGCAGAAAGCCCGCTCCAGCGCGCCCGCGCCCGCATCCACCGGCAAGCCGATGTCGATGTTCACGTCTTTCGACAAGGGTATGAGCACCCTGGTCGACGCCGTCGTTTCGCGGCTCAGCGGCGATCTGCGCCTGGGTGTGGGTGTCGAGTCGATCGAGCGTGCATCGGCCGAGGGCGCTTCGGCCTATCGGCTGTCGCTCACCGACGGTTCGACGCTCGATGCAGACGCCGTGGTGCTGGCGACGCCCGCCCACACGTCTGCGCCGCTGCTGGCTGCGGTTGCGCCCGAGGCCGCCACCATGCTGGCCGACATTCGCTACGTCAGCACCGGCACCATCTCGTTGGCTTTTCGACGTTCCGAGGTCGGCCATCCCCTCGATGGGTTCGGCATAGTCATCCCCAGCAGCGAAAAGCGGCGAATAAACGCCATCACGTGGACCTCGACCAAGTTCGACAAGCGAGCCCCCGACGACCACGTTCTGATACGGGTTTTCTTCGGTGGGTCGCGCACGCCCGAGATGATGCAAAAGGCCGACGACGAGGTGGTCGCCACGGTTCGGGCCGAACTGGCCGACATCATGGACGTCACAGCAACACCGGTGTTTCACCGCATCTTCCGATGGGACCGGTCGAACCCCCAGTACGACGTGGGCCATCTCGACCGCATCGACGCCATCGAGGCCGCCCTTCCCAAGGGTGTGTTCGTCACCGGCAGCGCGTACCGAGGTGTCGGCGTTCCCGACTGTGTGCACCAGGGGCAGCTAGCAGCTGCTGATGCGCTGGGTGCGGTGATGGGACCCATCGCCTAGTGCCCGCATCTTTGCGACAACTGAGGTTTCTGCGCCGCTGCTGAGTGGGCTTGGGTTGGTTGTCCCACCCCCTGTTTAGGGTTTGTGGCGTGACAGCGGTGCGGGTGGTGCTTAGCGGCGCCGAGCAACTAGCAGTGATGGATGTCGCCGGGCTCGAAGCCGAGCTCGGCGGCCTTCGTCGCGTGCGTGCACGTTTGGATGGTCACGAGGCTCGTTTGTTGAGCGCGTTGACCAAGGCCCGTCAGCGTGCTGCGAACCGTAAAGGCAAGGAGTCGGAGGGTGGGTCCAAGCCGGATCCTGGGCCTCCTGCGCCGTCGCGTAAGGCCCAGCGTGAGGCCGAGGCCAGGTCACAGCGTCTAGCGACGAATCCCGATGTTGCGGAGGCGTTGGAGGCTGGAGACATCAACTCCGAGCAGGCCGACTACCTGACCAGCACCGATCTGCCCGACGACATCAAAGCCCGCCTGCTGGATGAAGCCATGGGTCAGTCGGCGGATGAGACCAAGGCGGCGGTTCGTGAGGCCGAACGCGAACAAACCCGCGAAAACCCTGAAGACCGCCTGGCCCGTCAGCGGACGCGCCGGCGTGGGTCTTGTGGGATCGACGATGAAGACATGATCTGGTTCACCGCAACATTGGACCCGGTCACTGGTGCGGCTTTGAAAGCCGAATACGACCGCCGCGAACGCGCCGCATTTCACCACGACATGCGCACCATCACAGACCTCAGAAAGCGCAGATCACACCAACAACGCGGCGCAGACGTCATCGCAAGCATGCTCACAGACGGCCTCCTACACACCACCCCGCAGAGGCCAGGGGCAGCGTGAACCTCATCATCGACATCGACCAACTCGACAAACCCGACGGATCGGCCTACACCCTCGACGGAACCCAAATACCGGCATCTATCGCTCGGGGATGTTGCGCAGGGCCCAGATCAATGCTTGGTTTCAGCAGGCGGACCGTCGGCTGCTGGACCTGGCATATGACGTCGAATACGCCACACCAACACAGAAACTCGCCCTGGCCGTTCGTGATGGCACATGCAGGTGGCGGCACTGCGATACCGAAGCCACACGCTGCGAAGCCCACCACCTACACCACCGCGAACACGGAGGAACCACCGACCTCGACAACCTGGCGCTGCTATGCCCACACCACCACGACCGCTTACACGCCATGAACGCACGGCTGCTCATGGGCCACACAGCAGACGATTGGCGACTCGAGGATAGCCACGGCGCTGTCATCAGGGAATGGACCAAACCACCACCACGAAAACAACGAGGGCCAAACCGCCAAACCAAACCACGCAGTCAGGCTGAGCGGCCTGAACACACTCGGTGGCACGCCATCCTCGACGTTCCAGCTAGGTTGCAAATCGAAACCTACTGCGTTACGGTGCGGCGCGACCGTGACCGACTCCGCCCACAGACAGCATCACCCGCACGCTCGACATCGTCGGCGACCGCTGGACGCTGCTGGTGATCCGTGGCGTGTTTCGTGGACTGCGCAGGTTCTCGCAGCTCCAGGAAGACCTCGGCATAGCAAAGAACCTCCTGAGCGACCGACTTCAGAAGCTGGTCGAGGCCGACATATTGCACAAGGTCCCCTACCAGGAACGGCCGCTGCGGCACGAGTACCACCTCACCGAGCGCGGCCGCGAGCTGTCGCCCGCCCTGATCGCCATGATGCGCTGGGGCGACCGCTGGTGTTCCGACGGCGAACGGCCGGTCGTGTTGAACCATTCGGCCTGCGGCACCGAGGTGTCGCTCGCCGTCAGTTGCCCCAATTGTGGGGTCGAAGTGCCCGCCACCGAGATCGAGGCTGCCTGATACCGATGCCGACCAGAACCAGCCAGTCGACAGTTTCCGTCGAGCGCCTGCTCGCCACTCCCCTAGCCGACCTCGTGGCCCTGGCGGGGGCGGTGCGCGACCAGCACTTCGGCACGCGCATCACCTATTCGCCCAAGGTGTTCATCCCCCTGACAATGTTGTGCCGCGACAAGTGCGGGTACTGCACCTTCGCCCAGCCGCCGGCTCGTCTCGACAGCCCCTATCTGACCCCAGAAGAGGTCCTGGCCATCGCCAGGGCCGGGGCCGCGATGGGAACCCACGAGGCCCTGTTCACGCTGGGCGAGCGCCCCGAAGAGCGATACCCGGCCGCCCGTCGCTGGCTCGACGATCACGGCTATGAGTCGACCGTGCACTATCTGGCCGCCATGTGCCGGCTGGTGCGCGACGAAACCGGGCTGCTGCCCCACGCCAACGCCGGAGCCCTGTTCGGCAGCGAGCTCGAGTTGCTTCGCGAGGTCGCCCCCAGCCAGGGCATGATGCTGGAAACCCTCCGCGACGACCTCGACGCCCACAGGGGCTCGCCCGACAAGGTTCCCCAGCGTCGCCTGGACACCCTCGAATACGCGGGCGAGCTGCAGATTCCATTCACCACCGGCATCCTGGTCGGCATCGGCGAAACGGTCGAAGACCGGGTAGAGGCGCTGTGGGCCATCGCCGAGTCGCACCGGCGCCACGGCCACATCCAAGAAGTAATCGTTCAGAACTTCCTGCCCAAGCAGGGCACGGCAATGCACAAGTATCCGGCCTGCCCTCCGGACGAATACGCCCAAGCGATAGCCCTCGCCCGCCTGATCTTGCCGCCAGACATCCACCTACAGGCACCACCCAACCTGTCCGACGACTTCGGTGGCCTCGTCGATTGCGGCATCGACGACTGGGGCGGGGTTTCGCCCGTGACCGCCGACCACGTGAACCCCGAACGCCCATGGCCGGCGCTCGACCGGCTGCGCGAGGTGACCGAGGCCAAGGGCCATGTCCTGGCCCCACGGCTGACCATCTACCCCGAGTTCGCACTCGATCCCCAAACCTGGCTGGCCGAATCCAACCGCTTCGCAGTGCTCGACCGCAGCGATGCAGAAAGTCTCGGCCGCGACGATCCCGGCGGCTACTTCCCCGAACAGATCGAGGAAGCCATGCAGGTGGGCGACGGCGCCGAATACACCGTGGTGGGCGAGGACAACACCGCCTGGTACTCGGGCGCGTCCAATCCCCCACCCATCCTGTTGCCGGGCACCACGACGCCCATTCGAGGGCCCGTGGCCGAGGTCCTCGACGGTGTGCGCGCCGGCCAAGAGGTCGGCATAGACGAGATCGTGACCCTGTTTGGTGCCCGAGGGCCCGAGGTCACTGCGGTGGCGGCCCTGGCCGACGAGCTGCGTCGCGAGGCTGTGGGCGACACGGCCACATGGGTCCACAACCGAAACATCAACTACACCAACGTGTGCACGTTCAAGTGCACGTTCTGCGGCTTCGCGAAGGGCAAGCTCAGCCACAACCTGCGCGGCACGCCGTACCTGCTGACCCTCGAAGAGATTCAGCAGCGCGCCATCGAGGCCGCCCAACTGGGCGCCACCGAGGTGACACTGCAGGGCGGCATCCACCCCAGCTTCGACGGCGACTATTACATCGAGGTCGCCCGGGCGGTGAAGGAAGCCGTTCCGGGTATGCACGTGCACGGGTTCACGGCCCTGGAGGTGCACGAGGGCGCCAAACGTCTGGGCGTCGACCTGGTCGAGTATCTGACGATGCTGAAGGACGCCGGTCTGGCCTCGCTGCCTGGCACTGCGGCCGAGATCCTCGACGACGAGATTCGTGCCGTGCTGTGCCCCGACAAGGTCACCACCGACGAGTGGCTCGACGTGCACGAGGCCGCCCACAGTGTGGGCCTGGGCTCGAACATCACCATCATGGCGGGGTCCGTCGAGAACCCGGTGCACTGGGCCCGCCACATGGTGCGCACCCGCTCGCTGCAAAAGCGCACCGGTGGCTTCACCGAGTTCATTCCGCTGCCGTTCGTACACATGGCCGCACCCGTGTACCTCTACAAACGCGCCCGCCGAGGCATGACCTTCCGCGAAACACTGCTGATGCACGCTGTGGGCCGCATCGCGTATCGGGGCCTGATCGACAACGTCCAGGTCAGCTGGGTGAAGATCGGCATCGAGGGCGCACGGCAGATCCTGATGGCGGGCGCCAACGACCTGGGCGGCACCCTGATGGACGAGAACATCAGCCGCGCCGCGGGTGCCAGCCATGGCCAGGGCCTCACCGAGGCCGACTTCCGCAACCTCGTCGATCCGCTCGGTCGCACCCTTCAGCAGCGCACCACCAGCTACGGCCGCGCCGACGGCAAGCTCGACGTCGCCGAGGTCACGCGCCAGCGCGTCGACGGGCTCAAGGAAAGCCGCCGCAAGCTCATTCCGGTCGAATACGTGGTCGCCGCCTCGAACAAATAGGACATCGCCCATCGCGATAGCCGAGCAGGGCCTTATGCCTCTAGGTGATGGTGCATCAGTAGGCACATGATGCATTAGACGGCATAGGAGGCACCCGGTGACCCTGCTCACCTCACGCCAAGTCCAAGACCTCTTCCGAGTCGACCGGTCGACGGTTTATCGGATGGCCGAGGACGGGCGCCTCCCCGCCGTCAAGGTCGGTCGCCAATGGCGTTTCCCATCCGACCAGGTCCAGGTGCTGCTGGGTGGTGGTTCACCTGCAGCTGCGACCGAGCCGGTGCCTGCGACCCACGCCGTGCAGCGGTCCTCCACGCTGAGCCTCGAACGGCTGATCCCAACCGACACGGCGCAGGCCATAGCCGATCTGGCCGCCGATCTGTTCGGCGTCATGGCCGTGGTAACCGACATGGCCGGCCATGCGCTGACCACGGTGGCCAACCCCTGCGGATACTTCAAAGCCATCTACGACAGCGTCGACGCCCCCGACCGCTGCAGCGCCGGCTGGCGCCGGCTGGGCGAGCAGATCGACCTGGAACCACACTTCGTCCAGAGCCACCTGGGTGTGTTGTGCGCCCGCAGCTTCATCCGCACCGGCAGCACCCTCAGCGGAATGGTCATCGTCGGAGGTGTGGCACCCCAGGTGTGGCCGCCGTCGCACGACGAGCTCGCCCGCATCGCCGACGACACCGCAACACCCCTGGCCACGGTCGCCGGTCACGCCATGGAGGTCTACTGGATCGACCGGCCCCACCAGGACTGGATCGCACGCAACCTGTCGCAGTTCAGCGACCTGATCTCGCGGCTGGCCGACGACCACAGCCAGCTGGTCAACAAGCTCGAATCGATCGCCGCCATCGCAGGAACGGCGACATGACGAACAACACACGATTCCAAAGGAGTCAGCCGTGAAGAAGCTACTGGTGCTCGGAGCCGGCACCGCCGGAACGATGGTCGCCAACAAGCTGCGCCCAGTTCTGGACGAACACGAATGGAAGATCACCCTCGTCGACCAGTACGAGACCCACTATTACCAGCCAGGCCTGCTGTTCCTGCCCTTCGGCGGATACAGCCGAGCCGAACTCGAGAAGCCCAAGCGCCGGTTCATGCCGCGGGGCGTAGAGCTGATCAAGTCCGAGATCGACCTGGTCGAGCCCCAGAACAACACGGTCAAGCTCACCAACGGCCAGACCCTCGACTACGACTACCTGATCATCGCCACCGGCACCCACGCCACACCGGACGAAACGCCCGGACTGGGCGCAGGCGAGCCCGGCTGGTACGAGTCGGTGTTCGACTTCTACACCATCGACGGCGCCGAGGCCCTGCGAGACAAGCTCGACACATGGGACGGCGGCAAGCTGGTGGTTCAGATCATCGAGATGCCCATCAAGTGCCCGGTGGCCCCGCTGGAGTTCACGTTCCTGGCCGACGCGTTCTTCACCGAGCGCGGCATGCGCGACCGGGTCGAAATCGAATACGTCACTCCCCTGCCAGGTGCATTCACCAAGCCGGTGGCGTCGAAGCATCTCGGCGCCATGCTCGACGAGCGCAAGATCGGTCTGCAGGCAGACTTCTTCCTCGAGCAGGTCGATGGCGAGAACCACAAGCTGATCAGCTTCGACGAACGTGAGGTCGAATACGACCTGCTGGTGACCGTGCCGGTGAACATGGGCGCCGAATACATCGGCCGCTCCGGCCTGGGCGACGAGCTGCGCCACGTTCCGGTCGACAAGGGCAACTTCTTGTCGAAGGACTGGGAGAACATCTTCGCCCTGGGCGATGCGGCGGCGCTACCCACATCGAAGGCCGGATCGGTGGCCCACTTCGCCATCGACATCTTCACCGACAACTTCCTCGACTACATCGAGGGCAAGCCGATGCGCGAGGTCTTCGACGGCCACGCCAACTGCTTCATCGAGTCGGGCCACGGCAAGGGCCTGCTGATCGACTTCAACTACGACACCGAGCCCCTGCCGGGCAAGTACCCGCTGCCAGGAATAGGCCCGTTCTCGCTGCTGGAGGAGACCGAGGCAAACCACTGGGGCAAGCTGATGTTCAAGTGGATCTACTGGAACGTCCTGCTGCAAGGCAAGGCCATGCCCATCCCGGCCCTGATGTCGATGGCGGGCAAGGTCAGGGAGGACCTGCGATGACCGTGGCGCAAGCTCCGTCGATCGCCGAGCTGGAAGCCAAGATCGACGTATTGACCCAACAGGTCGCATTCCTGGCCGACGAGGCCATGCAGGCCAAACGGCGCCGCGAGATGTGGACCGAGCTACAGGCCGACGCCATGCCCATCGCCGGCGACTTCCTCGAAGTGGTCAGCCGAGAGCTCGACGAGCTCAGCGCCGACGTCGAGATCGCCGACTTCGCCCAGCTGCTTCGCCGGGTGGTTCGGGTGGCTCCGATACTCGACCAGGCGCTTGGATACCTCGAGGTGTTCGCCGAGCTGGCATCGGACATGTGGCCTCTCAGCGACCAGGTGATGGATTTCGCCACCGACCGGTTGGTCGAGGCCGACCAGAAGGGTTACTTCGCCTTTGCCAAGGGCGGGATGCGAGTGGTGGACGAGGTCGTCACCAACTTCACCGAAGACGATGTGCAGGCACTGGGCGACAACGTCGTGCTGATCCTGAACACCGTCAAAGAACTGACCCAGCCCGAAATCATGGCGGTCTTGTACCGCATGATCGAAGCCGTGCAGCATCAGCAGGCGCAGATGCAACTCGAGCCGGCCGAGGCTCCCAGCTTCTTCCAGCTTCTGAAGCGCATGCGCGACCCCGAGATCCGCAAGGGCCTCGGCCGTGCACTCAACACCTTGGGCGTCGTTTCAGAAGTCGACCCCACCCGCCCCACTATCGAAACAGGAGACAAGAAATGAGCACCACCACCATCGCCGGAGTTGAGGTCCACGTCGACGACGAGGGCTTCATGACCGAATACGAAGAGTGGAACGAAGACATCGCCAAGGAACTGGCGGCCAACATCGGCATCGAGATGACCGAAGACCACTGGCCGGTGATCAAGTTCCTCCGCGAGGACTACAAGGAGCAGGGCGAAACCCCGATGCTTCGCCGTGTCGCCAACGTCGGCGGTGTGCCGACCAAGCAACTGTTCCAGCTGTTCCCCAAGAAGCCGGCCAAGAAGATGTCCTACATCGCCGGCGTACCCAAGCCGCACGGTTGCGTCTGAACTCAGCCTTCAACCGATCCAAAGGATCCGAAATGTCTGACAAGCCACTGGTTCCCGATTTCGGCGACGACGACAGCGATCGCAAGATCTGCTTCATCGCCTCGAAGGGCACCCTCGACATGGCCTATCCGTCGCTGGTGATGGCCAACGCCGCCCTGATGGAGGGCATCGAGACCCACATCTTCTTCACCTTCTGGGGCCTCGACATAGTGACCAAGAAGCACATGCACGACCTGCAGTTCACCTGGATGGGCAACACCGCCATGCATCCTCCGGGAGGCGGCCGGTTCCACATGCCCCAGGGCATGGCCGGATTGCCGGGCATGACGGCGATGGCCACCAAGATGATGAAGAAGCAGATCCACGACCTGGAAGTCCCAGAGATCCCCGAGTTCATCGAGATGATCGAGGCCGCGGGCGGACAGCTGTGGGCATGCAAGATGTCGGTCGACATGATGGGCTACACCAAAGACGACCTGGCCGACGAGGTCAGCGACATCATCACCGCCACCGACTTCATCGAACTGTCGGAGGGCGCCCAGGTGATCTTCACTTGAACCCTTCGGGTTCGCGTGAATGCTCCTAGTAGCGGTTGACGACGTCGATGAGGCCGCGCAGCTTGCCGTAGTGGCGGCGACCGTAGTTGAAAGCGATTCGGGGAAGATCGACGAAGTCTTCGTCGATCACCTCGGGTCGCAGCGGTTTTGACCGCTCGAAACGGCCGCTGTCGAGCAGGTGCGAGAACCGGTCGCCGAGTTCGTCAATGGCCTCGTCTGGGATGCGGCGCTGCATCCGCACCACCAGGCGGTCGCCCACATAACGAATCGAGTGATAGTTGTGCCAGAACGACGTCACCGCATCGCAGGCGACCTGGACGTCGTCGGTCATCGTGTAGAGGGTGTGGTCGAGGGGGTTGATCATGCCCCCGCCTTCGAGTTCGTCGACGACGAAGTCGACCCACCGCTGCCAGTAGGTGCCACCAGGCACATCGAGCAACACGACGGGCGCGGGTTCGCCCTTGCCGGTCTGTTGCAGGGTCAGCAGCTCGAAGGTCTCGTCCTGGGTGCCGAAACCTCCAGGCAGGGCCACAAAACCCGAGGACTCCTTCATCAGCATCAGCTTGCGGGTGAAGAAGTACTTCATCTCGACGAGCTTCTCGTCGCCGTGCAACAAGGCGTTGACCTCCTGCTCGAAGGGCAGGCGTATGTTGACCCCGAAGCTCATCTCGCGTCCGGCACCATGGTTGGCGGCCAGCATGATGCCCGGCCCGGCACCCGTCACGACCATCCAATTGCGGCTGGCCATCTCGGCGGCCACGTCGTGGGCCGCGGTATAGGCCGGGCTGTCGGGGGTGGTGCGCGCCGAACCGAACACAGTGACCTTGCGGCGGTCGTGATACGGAGCGAAGGTGGCGAACGCCTGACGCATCTCGGTCAGCGCGGCAGATGCGATCTTGAGGTCGAGCCGGCTGGGATGATCTGACACCAGGCCCACCGCAGCCTCCAGCAGTTCGACGACGTGGCGCCGGTTGGCGTTGCCGACGTCGTCTGCCAGAGCCTCGATCAGCTGCTCGGCCGTGGGGCCCGCGGCCACCGGACCTGACGGATCCGTCACAGCATTCCCGCCGTCGACTCGTTGCGCAGTATCACCGCGGCCTTCTCGACGCTGCGGCGGGCACGGGAGATGCGCTTTTCGACCTCTGGACGTCGGCCGTCTGAGTCTGGATCGTCGATGGCGGCACGCAGCGCCGCGATGCCCAGCTCGGCGAGGGCCTCGCTGAGCGTGTCGAGCGAATCTGCGACGCGGTCGAGGTCGTCCTGGAGTTCATGACCTTTCATCGTCAACACGGTACCGGCGGGGTGTGACTGGCCTACTCTCTCGGCGTGGAAGATCGCCGCGAGTGGATCTCGTTCGACGACCCCGACGAAGAACGCACATGGATGTTCGACGTCACGTTTCTGGGTTCGGGCTATGGGTGCATCTACGGGCGAGGTTGCCAGGGCATCGGCCCCGAACCCGACGAAGCCATCGGCTGTTGCGAGCATGGCGCATACATGAGCGACGAAGCCGACGAGCGCGCCGTGACCGACGCTGTCGCTCGTTACCTGGGGCCCGACAACTGGCAGCTGCAGGTCGACGACCCGTTCGAGACGGTGTCATCGGATCCTGAAGCCGACGACGCTTCGACCTCGCGCAAGACCAAGGTGGTCGACGGCGCATGCGTGTTCCTGAACCGGGCCGATTTTGCACGAGGTGCGGGCTGTGCACTTCACCTGGCCGCGCTCGACGGCGATGTCTCGCCTCACGAGCTGAAGCCCGAAGTGTGCTGGCAGGTGCCGGTTCGCCGAGAAGACCACGAAACCGAAACCGGCCACATCTACACGATGGTTCGAGAGTGGGCCCGCCGCGACTGGGGCGAGGGAGGTGCCGACTTCGGCTGGTGGTGCACCACCGACCCCAGCGCACTGAACCACGCCCGCCCGGCCTATGTGAGCTTGCGCGACGAGCTGGTGGCGATCTGTGGTGAACACATCTACGACGAGCTGGCACGACGCATGGACGAGCTGGGCAAGGCCAGCCCACCGCTGATGTGGCCGAGGTCGCGGCCGACATAGCCGACATGGCTTCGATCGAGTCGCTACGCGCCCTCATGGCCACCCACCGTGAGCGGGGCCTCCAGGCCGGATCACAGCTCTACGTCTCGGTGGGTGGCGAACCGCTGGTCGACATGGCCGACGGTTACCTGATTCAAGATCATCCCCTGGGGACCGACCATGTTCTGCGCCTGTACGAGGCCGGCATGCCCCTGACGACGGTGCTGGTGGCCCAGGCGGTCGAACGCGGCAAGATCGGCCTCGACGACCTGATCGCACAACATCTGCCCCAGTGGGGCAACGGCAAAGAGGCGTGCACCGTTCGCCACGTACTGACGCACATGGGCGGGTTCGCAGGCGCCGAACTGGGCGACCGCGACCTCGACGGCCCCGATGCCCTGGCCCAGATCTGTCAGCACCGCGCCGAGCACCCTCCCGGCGTCGCCGCAGCGTTCCACTCGTCGCCTGGTTGGAAGGTGCTTCAAGCGGTTCTGGAAAGCGCCGAGCGCAAGCCCATCGAGAAGCTGCTGCACCGAAACGTCTTGAAGCCCGCCGGCCTGGTGGGCCAGATCGCATTGGGGCTGGGTCCGCGCGACATCGAGCGCCTCAGCGGCAAGATCTCGCCCGTTCACTGGAGGGGCTATACCGCCGGAGGTGTTGAGCACCGCCGCGACAGCATCCACAACACCACCTGGCACATGGCCAAGGTCGATCCGGGAATCAGCGCTTGGGGTTCGGCACGTGCCCTAGGACGCCTGTACGAGGCTCTGACAGGGCCCGACCACCGAATCGTGTCAGAGACCACGGCCGAGCTGTTCCACGCTGTGCACCGCTACGGGGTACGCGACCGCACGCTGGGCGCGCCGGTTCCGTGGGGGCTGGGTTTCCAGGTGGCCGGATCGTTCAGCGGATCGTTCGGGCACCGGGCCTTCGGTCACGACGGCATTGCGGGCAGGGCGTTCTGCGACCCGGCCGATGGTGTCGTGGGCGTGTATCTGACCAACGGATTGACCCGCAGGTCAGACCACGAGCGTCGGATGAGCGAGATGACCGACCTGATTCAAGAAGTGGTGATGCCCCGCTCGAGCAGTGCGTGGTTGACCACCGGAATGGCAGCCCTGGGGATCTGAACCCGGCCCCAAGTCGGCCGAGTGCGATCAGGAGCGATCGTCGTCCTCGGAGTCGTCGCCCTCGCCGTCGTCGAAATCGGCGTACTTGCGGGCCAGCTCGGCGTATTTGTCTTCCTCGTCGTCGTACTCGTCATCGTCGTCGTCGAAGTTGACGCCGGTGTCGGGCAGGGCGAACGGGTCGGGAGCGTCGAGATCGAACTCCTCGAGGTTGAAACTCGAGGAACGCTGAAATCGCCGTGCTTCTTCGTAGCGGCGATGTCGACCTTTCTTCACCACGTGGGCGCCCTCCTGGCCGCGGACCTTGGCGAGTGTAGTGCCACAGGCGACCCAGAACACGACACGAAGCCCGAAAAACCGCAGGTCACAGCGATTTCACCTCTCGACGAGCACCAGCGAACCATCGTCGAAAGCGAGGGCCGCCTTGCCCTCCACGAGGGCTCGCACGCGTGTGCCGATGAGCTCGTTTCGCCAGCCTTCGCGCAGGGCGGCGTCGGGTTCGTCGCGCAGGAAAGACACGATGTCTGACCGGGTGGCCAGCAGCGTCGGATCGAGGTCTTCGTCCCTGGCCAGCTGGCTGATCCACGCCGAAACCAGGGTAACGGCCGGGCGCAGGCGCCGCTCGAGGGTTTGTGTCGTCGAAGACGTGCTCTCGATGTCGCTCTGGGGCATCTGCTCGCCGCGCGCCACCGCATCGAGTATTTGGGGCCCGGCCCCGTCTTTCAGATGGCGCCCGTCGAGACCCCGCACCGCCTTGAGCTGGTCGATGGTCTTGGGTGCGTTCTGGCTGACGGTCACCAGCGCCAGATCAGACAACACGAAACGCACCGGTTGATCGGTGGCCCTGGCGGTGCGCTCGCGCCAAGCTGCCAGTTCGCTGGCAATACATCTGGCCTGGCCGCGAAGATGCCTGGCCTCCTTGATCTTCAACCAGGCCAGGTTGGGGTCGCCGTCGGCTATGGGCTTGGCTCGCAGCTTCTCGCACTCGCCCGCTGCCCAGGCGACACGCCCACGCTGTTCCAGATCGGCGAGTAGCAGATCGTGGATCTCTTCGAGATGCAGCACGTCGGACGCCGCGTACTCGCGCTGGGCCTGGTTCAACGGGCGCTGGAACCAGTCTGTGAGGCGATCGCCCTTGGGCAGGCGCCGCTTCAGGAACCGATCGGAGAGGGTCGACAGCGAGGGTGAGCTGAGACCCACGAAACCTGCGGCTATCTGGGTGTCGAACAGGTCGGTCGGAACGGTGCCGCAGGCCCGGGTCAAGACCTCGAGGTCTTGTTGTGCCGCATGCATGACCACCACACCCGGGCTTTCGAGAGCCTTCGCCAGCGGGGCGATGTCGACGGCCAATGGGTCGATCAGCACAACATGTTCGGCGTTGTCCCACGCCAACTGGACCAGCGCAACCTTGGGGTAGTAGGTGCGCTCGCGGTGAAACTCGGTGTCGAGCGCGAACCTGGGGGCCTCGCAGATCGCCTCGACGACCTCGTCTAGGCCTTGTTCGGTGTCGACCCATCGGTAGCTCTCGCCGGCGGCGCGGGGCTTGGTGCGCCGTTCGGGCTTGTTGTTCCCCTTTCGTGCGCGACTCACGGAGCCTCAGCCACCGTTGTGTCGACTTCAGGCATCAGGGGTAACTCCTGGGGTGTTCGGATGTACAGCGGACACAGACGTTACCGTTCGGCACGACCCGAGTGTTGCTGAACAAATTCTGCCAGCTCGCCCGGCGTGTTGATGTTGACCAGATGTGTGGCCGGCAGTTCGACCTCGACGCTAGCAAGGCGGTCCAGCACCGACATGACCGAAGCGGGGCCCTCGGCGATGGCATCGAGCACGATGGGCCGGGTCGGCCCAGACCTCCACACCGACACCAGGGGGTGGATCTGCACGCCCGAGCGGGCAACGGCGACGTCGGCGGCCGGCTGGCTGCGCAGTGCAGCCAACAGAGTCTGTACATCGTGCGCGTCGATGCCCGGAACATCGCAGGTGCAGACCATCACCGTGTCGGCCAATGCCAGAGCGGTGGCCACGCCGCCCAGGGGGCCGCGACCTTCGGCTATGTCGTCGATGACCTCGCACCCCGCCACAAGGCCGGCACGCCGCGACATCGAACCGGCCACATAGACGCGTTCGATACCTGCCGCACGCAACACGTCGGCCACGATTCGCACCATCGGCACATCGCCCACCGGGACCAAGGCCTTGTCGGACCCCATGCGCGTCGACCGGCCTCCGGCCAGCACCGCGCCTACGAGGTCATCATTCGCCAGCGGGAACCCCTGACGGGTCGAGTTGGAGCAGGAACTGGGCGCAGCGCTCTTCCTCGTCGGCTTCGCCGATCTCGGCCGCAGAGCGATGCAGGCCCAGCAACGAACGCAAGAACCCGCGGTTGGTGTCGTGTGCCCACCTCACATAACCGCTGCCCCGCCAGCCGTTGGCCCTCAGGGTGTCGAGGCCCCGGTGATAGCCGACACGAAACGCCGCATAACGCTCGACGGGGTCGCGTCCCAGGCAGCCCAGCGCAGCCCAAGCATCGAGATAACGCGGATAGCGGGCCACGACCTCTGCCACCGCCGCCCTCTGCTGGTCGGCGGGCCGGGAGAGGGCCGCGGCCAGAGCCTGCGATTGCTCGGCAGGCACCTCAGCGATGATCGTTTCGGGCGGTCCCGAGGGTGTCAGGCTGACGTTGCTCATAGTCGAAACGTTAGCGCGGCAGCCCTTAGTATCTCCTGGATGCGTATAGCGATCGGTTCCGACCACGCCGGCTTCGAGCTCAAGCAACACCTAGTCGAGTACCTTCGATCCGAAGGCCACGACGTGACCGACTTCGGTACCAACTCGACCGAGAGCTGCGACTATCCACCCATCTGTGCTGCGGTCGGACGTGCGGTGGTGGCCGGCGAAGCCGACCGCGGAATCGTGATGGGCGGCTCGGGTCAGGGCGAGCAGATCGCCGCCAACAAGGTCGCCGGCGTCAGGGCCGCGCTGTGCCACGACCTGTGGATGGCCCGCATGTCCAGGCTGCACAACGACGCCAACGTGTTGTCGATGGGAGGCCGGGTTGTCACCCCGTTCATGGCCGAAGAGATCGTCGATCTGTGGCTGGCGACCGAGTTCGAGGGCGGGCGTCACCAGCGCCGCATCGATCTTCTGACCGACCTCGAAAGCTGACGTTTGCGCGGTACTCTCCGCGAACATGCCCGAATGGCTCGATGCCGAACGCCTCGCCCAAATCAGCATGGGCGTGATGTTCCTGTTGGCGGTGGCCGCCGTGATGGTGGCCAAGATCGTCAAGACCGTGGTCACCAAGACCGTCTACCTGTTGTTGATAGCCCTGGCGATCTTCGCCGTGTGGACCCAACGCGATGCCCTCAAAGAATGCCAGGCGACGTGCTCTTGCAGCCTGTTCGGCAAAGAGGTCACGGTGCCCGACAATCCGGCGTGTGGCGACGCGGCCATGACGCTCGACGTGGGCGCCATCATCGGCTCGATCCTCGATCGCTGACCGACCCCTGCCGGGTCTAGGGAATGGTCATCACCCGAAGGGTGTCGGTGGCCCGGGTCTCGGTGCTGTGACCCGATATCACCACCACCGTGTCGCCGGTGCGCAGGCCGTACATGTCGCGCGACATGTGCAGGGCGTCTTGGACCATCTCGTGCGACGTGGTGCGGTCGGGCTGCAATGCCGGCTTGACGCCCCAGCTGAGCGACAGCTGGCTGACGGTGCGGTCTTCTGAGCTGAATCCCAGGATGGGTGTGTCGGGCCGAAAGCGTGCGATAGAGCGCACCGTGTAGCCGGTGCGGCTCAAACAGATGATGGCCGCAGCGTCGAGCTGGCGCGACACCTCCCACGCCGCGGGTGATTGCGTCTGTGGTGCGATCGGATGCCTGCACCACCCCGCGGTTTGGCTGCGGATCGACGTGATGCGCTCGGCCCACTTGTCGTAGTCGAACGCGGCATCGGCGCGCTGGCATATGCGGGCCATGATCTGAACCGTGTTCACGGGGTCGTGCCCCACGGCCGTCTCACCAGACAGCATCACTGCGGACGAACCGTCGAAAACGGCGTTGGCCACGTCGGATGCCTCGGCCCTGGTGGGTGTGGGCGAGGTGATCATCGACTCGAGCATCTGGGTGGCGGTGATGGCGGGCCGCCCCTGGGCGATGCACTCGGAGATGATCTCCTTCTGGAGGTGCGGTATCTCCTCGATGGGGCACTCTGCGCCCAGGTCGCCGCGGGCCACCATGACCGCGCCGGAGGCATCGATGATGCTCTCGAGGTTCTCGACCGCGGCACGAGTCTCGATCTTGGCCACGACCAGCGGGCCGCGCGGAGCCGGTTCGACCCCGAGGCGGCGAATGTCGTGGGCCGACCGGGCAAAGCTCAACGCCACCATGTCGACGCCGTGCTCGACGAACGCGTCGAGATATTTGAGATCGACATCGGTCGGGGCGGTGACGCGCAGGCGATCGCTGGGTATGTGCAGACCCTTGCGCCCCTCCAGCAGGCCGCCGTAGGCGACGCGTGCGATCAGGTCGTCGCCGTCTTTGGCCTCGACCACCGCTATCACCTGGCCGTCGCCGAAGGCGAGTTTGTCGCCAGTGCGCATGTCGAGGGCGATCGTCTCGTAGTCGACCTCGATCATCTCGCGGTTCGACGCCTTGGAGCCCGCGGTGACCCGCACCCGGTCGCCCTCGGCCAGCGTCACGCCACCCTCGGGGAACGGGGCGGTGCGAACCTTGGGGCCTGGCAGGTCGGCCAGCACACCCACGTGTTTGCCGACGTTCTCGGCGGCGCGACGCACGGCCAACATCGTCTCGAGGTGATCGTCGAGGTGGCCATGGGAGGTATTGATGCGCGCCACGTCCATTCCGGCGACGATCATCTCTTTGAGGATCGCGTCGTCATTCGAGGCGGGGCCGATCGTGGCGATGATCTTCGTGCGCCGAGTCATAGGTCGGAAGGGTACCGCGCTAGCCTCGGCGCACGTGGAGCTGATTTTTGTCCGTCACGGACTTCCCGAACACATCGAAACCGAAGACGGGTCGCCCGCCGACCCACCCCTGGCCGAGCTGGGGCGCCGTCAGGCCGAGGCCATGGCCGCATGGCTCACGCAGGAACAGATCGATGCCATCTACGTGAGCCCGATGAACAGGGCCCGCGAAACCGCACAGCCGCTGGAATGGGCGCTGAAGATGGAAGCCATCGTCCGCGACGACCTGGCCGAATTCGACCGGCACCACACTTCCTACATCCCTTCCGATGTGTTGAAGCAGACCGACTACGAAGCCTGGCAGCGCCTGATGCAGGGCGGGTACGAGGGCATGGGCGACTCCACCACCTTCCAGGACAAGGTGCTGGCAGAGGTCGCGCGCATCGCTTCTGACCACAAGGGTCAACGGGTTGCCGTGGTATGCCACGGCGGTGTCATCAACGCCTATCTGAACGACGTGCTCGAGCGTGGCCGCGACCGTTTCATGTTCTGCAACGTCGACTACACGTCGATCAGCCGGGTGCTGGTGGCGTCGTCTGGTCAGCGCAGCCTGATGTCGATCAACGAGACCGCCCACATCCGGTCGCTCCCCCACCCCCGCGATTTCAAGTAACCCATGAAGCCGTCGAAGCGATGGCTCAGCATTGCGGCCACCATCGGCATCGTGTTCGCGTTCGGGGCGGTGATATGGGTTCGCGTGGCCGATTCGCGCCTGCCCGACCCGATCGGATACCCCGAACTCGACGTCGGCGCTCGGGTGGTGCAATGGGGCGCCAACGACGACAGGCCGTTGTACCTGCACCTGCTCGGCAGCGATCAGGTGCAGCAGTCGGCTCTGCCCGCCATCTTGTTCGTTCACGGCGCCCGGGGTAATCCGGGCGATTTCCAGACCCAGGCCCAGGCGTTTGCCGACGCCGGGGGCATTGGCGTGCTGGTCGAGTATTCGACGTTCGCCGAAGGTGCCGACACCGAACGACAGGCTCGAGACCTGTTCGACGTGGTGAGCTTCGTACGCAACAACGCCGACGACCTGGGGATAGACCCCAACCGCATCACCGTCGCGGCGGCGTCGGCGGGTGCCAGGGCAGCGTCCAGGTCGCTGACCGACAACGACGACGCCGGGGTTCGACCCAACTCGTTCGTGTGGTTGAACCCGGCCCTGGGTCTGGTGCGCTGGCCGCCCGACACACCCACCGTGCCAACCCTGGTGATGCACGGCGACAGCGATGCCCTTGTCGAGATGGAAGACGTCCTCGATCTGTGCGTGTCGATGGGCGACGACTGCGAGTACCGCGTCGCCGCCGGTGGTGGTCACGGTTTCTTCAACGAAGACCGCTACCGCGACGAGACCACCGCCGAGTTCGTCTCCTGGGTACTCGCCCTCGGCGGCTGAGCCACCCGCTGACCACGCCCTGTGGGAAGTCATGGTCGCGTTTCACAGCTTCTCGCCTGGTAGCTCGCACGCCTGCCGGAACCACTCGGAAAGCTGTTGTTCGTCGAGTTCATCGTCTTCGAGAATGTCCAGGTAGCGGACGCTGGGGTGCTTGGCAGACTTGGGCGGTTCGGGGTCGAGCGATGCGCCGTTGTGGAAAGCGATCTGGACCTTCTTGGTGAAGCAGCGGAACGAAGCGAACACCGTGTCGGCGTCGGCCCCGTACAACGGCTGGTTCCAACGGACCTTGCGGTACACGCCGGGGACTGCGTCGACGATGAGCCGGTCGATGCGTTCGCCGATGTCTCGTTTCCACTCCGGCATGTGCTCGATGTAGAACCGCACCGGCTCCTCGCCGTCACCCTTGGGAACCTGGGGATTGTCCCCGGACAGCAGTTTCACCTCGGTGGGTCGTTGCCAGGCTGTCATGACAGAAGCTCCTCGACTGCGTCTCGCCTCAAACACCGGTGTTCACAGGGCGCCAGGCGACGTCTGAACACCGGTGTTCGCGAAGGTGCGGGTTGGGCACCTTTCTAGTTGAGTCTGGCCCGCAGGATGGTGGCTCGCTTCAGCAGGTCGTTCGAGCGGCCGGGGTTGGCCTCGGCAGCCGCCTCCAGAGACGCTGCGGCGCCGGCCAGGTCGCCAGTGTCGGCGGTGAGGTTCGCCAGCACCAGGTGGTGGCGCACATCGGCGCCCGGGATGGCGCAGGTCATCCGTTCGACGGCCAGCAGCCCCGACCGGTCGTCGGAACCCGAGTAGATCGCCCGCAGGTTGTTGAGCATCCTCGAAACCACCTGCAGAGGGGGTGCGGGCCGCAGCATCGCAGGAGTAACCCGTCGCCCACCCACGAAGGGCGACAGCAGTGCCTCGACACCGTCACGGTTCAGCTCGGCGCCCCGGTTGAAAGCGTCGTACCAGAGGCCCGACAGCCGGTCGACCACCAACACGTGGCCTGGCGAATTGGTCAGCGACAGCTCGAGGCCCACCGAACCGCCCACGTCGGCCATCAGCACAGCGAGAGTTATCGGAATGCCCGTGCGGTTGTCTAGAACCAGGTCGAGGCGGCTGTTGGCCGGCGAGTAGTACTGGCCGCTATTGCCACGAAACCCCAGCTCGTCGAACAACAACTCGTTGACACCCGCCAGATCGGGTGTCAGAACCAGACGGGCAATCGAGTCGAGCTGGGCGAGCCGATGGTCGATGTCGACCTCGTCTGGTGCCAGCACTGCCGCCAGCGCCAGGGCGATCTCGGCGAGCCGCACGTGCTGGCCGTCGGCGGCAGCCTCGACCAGGTTGGCGAAGTGCTCGATGCCCGATTCGTTCACGCGTGACGCTCAGGAGAACGTCGAGCCGGGTGTGTACATCGTGTCGCGATAGTCCTCGAGCATACGCAGCGTGGAAAACGCGTACACGCTCGTGGCGATCGATCGGCGCATCACCTGGACCCAGCCGCTGGGCACACCGTCGGTGCGGTCGAAGAACAGCGGCACCAATTCTTGTGACAACACCCGGTGGATCTCGTCGGCATCGAAGCGGTCTTGGGCGGCACGGGTGCGGCGCGGCTTGCGGGCGCCGATGTCGAAGCCGTTCTGCAGCGGGCCCGAACCAATGCAGGCCTCGTCCCACCAACCGTCCAGGATCGACGCATTGGGTACGCCGTTGGCGGCGGCCTTCATGCCGCTGGTGCCCGACGCCTCCAGCGGCCGCAGCGGGTTGTTCAGCCACACGTCGACGCCTTGCACCAGGGCCCGGCCGACCGAGATGTCGTAGTCCTCGATCAGCACCACCTTGCCGGCCAGCTTGGTGCTCTGAGACGCCTGGTACACCTTCGAGATGATCGCCTTGCCCTCCTCGTCCAGGGGATGGGCCTTGCCTGCGAACACGATCTGCACGGGTCGCTCGTCGTCGCCGACCAGCTGGCTCAGCTTGGCCAGGTCAGACAACACCAGGTCGGCGCGCTTGTAGGCCGCGAACCGGCGGGCGAAACCGATGATCAGCGAGTTCGGGTCGAGCACGCCGTCGAGGGCGCGAAGCTGCTCTGGGCTTTCGCCATATCGCACGTGCTGACGCCGCAGGCGCTCGGTGACGAACTCGCACAGGCGCGTCTTTTGTGCGACGTGGGCGTTCCACAGGTCGGCGTCGGAAACCTGGGCGATGGCCTCCCATGTGGACCTGGGCTCGACACCAGCGGCGGGCGCATCCTGGGCTGGGCTCAACGCCAGCGACGTCTGCCCGACCAGTTCGGCGCCAACCGAGCCGAACACCGCCGCCATCTCGGGACCGAGCCACGACGGCATGTGCACACCGTTGGTGACAGCGCCCACAGGCATGCCCACGACCTCGGCCCAGGTGTCGTCGGCGGTCTCGCCGTGCAGGATGCTGACGCCGTTGGCCTGGCGCGACAGGCGCAGCGCGAACGCCGTCATGTCGAACACACCGGGATCGTCCTGCGAGTCGCGACCGAGCTTCAGCAGGGCGTCGATGTCGGCTCCGGTCGCGGCCAGCATTGGTGCCAGCACCTCGGCGACCAGATCGGCACCGAAGCGTTCGTTGCCGCCGGCAACCGGTGTGTGGATGGTGATGATCGACGAGTCGGCCAGCGACGACGTGGCGGTCTCGAAATCGGCACCGGCGGCCATGGCCTCGACCGTTCGCTCGACCAACAACATCGCAGAATGGCCCTCGTTCATGTGCCACACGCCAGGCTCGATGCCCAGCGCGCGCAGCACCTTCACTCCGCCGACGCCCAGCACGACCTCTTGCTGGAAACGCATCTCGCGGGTGGCGTTGTAGAGCTGGGCGGTGATGGCCCGGTCGGCAGGCTCGTTGGCGTCGATGTCGGTGTCGAGCAACAGCAGTGGAACCCGACCCACCTCCATCAGCCACACGCCGGCGTGAACCTGTCGACCAGGGAACTCGATGCTGACCGTCAGGGGCTCGCCACCCTGTGCGTCCAGCACCTGGCGCAGCGGCGCCAGCCGCGGGTCGTACCTGGGATAGGCCTCGACCTGGCGGCCCGAAGGGTCGAGCAGCTGCCTGAAGAAGCCCAGGTGGTAGAACAGCCCCACTGCCACGAACGGCAGGTCCATGTCGCTGGCTTCCTTGCAGTGGTCGCCCGCAAGGATGCCGAGCCCACCCGAGTACTGGGCGTAGCTCTCGTGGATGCCGTACTCGGCGCAGAAATACGCCACCGGGTTGTCGCGGCTCATCCCCGGATGGTCTGGCGCCTGGGCGTCCAGGTAGGCATCGAGCTCGGCGGCAGCCAACGCGACTTCGGCCACGAACGCCTGGTCGGAGGCCAGGGTCTCGAGGTCGGCTTCGACGAGCATCTGCACAGGGCTCATACCGGCATCGAACTTGACGGAGTCGATCGAACGGAGCACCCGGCGGATGGTCGGGTTCCACGCCCAGTACATGTTGTGGCACAGACGATCGAGCGCGGCGATGGGCGCGGGCAACGAGCGGCCTGGCGCGGTGGGGATCGAACGGTAGGTCATCGAGAGGTCGTCCTGACTGTCGGAACAGCAGATCAGTATGCCGAACTCACGTCGGCTTGGCGGCCCTGTCGATGAGTGATACGGGTCAGATGCTGCGACCCGCAGCCTCCCAGTACTCGTCCTTCAACAGCCGCTTGTAGAGCTTGCCCGTCGGATGGCGCGGCAACTCGGGCCTGAAATCGATGGAGCGGGGGCACTTGACGTCGGCCAGATGCTCGCGGCAATAGGCGATGAGCTCGCGCTCGAGCTCGGGGCCCGCATCGGCCATGTCGCGGGGTTGCACAACCGCCTTGACCTCTTCACCGAAGTCGTCGTTGGGAATGCCGAACACGGCAGCGTCCATCACCTTGGGGTGCAGGATCAGCTGATTCTCGGCTTCCTGGGGATAGACGTTGACGCCACCGGTGATGATCATGAACGCCTTGCGGTCGGTCAGGAACAAGAACCCGTCCTCGTTCATGTAGCCGACGTCGCCCAGGGTCGACCATTCGGGATGATCGGGATGGCGCGACCCCTTCGTCTTTTCCTTGTCGCCGTGGTACTCGAACGTTCCGCCGCCCTCGAAGTAGATGGTGCCCGATTCGCCGACAGGCAACTCGGTGCCGTCCTCGTCGCAGATGTGAACGGTGGCGGTCAGCGGCATGCCGACGGTGCCGGGGTGCTTGAGCCACATCTCGCTGTTGCAGTAGACGAAGCCGTTGCCCTCAGAGCCGGCGTAGTACTCGTGGATGACAGGACCCCACCAAGCGATCAGCTCCTGCTTGACCTGCACCGGGCATGGCGCAGCAGCGTGGATGGCGACCTTCATCGACGACACGTCGTACTTGCTGCGCACCTCCTCGGGCAGCTTCAGCATGCGAACGAACATCGTCGGAACCCACTGGCTGTCAGTGGCCCGGTGTTTCTCGATCAGCTTGAGGGCCTCTTCTGCATCGAAGTGCTCCATCACCACGACCTTGGCGCCCAGGCGCAGCATCGCCAGACAGAACCGCAGCGGTGCAGCGTGATACAGCGGGGCGGGCGACAGGTAGACCGATTCGGCACTGGCGCCGAACAGACCGGCCACCAGGGCCTGCACGCCGGGTGCAGTGCCGTAGGCACCCTCGGGCAGCGCGGTCAGGACGCCCTTGGGCTGGCCGGTGGTGCCCGACGAGTAGAGCATGTCCGACCCCTCAGACTCGTCGTCGATGGGGGTCGTCGGGTAGCCGGCAATGCGATCCTCGAACGATTCGTGGCCCGTGCACGTGCCATCGATCATCAGGCGCAGCTGCACGTCTGGGGTCGTCGGCACGATGGCTTCGGCGACATCGCGCTTGTAGTTGGTGGCGATGAACACCTTCGAGTTCGAGTTGTTGACTATGTAGGCGGTCTCCTCCTCGTGGAGTCGGCTCGACATCGCCGTGTAATACAGCCCGGCCCTATGAGCGCCGAAACACAACACGAAATACAGCGGATGGTTCTCGGCCACGAACGCGATGTGATCGCCACGCTGCAAGCCGAGATCGCGGAACATGTGAGCGACCTGGTTCGACTTGGCCTCTAGTTCGCCGTAGGTCACCTCTATGCCCGATGGTTCGAGCACGTAGGCAACGCGGTCGGGGCCGGTGGCGGCGTGGATGCCGGGGTGCAGCAGCTGGACTTCTTCTTGCGGCAAATCGGTCATGACGGCCGAAGCTACATCGCGCGCCCACGTGCAACCACAACGAGGTTCGCGATACTGGAACCGTGAACTCCGAGAACCTGCGCATCGCCACCTTGGTGCCTGCGGCCACCGACATCGTGTGTGCTCTGGGGCTCGGTTCCAGCATCGTCGCCGTCTCCCACGAATGTGACCATCCGATGGCCGAGGGACTGGCGGTGGCGACCAGCTCGAACGTCCCGGCTGCCGGGGTGGGAGGCGAAGCATCCGCCTCCGAAGTCGACGCCGCCGTCAGTGCTGCGGTGGCTGCGGGCCAGGCCCTTTACGGCGTCGACACCGGCCTGTTGGCGTCGCTGGAGGTCGACTTGGTGGTCAGCCAGACGATCTGCGACGTGTGTGCCGTACGCAGCGATCACTTCTCGCACGAATTGGGGCCCGATGTGGCCTTCGTCGATCTCAACGCAACGTCGGTCGAGGGGCTCTACGCCGACATCGAGGCCGTAGCTGCGGCCCTCGGCGTCACCGATCGCGGCGAGGTCCTGAATCGAGCCGTGGCCCAGCGTTTGGCGGCCGTGCGCGGTCGAACCCGCGGTTCGACGCCGTTGCGGGTAGCCACCATCGAGTGGACCGATCCGCTCTTCATCGGCGGACACTGGGTACCCGAGATCGTCGAATTGGCCGGCGGGGCGAACTGCCTGGGCAGCGCCGGCACCCCCAGCCACCGCATCGCAGCCTCAGACCTGCTGGCGGCCGATCCCCAGGTGGTCCTGGTGCTGCCGTGCGGTTTCGACCTGGACGGCGCCCACGAGGAGGCCGCCCGAATGTCGACCACCAGCCTGGTCGACCTGCCGGCTGAATGTCAGGTGTGGGCCCTCGACGCAAACCGCCTGATGAGCCGCTGCACCCACATCGTTGCCACGGCGGTCGAGACGGTTGCCGCGATCCTGTCGGGCGACGAACCCGATGGTGCGTGCGCCCGTAGGATCCTGCGGTGAGCCTCGCCCATCCGTTCTTGGACCATCCGGGGCCCATCGCTTTCGCCCACCGTGGCGGGGCCATCGACCAGCCAGAGAACACCTTGCCGGCATTCCAGAACGCGGTCGATCTCGGCTATCGCTATATCGAGACCGATGTCCACGTCACCGCAGATGGGGTTCTGGTGGCGTTCCACGACTCGACCCTCGACCGCGTCACCGACGCGACGGGCAACATCACCGACCTCACGTGGGCCGAGGTCAGCCAGGCGCTCGTGGTGGGGCTCGACGGAACAAAGGCTCCGATTCCGCGTCTGGACGAACTGCTCGAGACGTTTCCCGACATCAGGTTCAACATCGACCCGAAGCAACACTCGTCGGCCGAACCCCTGATGTCGCTGTTGGCCCGATTCGACTGCCTCGATCGAGTGTGTGTCGGCTCGTTCAGCGACAGCCGCCTGCAGAGCTTCCGGGCCCGGTTCGGCGATCGGATCTGCCTGGGCCTGGGGCCGCGCAGCATCGCCAAGCTGCGCCTCAGTTCGATGGTTCGTCGCGCACCGTCACTTCCGGGCCACATCGCACAGGTGCCGCCGACCCAAAAAGGTGTGCCGATCGTCGACGCGAGGTTCGTCGAAACCGCCCATGCAGCCGGCCTGCAGGTTCACGTGTGGACCATCGACGAGCCCCGGCAGATGCACGAATTGCTCGATCTCGGCGTCGACGGAATCATGACAGACCGGCCCGCCGAACTACGTCGAGTGTTCATCGAGCGGGGTATCTGGCACTGAAAGTGGCAAAATCGACCTCTTTGAGTGAATCCCTTCACAAATTCGGTTTGGGTCCACCACTTTTGCGCCGAAAGCTGTTGTCCTACTGCGTTCGACGAGCCGGAAACCCCGGCAGACCAAGGAGAAACAATGGCCACCAAGGCTGAGATGATCCAGGCCGTTGCCGATCGTGCCGGCAGCGACAAGAAGACCACCGAGGCAGTTCTGGCTGCCTTCTTCGATCACACCGCGGAGCAGGTCAAGGCCGGCGAGAAGGTCGCATGGCCCGGTTTCGGTTCGTTCTCGATGGGCGAGCGCGGTGCCCGCAAGGGCCGCAACCCCCAGACCGGCGAAACCATCAAGATCAAGAAGAGCCGCTCGCTGAAGCTCACCACCAGCGCCCCGATGAAGGAATGGCTCCTGTCGGCCAGGAAGAAGCGCTAGTCGCTGCTTCACTGCACGAACCGAACTTGACGGCTCCGGGTTTCGCACCCGGGGCCGTTTCGGATTTTCGGGCGCCATTCAAGTCGGCATGCCTTGCGGTCGACAGGAACACCATGTTTGGTCTCAACAGGCGCGTGGTCGCCCTGCTGATGCTCCTCTTCGTGAGCATCACCGCGTGCACTTCATCGGCTGACGCCGACAGCACTGGCGACGGCGGTGAAACCCAGCCGACCGAGAGTCAGAACGACTCTCAAACCGCAACCCCGATTTCGGACTCGCCAGACGGCGCGGCCAGAACCGACGACACCGCGGCCCCGGTCGAGAACAACGAGCCCGTTGCCGACGGAACCGTGCTGGAGGACCCGGACGGCATCTACGACGACACAAGCATCGAAGAGGTCATCGCCCTGTGCTCGGGTGAGGGTGTCAACGAGGCCTGTGGCCAGCTGGGTATGCGCCTCGCCGACGTCGACACCATGACCGACACCGACCTCAAAGCCGCGCGCTGCACGGCCGCTCAGTACCTGGCGGCTGGTCAGGCCGAGCGATTCGGCGCCGTCATCACCCTGTCGGTCATTGCGGGCGACTCCGATGCGCCGGGTGTGAACGAGGCGCTCGAAAGCCTGCGCGCCGCAAGCGCAGATCCCGAACAGCTCGATGCTGCCGCCGCCCACGTCGCCGCCTGGGCCTCAGGGGGCTGCTGACCCTCACCCGCACGCAGCTCTGGCGTTATCTCGTCAGGCCTGGCGCTATCCAGTCGGTGTCCGGCTCTTAGCGACAACCGCCGAGGCCGACCGCACTTGTCGCTAAGACGTGGACGCGGACGTACACGTACACCACTGCCGGTGCGGTCTAGCCTGCAAGACATGGCTCTCCCAGTCGAAGTACCGGTACCGACGGTGAACGCTCGCCGAGGCATGGTTTGCAGCGTCGACCACCTGGCCTCGGGCGCGGGTGTTGCCATTCTGCGGTCGGGCGGTAACGCCGTCGACGCCGCCATCGCGACCTCGGCGGTGCTGGCCGTAACCACCCAGCACCTCTGCGGAATGGGTGGCGACCTGTGGGCCATAGTCTCCGAACCCACCTCCACCCCAGCAGTGTTGAACGCTTCGGGGTGGGCGGGTTCTGGTGCCGACCCAGACCGGGCACGGTCTGAAGGTCTGACAGAACTCCCTCTATTCGACGACATCCGCATCTCGCCGGTGCCGGGTTGTGTCGATGGCTGGATCGCGCTTCATCAGCGCTACGGGCGCCTGCCGCTCGGCCAGGTTCTCGAACCCGCCATCGACGCGGCAGCGGAGGGTTTTCCCGCCGCTCCCCTGCTGGTGGCGTCCATGCCGCGGGTCGCTCACCACCCCTGGGCTGCCGACTACACCGCCTCCGGACCACTGCGGATCGGCTCTTTGGTCAGGCGACCCGGGGTTGCCCGCACCCTGAAGGCGGTCGCCGACGGCGGGCGCGACGCCTTCTACCTGGGCGAGTTCGGCGAGGGGCTGTTGGCCCTCGGCGGCGGCGAGTACACCCGCGACGACCTCGAACACGTCCATGCCGACTGGGTCGAACCCGTGCGCGTCGACGCCTGGGGTCACACCCTTTGGACCACTCCACCCAACTCTCAGGGTTACCTGTCGTTGGCCGGCGCTTGGATCGCCGACGGCCTCGACCTGCCGGGCGACCCCGATGATCCCCTTTGGGCACACCTGCTGGTCGAGGCGGCACGCCAGGCCGGGTTCGACCGACCCGAGGTGCTCCATCAAGACGCAGACGGACAGGCTCTGGTCGCCCCCGAACGGCTGGGCCCCCGCCGCGACCTCATCTCGACCGAAGCGGCCAGTGACCTGCCCAGCCCCGGGACGGCGGGCGACACGATCTATCTGTGCGCCGTCGACGCGGACCGAATGGGCGTGTCGCTCATACAGTCCAACGCCGGCGGATGGGGCAGCGGTCTGGCCGAACCCTCGACGCGGATCTTCCTGCACAACAGGGGGCTCGGGTTCAACCTGAGGGCCGGCCACGGGGCCGAGTATCGCCCGCGGCGCAGACCACCACACACCCTGTCGCCCGCCATGATCACCAACCCCGACGGATCGTTGCGAACCGTGTTGGGGACCATGGGCGGAGACAGCCAACCCCAGGTGGTGCTGCAGATGCTGGCCCGCCTGCTTCACAACGGGCAGTCGCCGGGGCGCACGGTGGCGTCGGGGCGCTGGCGTCTCTACGGCGACAACCCCACCGGATTTCACACCTGGGCCGACCCGGCCGGTCTGGTCGTGGAGATCGAGGGCCACGCGCCCCAGTGGGCTGCCGGCCTCGAAGCGCGAGGTCACCGGGTGCGTCATCTGAGCCGCCACGACAGCGCGTTCGGTCACGCACACATGATCGACGTTGGCAACGATGTGCTGACCGGTTGCGCCGATCCGCGATCGATTTCAGGAGCGGCCCAGGGCTTCTAGCCCGTGGGTTCGAGCCTCACTACTGAGGATCGATGGCCGCAACCTCGATGCGGCCGGGGCCCAGCTCGCGGGCCGTGCTGAGCGCACGTTCGGCCTCGCCGAGCAGGTCGGTGGTGCTCATGGCATGGCTCGGATAGCAGGCCAAGCCTGCCGACACGGTGACGACCTCGCGTGCAGGGGTCTCCAGCAGAGCTCGCCTGATGCGATCTGCGGCCCACACCGCACCGGTCTCGGACGTGTCGTCCAGAACCGCGGCCAACACGCCTTCGCGAAGCTGGCAGATGGTGTCCGAATCGCGCAGCGTGTTCTGCATGACGCGGGTCAGCACCCTCACCGCATGATCACGGAGATACGGGGCGAAGCCGGCAAAGTCGTCGATCTCGACTATCGCGACGGCCAACGGCTTTAGCGTGCGACGGGCCAGAGCGACCTTTCGATCGACGGCCAACTCGAAGAAGCGGTGGTCGGGAAGCCCAGATACGGGGTCGCTGAGCGACTCGGTACGAGCGGGCATAGGTCCGCTGTTCGGCATCTCGTGCTCCTGTCGGGGGTCTTCCATATCTCGAGCCCAGTCTTCGGTCTCGCGCTACGAGTGGCCAGGGTGCCACGGCGCGTCGACGTTCTCAAGCATGCCCATCGGCATATCCGAGATTTCCCTGAGAGGTTGGTCACAAGGCGCCTAGTAACTTCATTGTCCATGAGAATCTGCCGTTTCACCGAATCGTCGTCCAGCGCAGGTGCCGCCGGGCTGGGCATCGTCGTCGACGCCCCCGACGAAGGGCCCCTGACCGTCGCCGACCTTCGGGCTTCTGGTGTCGGCTCAGACCTCGGCGAGCTGTTGGCCGCCGACCAGAACACCCAGCGGCTGAGCGGCCTCGCCGAGGCAGCACCGACAATCCAGATCGAGCGTTCCCAGCTGCTCGCACCCATTGCCAGACCGCCCGAGTTCCTGGCCATCGGGCTCAACTATCGGGCCCACGTGGCCGAGGGCGGTCGCCCCGACCCCACCACGCCGGTTGTGTTCAACAAGCAGGTCACCTGCGTGACCGGGCCCCACTCCCCCATCCACATCCCCGCCGCTGCCCCAGACCTGGTCGACTTCGAAGGCGAACTTGGCGTGGTCATCGGTAAGCGCTGCCGTCACGTGCCCGCCGAGCGGGCCTACGAGGTCATCGCCGGGTACACCGTGGTGAACGATGTCAGCGTCCGCGACTGGCAACGCGCCAGCCCCACCATGACCATGGGCAAGTCATGGGACACCCACGGCCCTGTCGGCCCGTGGGTCGTCACCCCAGACGAGGTCCCAGATCCGATGAACCTCGACCTGCGCACCATCGTCGATGGCGAGGTCATGCAGCAGTCCAACACCGACAAGATGATCTTCGACATCGCCACGCTCATCGCCCACCTTTCGACCGCGTTCACGTTGCTGCCGGGCACCATCATCGCCACCGGCACTCCGGAGGGTGTCGGCGTCTACCGCGATCCCCAGCGCATGCTGCACCCGGGTTCGACGGTGCGCATCGAGATCGACGGCGTCGGCGCCATCGAGAATCCCTGCATCGCCGAACCCGACCCCGTCTGCTCGATCGGGTGAGTCGCAGCCCCACGGTCGACGCGCTGGGCCGCACCGCGGAGGTGGTGCAGTACTACGAGCTGGGATACGACCCCGTCGCGGCCAACATGCTGCAGCGGGTCAAGGGCAAGGGGTCGACAGGTCCGGTGGTGTACGAGGGCGCCGTCACCTGGAAGGCGACCGACACCGCTGTGGGGCCGGCCACCCTGCGGATTCACCCCGAACCGTCGGGGGCAACCGTCGAGGCGTGGGGCCCCGGCGCCCAGGTGGCCTCCGACCGGGTGCCCGACCTGCTTGGCGCCCGCGACGACCCCGCGGGGCTGCAGCCTGGCGACCCCATCGTGGCCGATCTGATGCGGCGACGACGCTTCGACCGGATGACCCGCACCAACGCCATATGGGAACACATCGTGCCCACGGTCTTGGGACAAAAGGTGCCCACCGCAGCTGCCCGCGACTCGTGGCAGGCCATGTTGCGACGCTGGGGCCGCAAACCGCCGGGGCCCGCCCCAGCCAAGCTGCGTTTGGTGCCCTCACCAGAGGTTCTGGGCAGCGTGGGCTATCACGAGTTCCACCCGCTGAACGTCGAGCGCAAGCGGGCCCAGACCATCATCGCTGCGGCACGCCGGGCGAACCGTCTTGAGGAGGCTCTGGAGATGCCACCAGCCAAAGCGCGAGCCAGGCTGGAAGCATTCCCAGGCATCGGCCCGTGGACCTCGTCGATAGTCGTTCAGCTTGGCCTGGGCGACCCCGACTCGGTCGTGGTGGGCGACTACAACCTGCCCGGCCAGGTCGCTTGGGTGCTGGCCGGCGAGCGCGACGCCGACGATGCCCGCATGCTCGAGCTGCTGGAGCCCTACCAAGGGCAGCGAGCCAGGGTTCAGAACCTCGTCAAATACGCGGGCAGCAAGCGACCCAGGCACGGGGCCAAGCTCGACGTGATCGACCTCACCGATCGCTGACGTCGTCACCGAAGCGCCGCCCGCGCACACCGGTTTCGGCTATCAGGAAGACCACGGCAACCGCTCCGAACACTGCCAGCGCACCCACGAACGCCGTTGTTATCGAGGCCGTACCGCCGGTGAACATGTTCGACAGCGCCACCGCAGCCACCACCGAGGCTCCGGTGGCCAGCGCGTAGGTCGCCAACCGCGACGTCCACAGGCCTCCCGATGCGGGCGCCGCCGGCGATCGCTCGCCCCAACTGGCCACAACACTCGACGCGGTCAGCGTCAGGCCCATCGCCACCGCTTGGCCGGCAACAACACCTTGGGCGGCCGCCGCCCACACCAGCACGACCAGCACCGACCCCACGGCCATCGCCGAACCCGAAGTGCCGATGATGCCGAACGCACTCAGCCCAGCCGCCACCAGGGTCAGCGCCAGGCTGAAGCGGCCGCCTCTGTCAGCCACGTGCCCCAGTGTCATGACCACGGGAACGGCCGCCAGGGACAGGGCTGCCAGCTGCATGGAGATGCGCCCGAGCCGGCTCATCGCTTGCCTCGCCGTTGGATCAGACGACGGTGCCGCTCCATCGCCATCTCGACACTGCTGATCAGCGAATCGCCCGAAGCCATCGTGGTCACAGCTGCGCCCGCCGACCGCAGACGGTCTTCCCAGGCGGCCTCGGTTATCAGTCTCAGCGCAGCCGCGCGCGGTCGATGCGTTCCGACGTCTCGAGCCATGGTTCGACCAGGTCGGAGCCCACGCAAACACGCTGACGTCATGGCCGGCCCGGCGCAGATCCAGGCAAGCATCGACCACAACCGAATCGAACAGGGGCGACACAACCAGCACAGACGTACCTGGACGTATGTGCCGATCGATGTCGAGACGGGTGTGCAGCATGCCGGCCGCCCGCGGACGAGACCTCACCAGCGCAGCCACGAGCCGCTGACGCTGGCGGTTGCCATCGCGTGGCGCTATCCAACGGCGGCGGCCCGACAACAGCAGCAAGCCCACCCGATCCTTGTCCGCCAGGTGGTCGCGAATGACGACGTCGGCCGCCCTGACCGCTTGGTCCGTCAGCGTGGGCCTGGGGTCGCTGGGGCTGAACCCCTCGTCGACGAGGTCGACCACCACCACGACGTCGCGAGCGAACTCGCCGTGCCTGACCGCAGTCCACGTGCCGCCGCGGCGCGCCGAAGTTCGGTGGTCGACGTCGCGCCACCGGTCGCCGGGCTGAAACGGTCGGCTCGAGTGATACTCGACACCCGCGCCGGCGTCTGGCGACGTGTGCAGCCCCGGTCTGCGGGCGGTGCGCCACACCCCAAGGCGGGCTCGCCCCGGCGGCGAGTTGGGCCTCACCCACACCCAGGCACTGGTTCCCACAGCCACCGACCAGCGTGACAGACCAACAGGCGAGGACCATTCGATGGTCGCGACCTCGACCCCGGCCCGGCCCCACCGGATACATTCGACGCCGACGGCTGTGCGGGTCGTCTCGCCGGCCCTCAGCCTCAGCGCCCGAGCGGCGCCCGGCTCGCCTGTCACTTCCTGCCCGTCGAAGCTGGCGACGCGGCCCGTGCCGAGGGCGTTCAACGACACCTCCAGGGTGCCAGCGCGCGACGACTCGACCACCAGCGTGAACTCGACGTCGGTACGTTCGGGCGAAGAGGCCAGCCCCGAGTAGAGCTCGACAGACACGTCTGGTGGATCGGCGCCCACCACGTCGACCAACAGCAGCACCAGCGGGAACGCGGCCACGCTCACCAGGAACGGCTGGCGCAAGACGATGGCGCCCAGAACCGACATAAGACCCAACGCCACCAGCGGGGCCACGCCCACCGACGAGCGTCTGGTCCACGCCCTGACAAGCGACGGCCCGGTGCTCAGCGAACTTCCTCCACGAAGTCCTCTGGGGCTGGTGCCTCGACCGACGACAACAATCTCTCGACGTTCGACGAGGCTGCGACCCCTTCGACCCACTGTTCGGCCCCCAGCACCAGCCGGTGGGCCAGAACCGCAACCGCAACGGCCTTGACGTCGTCGGGCAGTGCATATCCGCGGCCCAGGCGTGCTGCCCTCGACTGGGCCATCGCCACCAGCGCCAGCGAACCTCTGGGCGAGGCCCCCAGGTCCAGGCCCGCTAGGTTGCGGGTGCCGTCGACCAGGCGCACCGCATAGTCGACGACGGCGTCGTGCACCCGAACCGCGGCCGCGCCCTGCCTCAGTTGCGCGACCAAGGCCGCGCCGTCGCCTGCGATCGGGTTCAGGACCAGTTCGGCGGTTCCCCTGTCGATTCGACGTCTGACGATCTCGCGTTCGGAGTCTGCATCGGGATATCCGAGCGAGGCGGAGATCATGAAGCGATCCAGCTGAGCTTCGGGCAGCGGGTAGGTGCCCTCGTGTTCCACCGGATTCTGGGTGGCGATCACGATGAAGGGCGTCGGCAGCCTGTGGGTGAGGCCGTCGACCGTGACCTGGCCCTCGGCCATCGCCTCCAACAGCGCGGCCTGGGTCTTGGCGGGCGCCCGGTTGATCTCGTCGGCCAGCACGATCTGTGCGAACACCGGACCGGGCTGGAACTCGACGGTTCGCTCGGCCGGGTTCCACACCGAAGAACCGGTTACGTCGGACGGCATCAGGTCTGGGGTGAACTGGATCCGCGAGAATTCGAGCCCGGTTGCTTGGGCCAACGAGCGCGCCAACAACGTCTTGGCCACGCCGGGCACGTCGTCGAGCAGGACGTGGCCCCCAGCGGCAATCGCGTCCAACACCAGCTCGACCACGCCGGTCTTGCCGACGATGGCGCGTTCGATCTCGGCGATCAGCTCCGTGTGGGTTGAGGTCACGCGTTGTCTCCCTGCCGGTTGCGGGCCACCGATGCGAGGCAGCCGTGGATGGCCTTCGACACCCTGTCCTGGTGCCAACTCTCGATCGCCGGAGCGCCTTCCAGCAACAGCACCCCGTCGGGGCCGATGATGTCTTCGATCGCAGGCCGGTGCCTGGGATTGTCGAGGTCGAGCCCGTGGCGCACCCGCAGCACGGTCGCCAGGTCTGAGCGCAGCCGGGGAACCACCCTCCAGGTGAGGTCGCTGGGAGCCACTGCGATTCGAGCCATCTGCAGCCGTTCCCTCGATATCGCCAGCCGCGACGCCTTCAGAACACCCTCGTCGGCGTCTCGGCCGTCGGTCTTCGCAACCCGCTCGCCGACTCGGGCAACCAGCCCGGGCCCCACGACGAAGATCAACGAGGCGGTGGTGACCAACGTGATCGTCAGCATCGCTTGGGGTGCGTCGATCTGGTCTGCGATGACGCTGGCGGCCAGCAGCATTGCCACGAAAGCCATCAGGCGCAGTGTGCGGTACACGTCGGCTCGGTCCACGGGCATCAGAGGCGGCGGCACGTGTCCGGCCGCGACGAACCTCACCGCGTCCGAGCTTGCGTCGTCGGAGGTGGCGACCTCGCCGAGACTGCTCACAACGATGCCCCGTCAAACGTCGACATGATCTGCGCTGCGCGTGCCCGGTCGGGGGCCAGCACGCCCGCGGCGACCTCATCATCGGTGGTGCCCATGGCAGCCCGCTGGTAGATATCGGCCAGGTCCAGCGCCTCGGATGCAGATGCACCCAGCCGCGTGGCCACCCTGGCGAAGAACTCGTTGGTGGTCTCGGATCGAAGCCGCACCATCCCTCTTCGCATCATCAGCGCTTCCAGGTCGGAGTAGGCGAAGACGATGGCCTCGCGGTCGTCCGCGGCCGAGCTGCGCAGCTGATCGACCACGTTGGCCAGGTCGGATGCCGTGCCCGCCTCATCTTCGGCTACATCGTCGTTGGACCTGGAACGCCAGACGAGCCACGCTGCGGGTGCTGCTATGCCTGCGCCTGCCAGTGCCAACCACCAGGCGATTGCCCCGCCCGTGGCACGCTCCACATCGTCACCCGACTGTTGTTGCTGGCCTCCGGTCTCTTCTGCGGGCGCATCCCCAGGTCGAAGGAACATACCGAACACGGCAACCGCTGCGCCAAGTGCGATCATGCCGGCGACAGCCTTGAGGTCGATGCCCCTATAGATCGCTGCGACGGCCGCGATGATGCCTATCAGCACCGCCAGACCCCACAGGATCGACACCAGTCCCTGGCCTGACGGTCCCTCGACCTCGGGCTGGACCTGCTCGGTGGGTTCGGAGTCGAACGACACCAACTCGCCATCCCAATTTGAGCCATAGGCGGCTGCGACCAGCGTGAAGGCCAGCAGTGCGCCGATGCTGAGGCGCCTCAGCCCCGGGCTCACCCGAACCCGCCGCTCGCTGGTGCGGTCACTATTGGGCACCGGCTGCCGGAATCTCGATGCGGGCTCCACCGCTGGCGGCTGACCGGTAACAGGCATCGACCACCTGGTGAGCCCGCAGCGCAACCCGCAGGCTGGGATAGGCCGGCCGGCCGGCGGCCACCGCGGCTATGAACTCGCCGTCGGGGTTCTGACCGGCTCCGGGCGATCTCCTGGCCGCCTCGGCCAGCAGTTCTTGGCCGGTCAGCTCGAACGTTTGGCCGCCGTGGGTCCAGGTGACGTCGCCGAACCATTCGCCACGCAGCCGGGCCCACAGGTTGGTGCCGAACACTTCGACGTCGCGGTTGGAGATGCGCTCGAGCAGGTCGTGCCACACCGACAGCATCACGCCATGGAGCCCGGATTCGAAGCCGATGTTGACCGCGATCGAGTCTTCGATGCCCTCGATCTGGTGCACGTAGCGGGTGGTGGCCGACACTGACACGATGGGACCGAACATCCACTCGAGCAGGTCGATGTCGTGGATGGAGTGTTCGATCAGGACGCCTGCGCCGGCCTTGTCGACCTCGGCCCGCCAGGTCGATGCGTAGCGGCCTTGTATCGGCAGGAACTGGTCGTCGCGGAAGGTGAAGCTGAGCAGCTTGCCGCTGTCGGGGCGGTTCGCAACGTCCTTCAGTAGATGGAATACCGGTGATCGGCGCAGCACCAGGCCGACCTGATTGATCACGCCGGCTCGCTCGACCGTATCGACGATGCGCTGGGCCTGCGCCAGGTTGGTACCCAGTGGCTTTTCGCAGAAGACCGCCTTGCCGGCATCTGCGGCCATCGCCACCAGTCGCTCGTGTTCGCTGGTCCAGGTGCAGACGTAGACGGCGTCGCTTCGGTCTACGACCTCCTCTGGTGTGTCGCAAACGGACGCGTCGGTGGCAGCGCCGAAGCGTTCTGCCCGCTCGGTGTCGGGGTCGTGCACGGCCGCCCAGACTGCGTCTGCGCCCGAGGCGCGCAAGCTCTTCGAGTGGTAGGTGGCGATGTTTCCCGCCCCCAGGAATCCGACCGAGATCGTCACGCCGGTCACGTTAGTTGTCTCGGCGGTGGTTTGGCCCAACCGCCCGAACCTGCGCCGGGTCCGACTAGGGTCGGGCCATGGCAAACCCGGTCGTCCTACTCCACGGCTTCACCGGCTCGGTCCGGTCTACATGGAAGCCCACGGGCCTCATGGACCTATTGGCAGATTTTGGTCGAGAGTGCATCGCCATCGACCTTCCGGGCCACGGCACCAGCGAGCTAAAGAGCCACGACCCAGCCGACTACGCCACGCTGGAAGCCGACCTGCTGGCGACGCTGCCGGAGGGACCATTGGACGGCGTCGGCTTCTCCGCCGGCGCACGCATCCTGCTGGTGATGGCATCGATGCAGCCCGAACGTTGGGGCAAGCTCGTCGTGGCCGGAGTGGGCAACAACCTGTTCGAACGCGACCCCGAGCGCGGTGAGCGCATCGCCAAGGGCGTTGCGGGCGAGGCAGACGCCGACGATCCTCACGCTCAGGCGTTCGGGCGCTACGCCTCAGAACCTGGGCAAGACCCAAAGGCGCTGGCGGCCTTCATGCGCCGACCGCATCCTCCTCTGGGGTCCGCTGAATTGGGCCTGGTGACCGCACCCACCGCTGTGGTGCTTGGCACCGAAGACTTCGCCGGACCCGCCGACCCTCTCGTCGACGCTCTGCCCAACGCCACGCTGCACTCACTGCGAGGTGTCGACCACTTCGCCACCCCGAAGGACTTCGGTTTCATCGACGCCGTGCTGGGCCACCTCAGCTGAGAAAATCCGCAACCGCCTGGACGACAGCAGCCGATTGTTCGACCGGAACCATGTGCCCGGCCTCGGCAAACGTCACCAGCTGCGACCCTGCGATGCTGTCGTTCCAGATGGTCGCGTAGGGATCGGGCGGGAACAGTCTGTCGCTGAGGCCCCAAACCAGCAGGGTGGGTACACCGATGCGGTGTACACGCTTGGACAGCCGCCGGTTGGGAATGGGGAACAAGATCTTGCCAGCGGTGCCCAGCCGCCGTGCATTGCCGACGAGGAAGGCCTGCAGCGCCGCGTTGTCGCTGAAGTCGACACCGCCGGTCATGATCTTTTCGCCGGCGACCGGGTCGTGCCACAACACCTCTGCCAGCTCGAAGGGAAGCATGGCGAAGATGTCGGGTACCGGATGATCGTCATGCCACATTCCCGCCGGGCACAACAACACCAGCCGGCTGAGGTCGTTGCGTGCGATCGCCGCCATCTCAGATGCGATCATGCCGCCCATCGAATGCCCCATCAACACCGGCGGCCCGGCGAGGTCGAGTGCGTCGACCAGATCCCAGCCGTGCAGGGCAAAGTCGAGCATGTCCTCTATAGCTGTCTCGGTCTCGTCGGCTCCGTAACCGGGCCAGATCGGGGCATGAACGGTGAATGACTGGGCCAGGGTATTGAGCAGCGGGTCCTGCGCCATCGTGCCGCCCGCTCCGTGGAAGAACACGATGTCGGGCCCCGTTCCGCCTACCAGGACGTCGCCCTCGATGCCCCGCCGGGTGGTGATGCGCTTCGTCTCGAGGGTCATCAGATGCTCCCCCCGTCGTTTGCGCCGGCGTCTCGCATGGCATCGCGCATGGCGTCGGGGCCAGGTGAAGGCGTGCGGGCCGACTCGACCGTGGTCTCGGGCCTGACCCTGTCCTTCATCGGAGTGGGCCACCAGCGAGTGTCGGTCTCGAGTTCTGGCCACAGGTTCTTCAGCTGGGGCATGACCTTCTCGGCGAACAACTGGGTGCTGTAGCGGGTCTTCCAGTCGGGCATGTTGCCCATGTGCAGCAGGCAGAACACCGTGCCGAGGCGCATGTCCTTGATCATCGACTCCATCTGTTCGCGCACCGTGTCGGGCCCGCCGGCAATGACGAACCCTCCCTCGACCAGGTCTTTCCAGGTCAGACGCTGGAACATCTCCTGGTTTTCCTTGCGCAGCTGGTTGAGCTTGCCGGCCTTGATCGTGTTGACGGTGCGATAGCCGGGCGGGTCGGCGAAGCCGGGATAGACGTGCAGGCAGCGGTTGAAGAAGTACAGCATGTGTTCGGCGTACAACTCCTCGGCCTGGGCGTCGGAGTCGGCGACACAGATGATCTGGGCGAACGACGCCCGGCCCGGCGACTCGTCCTTGTCGCGGGCTGCAACCCTCTCCCAGTAGCCCTCCAGCAGGGCCCGGCCGGCCTTGTAGCCGTTGAACGACAGGTACGAGTAGTTGTAGTCGTGATCCAGGCAGAAATCCCACGTCTCGATAGAGCCGCCGCCGGGGATGTAGATGGGTGGGTGAGGTTTCTGGATTGGCCTGGGCCAGATGTTCACATAGCGCAACTGGTTGTACTTGCCGTCGAAAGCGAAGGGTTCTTCCTCGGTCCAGGCCCGGATGATCATCCGGTGGGCCTCGTCGTACTTGTCGCGGGTCAACGCGGGAATCTGGCCGTAGGTGAAGTTGGTGTCCATCGGTGTGCCGACCGGGAAGCCGGCCACCAGCCGCCCGCCCGAGATGACGTCGAGCATGGCGAACTCTTCGGCCACCCGTATCGGTGGGTTGTAAAGCGCTATCGAGTTGCCGATGACACAGATGGCGGCGTTGCTGGTGCGCCTGGCCAGGCCCGCCGCGATGATGTTGGGCGACGGCATGATGCCGTAACCGTTCTGGTGGTGCTCGTTGACGCCGATACCGTCGAAGCCCATCTCGTCGGCGAACTCGAGCTGGTCCATGTACTCGTGGTACAGGCTGTTGGCCCGCTCGGGATCGAACAACTTCGAGTCGATGTCGACCCAAACCGACCGATGGTTCTCCCGGAAATCGTCCGGCAGATCGGGCCACGGCATCAGGTTGAACCAAACGAACTTCACGAGCTTCCCCCTCGTCGCTGGTATTTACGAACGCCCCGAACCCCCGAGGCGACTCCGTATTCTGCGAACTTACTCCATACCCTGGTGAGCCGTGCCAACCACCGTCACCCTCGACGACGGCGCCGAGATCGAGTACCCCGACCTACCGATCACCGAGCGCAGGCTGGAGCTTCTCGAAGTGATCGAGTCGAGCCAGGTCGTTGTCGTCGCGGGCGAAACCGGCTCGGGCAAGTCGACCCAGCTGCCCAAGTTCTGCCTTGAGCTGGGCCGGGGCCGCCCTACCAGGCGCGGCAAACCGCGGCGCATCGCCCACACCCAACCTCGCCGCATAGCGGCGCGCTCGGTGGCCCAACGGGTTGCCGCCGAGCTGGGAGAGGAACTGGGCGGCACGGTCGGCTTCGCCGTGCGGTTCGATGATCGGGTCGGCGACTCGACCCGCATCAAGGTGATGACCGACGGCATCTTGTTGAACGAGATCCAGCGCGACCCCAAGCTGCGGGCCTACGACACCGTCATCGTCGACGAAGCCCACGAGCGCTCGCTGAACATCGACTTCCTGCTGGGACACCTGCGGCGGCTGATCGACGAACGCAGCGACCTGAAGGTGATCATCACTTCGGCCACGATCGACACCGAGCGATTCGCCGCCCATTTCGCCGACGCCCCGATTGTGGAGGTGTCGGGCCGCACCTACCCCGTCGCGGTCCGCTATCGCCCCTATGGCGAGCCCGAGACGCCCTCGGGGTGGGAAGACCTAGACCAGCCCGGCGCAGTGTGTGCGGCGGTCGAGGAGCTGTACACCGAGGGCGACGGCGACATCCTGGTGTTCTTCAGCGGCGAGCGCGACATCCGCGACGCAGCCGAAGCGCTGGAGGCTCTGGAGCTGCCCAACACCGAGATCGTGCCGCTGTTCGCCCGTCTGAGTCTGGCCGAACAGCAGAAGATCTTCTCACCCCACCGGGGCCGCCGCATCGTGCTGTCGACCAACGTGGCCGAGACGTCGCTGACCGTGCCGGGCATCCGCTACGTGGTCGACACCGGCTATGCCCGCATCAGCCGGTTCAACCGGCGCACCAAGGTTCAGCGCCTGCCCATCGAAGCGATCAGCCAGGCATCGGCCGACCAGCGCGCCGGCCGGTGCGGCCGCTTGGGCCCTGGCATCGCCATACGCCTCTACAGCCAGGACGACTACGACAGCAGGCCAGAGTTCACCGAACCCGAGATCCAGCGCACAAACCTGGCTGCGGTCATCATCCGGATGCTCGATGCGGGTCTGGGCGACGTTGCCGACTTCCCGTTCGTCGACCCTCCCGACACCAGGTCGATACGCGACGGCTATGCCCTGCTGGAGGAGCTGGACGCGATACACGAAGCCGAGCTGACCGAGCTGGGCCGTCGAATCGCACACCTGCCCGTCGACCCCCGCATCGCCCGAATGATTCTGGCCGGCGTCGAGCACAACTGCGCCGCCGAAGTGTTGGTGATCGCCTCGGCTCTGTCGGTGCAAGACCCCCGCGAGCGCCCGACGGGCAAGGAGGAGGCCGCGGGCCAGGCGCACGCCAGGTTCCGGGTCAAGGGTTCCGATCTGCTGGGCTGGATCGAACTGTGGCGATATATCCGCGACGAGCGCGCCAGCGGATCCTCCAGCCGCTTCAGGCGCCTGTGCCGCAGCGAATACCTGAACTACCTGCGCATCCGCGAGTGGCAGGAGGTGCACGGCCAGCTGCGCCGCGCCCTGCGCCAGATAGGTGTCGACGTCGCCGACGTGTCCGATGCCGAAGGGCAGGCCCATCCCGACAACGTTCACAAGGCCCTGCTGACCGGCATGTTGTCGCTGGTCGGGCAAAAGGATCCGGAAACCCGTGACTATCGAGGTGCTCGCGGGTCGCGGTTCTCGGTGTCGCCGGCATCGGTCCTGTTTCGCGCCACTCCCCCATGGATCATGGCTTCTGCGCTGGTCGAGACCACCAGGGTGTGGGCCCACTCGGCCGCCCGCATTGACCCTGCCTGGCTGGTCGAGGTCGGCGACCACATGGTTCGGCGGTCTTACGGCGACCCCTACTGGGACGCCGTTCGGGGCTCGGCCAGCGCCCTGGAAAGAGCAACCATCTTTGGGCTGACGATCCACGACAACAAGCCGGTCCAGTTGGGCCGCGTCGACCCCGACTTGGCCCGCGAGATGTTCATCCGCCACGCCCTGGTGGGCGGCGAGTGGCACCAACGCCACCATTTCGTGGCCCGCAACATGCAGCGCATCCGCGAGGTTCTGGACCTCGAGGCCCGCAGCCGCCGAGGTGACCTGTTGGCCGGCGACGAGGATCTGGTCGATTGGTTCGCCCAGCGCATCCCCGAGCACATCACAACCGTCGCCCACTTCGACGCGTGGTGGCGCCGCCGTCGCAAGAAGTCTCCGCACCTGCTGGACCTCGACGTCGACGACCTGATCGACACGGCCGACGAACTGGATCAAGACGACTTCCCCTCGACCTGGCGACACGGCGACGCCGAACTGCCCATCGAATACGTCTTCGCCCCCGGGCTGCCAGACGACGGTGCAACCGTGGTGGTCGACGAAGCGTTGTTGAGCGCCCTCGACCCGGCCGAGTTCGAATGGCATGTGCCCGGGCGACGTCACGAGATAGTCACCCACCTGGTGCGGGCGCTGCCCAAGGAATGGCGCCGCCGCTTCGTGCCGGTGCCCGACACGGTCAACCAGCTGCTCGCCGACCTGGAAGCTCAACCCGGCGTGCGACTGGTCGACGCCGTGCGCCGCGAGCTGGGTCGTCGCGCCGGCGAACCGATTCCCGCAGACCTGTTGACCATGGATTCGGTGCCCGATCACCTGCGCATGCGATTCAGGGTGGTCGACGCCAAGAGCACAGAACTCGCATCCGGTCTCGACCTGGCGGCCCTGAAGGACGAGCTGGCCGTTCGATTCAAGCGTCGCCTGCAGCGCAAGCGCCACCCAATCGAGTGCTCGGGCGCCACCGACTGGACCTTCGGCGAGTTGCCACGCACGGTCGAGGTGGGCGACGCGGGCCGTTCTGCCACCGCCTATCCGACGGTGTTCGACGAGGGAGAGTCGGTCGGCGTGCGCTTGGTCGCCTCCGCCGGCGAGCAGGTCGACACCATGTGGCTGGGAATACGCCGCCTGCTGCGAATGAGGCTGCGCACCCCGGCCCGATCGGTTCGCCACCTGTTCACCCAGGACCTCAAGCTGGGTCTGGCCGTGGGTCCGCACCCATCGACCGAGGCCTGGTTCGAAGACTGTGTCGCTTGTGCACTCGATCATCTGATCGAGCAGACGGCTCTGCCGTGGACCGACAGCGACTATCGACAGCTGGCATCCACCGTCGACGACCGGGCCACCGAAGTGATCGAGTCGGTCGTGCTCACGACCACCGCCATCCTGACGTCCAACCGCAGGCTTCGCGCTCGCATGGCCGACATGGCGACGTCTGAGGTCTATGCCCCAACCGTCGCCGACGCCACCGCCCAACTGGACCGTCTGGTCTACGACGGATTCATCGCCGGTGTGGGCCTGGCCCGGCTGGCCGACATCGGCCGATACCTCGACGCCATCGAGGTGAGGCTCGACCGCGTGCGCAACGACGTAGCCCGCGACCACCGAGCCCTGGTGGCATGCCGTCGCCTGGAAGCCCGCTGGGGCGAAATCGTCGGCTCCATCGGAATGCGGCCGGCCCTCGAAGACATCGGATGGATGCTGCAAGAGTTCCGAGTCGCCCAGTTTGCACAGACCGTCGGGGCCAAGGGACCCGTCAGCGAGAAGCGGATAGCCCAGGCCCTCGACTGGGCACTACTGACCTGAGCTGGTCGTTGTTGCCCGCATCTTTGCGACAACTTCGATCTGGAACGGCGACGCACGGCCGCTTGTCGCAAAGATGCGGGCGCGATCAGCCCCGAGACCTCCGCGGGCCAGAGCCCGACGGTCAGAGTTCGAGGGTCAGGTACAGACTGAAATCGGATTCCGTGTAGTCACCGAAGGGACCACAATCAGAGAACCCGAAGCTGTCGTACAGGTGGATGGCAGCGGCAAATGGCTCGCCTCTTCCCGTCTCGAGGCTCAGCCTCCGATAGCCGCGCCGGCGCGCTTCGGCGACGATGTGGGCCAGCACCGCTCGACCCACGCCCTTGCCCAGGTGCAGATCGTGTGTGCGCATCGACTTCAGCTCGCCGTGAGTCGCTTCGATCTCGTGGAGCGCGCCGCACCCCGCCAGCTCATTGCCGTCCCACACCGACCACACGGTCACCGATGGGTCCTTCAGCCGATCGATGTCGAAGAAGTGGCAGGCCCCCGGAGGTGACGCCTCCAACATGCCCTCCGCGTGGCGCCGCAACAGATCGCGTATCGGTTCGCCCGACAGGTCGTCGATTCGAATATCGAACATCAGATCACCTCGTCCAGTGCGGCGATGACACGGTCGACCTCTTCCACCGTGTTGTAGTGCACCAGAGAAACACGAACCACGCCCTCGGCGAGGTCGATTCCCATCGCCTCTACCAGACGTCTGGCGTAGAAATCGCCATGTCCGACACCGATCGACCGAGCAGCCAAGTGTTCGACAACCACCGAAGGTGCCACCCTGCGTGGCACGAAGGCGATGGTGGGCGCACGCACGGTGTGATCGGTAGACGGCGAACCGACCAGGCGGACGTCGCTCTGGGCGAGGAAATCGAGCAACGGACCCATCAGCACCTGCTCGTGCGCCCCGAAGAGTTGGTAGACCGCTGCGATGCGCTCGAACGAACCGGCCGGCGCCGAGCCGCCCGGATGGTGGTGCTGGTAGAGATCGTCGTAGTAGTCGACCATGCCGGCCACGGCAGCAACCTGGGCATGATCGGGCCCGGCCGGAACCAGCCGCTTGGTCGCCAGGCCGCCGTTGAAGAAATGGCCCTGGTTCGACACACGGTCCAGCAAGTCGGGCCGGCAATACACCACACCCTGGTGGGGACCCCACGTCTTGTAGGTGCTGTAGAAGTACAGATCTACGTCGAGGTCGACCACGTCGATGGCGGCGTGAGGGGCATACGAAACCCCGTCGACGGCCACCAACGCACCCGCCGCGTGGGCCAGGTCGGCAACCTGGGCCACCGGATTGACGGTGGCTGCCAGGTTCGACGCGTGGGTGAAACACACCAGCCGCGTGCGGTCGGTCAACAACGCCTCCAGATCGGCGACGTCGAGCAGGCCAGTGTCAGGATCGACCGACCACTCGACCACCTCGATGCCGGTCTCGGACAAGCGGCGCCACGATCCGATGTTGGCCTCGTGATCCTGGTTGGTCACGATCACCCGGTCGCCGTCGTCGAACAGAGGTCGAAGGGCACGCGCCACCACATAGGTGTTCTGTGTCGTCGAAGGCCCTATCGACACCGAACCGGCCGGAGCGTTGAGGGTTGCCGAAACCGCCGCAAGGCCGCGGTCCATGGCGTCACCGGCCACCTTCGCCGGACCCGCAGGGCCATAGGGCTGCACCTTCGAAGACCGGTAGAAGCCGCACAAGATGTCGGCCACCCGGTCTGGAACGTAGCTGCCTCCTGCATTCTCGCAGTGAGCCCAACCGGCCAAAGCCGGATCTTCGAAGGCCGCGAACTGTGAACGTACGAAGTCGATGTCGAGCCGAAGCGAACTGTGCATCTCCGGCACGCTAGCTTCGGCTCCCGTGGACGCAGAGCTTTGCGCAATCGGAGACTTCGCCTGGGACGTGCTGATACGCACCAACACAGAGCTACTGAAGGGCGGTGACACGTTCGGCGAGGTGATGTTGTTGCCAGGCGGCAGCGCCGCCAACGTGGCCGTGTGGGCTGCCCGGTGCGGCATGCCGACCCGGTTCGTGGGCAAGATCGGCCGCGATCGAATGGGCCAGATGGCCCACGAGAACCTCCAGCTCGAAGGCGTCAAGGCCTACCTGGTCGAGTCCGAAGCCCACTTCACCGGCTCGGTTGCCGTGTTCGTCGACCACACTGGCGAGCGTTCGATGGTGTCTGGCCATGGTGCCGACTTCTTCCTGCTGCCATCCGAGCTGCCCAAACCGATACTGCGGCAGGCGTCGCACCTGCACCTCACGGCCTGGTCGTTCTTCACAGACCCACCCCGTGAGGCGTCGCGCGAGGCTGCCAGGGTCGCCCAGCAGGCCGGGGCCACGCTGTCGTTCGACCCAGGCTCGTTCCAGATGATCGGCGAGATGGGTGTCGACCACTTCCTCGAAGTCACCACCGACCTGGGCATCGACATCTTCTTGCCCAACAAGGAAGAAGGCGCTGTGCTGACCGGCGAGTCAGAACCCACCGCCATCGCAGCCAGACTCGACGACCTGTACCCCAGCGCTCTCATCATCTTGAAGCTCGACGCCGACGGAGCGCTGGTGTACCAGAACGGCGAAGCCGCGCACATACCGCCCGCCACCAACAACCTGGTCGATGCGACGGGTGCGGGCGATTCGTTCGCCGGGGCGTTCCTGGCCCGCTACCTCGAGGGCAGGCCCGCTGTCGACGCCGCCGCCTACGCCACCAAGGTGGCTGCGTGGGTCATCGAACACACCGGCGCCCGACCAGATATCGATCGGCGTCTGGCGTCGTTCCTCTAGGCGCCGACCGGCGCCATGTCGAAGTCCGCGTACGACGACAACGCCACGAACGGGATGCCCCTACGCCGCAGTTCGCCGACGGCGACCTCGCCTCGGTTCAGCAGCGTGGCGGCACCAACAACCTCGGCTCCCGCAGCCTGAACCACGTCGATCGCCTTGAACATCGACCCACCAGTCGACACGACATCTTCGACAACCAGCACCCTCATTCCGGGCCCGACGTCGGCGCCTTCGATCTGGCGGCCGGTACCGCGGTCCTTGGGCTCCTTGCGCACGAAGAACCACGAACGATCGGTCACCATCGCCAACCCAACCGCCAGATGGTCGGCGCCCAGGGTCAACCCACCGGCAGCGTCGAAGGTGATGCCGGCACGCTCGCACAAGGCCGCCATGGCACGGCACGCGAGCCTCAGGTCGGGTGCGGCAGCAAGGCCGGCCTTGCCGTCGACGAAATGACGCGACATGGCGCCCGAGGCCAGCCTTATGGGCTCGTCAAAGACCCGCACCGCCTTGGCCCTCAACAACTCGACGGCTTCGGCAACCAACTGATCGACTTCGGACTCGTTCACGGCCAGCGATGCTAGCCGGGCCGCCTACTTGACGAGGCGGCTGTGCCTATCTGGCCGCCTACTTGACGAGGCGGCGGACCCTCTTGCCGGTCAAGGTGGTGGGCAGCTCGTCGACGATTTCGACCCTGCTCGGCGTCTTGTAACGCGCCAGATGATCGCGACAGTGATCGATGATGTACTCGGGCGTCAGCTCAGAACCCGCGGCCAGCTGCACGTGGGCCACCACCGCCTCGCCAGTGCGGTCGTCGTCCTCGCCCACCACCAGCGCCAGCTCGACACCCGGCAACGACAGCAACACTTCCTCGACCTCGGCCGGGTAGACGTTGAAGCCAGACACGATGATCATGTCCTTGGACCGATCGACCAAATACAGGTAGCCCTCGTCGTCGACCACACCGATGTCGCCGGTACGAAGCCACCCATCGGAGGTCAACGACCGGCCGGTGGCCTCCATGTCTCGCCAGTAGCCGCCGGTGACGTTCTCGCCGCGCACCCAGATCTCGCCGCGGTCGCCGACGGGCACATCGACGCCTTCGTCTACCAGGCGCATCTCGACGCCTGGCAGAGGCCTGCCCACAGACCCCGGCTTGTTGGCGCCGCCCAGGCTGGAGGTCACCAGCCCACCGGTCTCGGTCAGGCCATAACCCTCTGCCAGGTCCAGGCCCAGCCGCTCGCGCACGGCCTGATAGGTCGCCATCGGCAACTGCGAAGCGCCGCTGGTGGCATAACGCACCGACGCGAAACGTTCGGGGCTGGCTCCCGGCGCCGAGGCCAGGGCGGCCCACATCGGTGGCACGCCGGGTATGACGGTCGGCTTGTAACGATCGACCGCCTCCAGAACATCTGCCGGGTGAAACTCTTCGAGCAACACGATGGTGGCACCCACTGCCAGCAGCGAGTTGAGCACCAGGTTCAGGCCATAGATGTGAAACAGCGGCAGCGTCAAAAGGGCGACGGCTTGGCGGGTGCCGCCCTCGCCCAGCAGCTTGCGCAGTTGCTGCTGTGTGGCCAACAGGTTGGCGTGCGACAACGCGGCAGCACGTGGTTCGCCCGAGGTGCCGCTGGTGAACATCAGCGCGGCCTCGCTGTCGGGGTCGACATCCACAGGCGCGAAAGCGGCCCCGGCAACACCGATGATGGGCAGGTGCTTGACCTGGCAGCCGAATGGCTTGCCGCAGAACTCGATCGACGGCACCCGCTCGCAGATCGCCAAGCCCAGCTCGCCTTTGCCATGACCGGCGATGAGGGCCCGGGGCTCGACAGCGTTGAGCTGTCGGCTGGCCTCTGGAACCGGGCTGGAAGGGTTGACCGGCACCGCCACGGCGCCCAGTGCGAACACGGCCAGCAGGCCGGTCACGAACGAGGTCTCGGTGTTGGCGAGGATGGCGACGCGGTCACCGGCCACGATGCCTCTATCGGCCAGCCCGGCCGCCGTGGCCGCGACGCGGTCGCGGAGCTCGCCGTAGCTGACCGGCCCGGCCCGGTCGATCAGGGCGATCAGGTCTGACTGTTGGTCTTTGATTATCGATGCTGCGTTCATTTCGCCTCCGTTCAGGCGTGTTCCAGCAATGACTCGTAGGCGCCGGCGATGCATTCTTTCAGCTCCGCCGGGTTCTCGACTGCAACCGGATCGACGTGCAGCCCCATGTCGAGGCTGCCGCAATAGGAAAGGGTGGTGAGGTTGAAGGCTGTGCCGGCCACGGGGCCCAGCGTGTACAAGGCCTCGACCCGCGCGCCGGCTATGTATGCCTTCACAGGCGAACCCCTGAAGTTCGAGGTCGCGAAATCGATCGAGGCGGCCTCGCGCCTGGCCAGCTGGGTCATGACCGAGGTGGGCAACAGGTTTGCGGCGCCGGCCGCCGCGGCCATCAGCCCCCCGCCGCCCGAGGTGGCCTTGCGCCGCTCGGACATCAGGTCGTGCATGGCGGCGAACCGCTCGGCAACCTCCATCGGGCCGGCCGGGGCGTCGAATGGCACAGGGGTGAAGGCGTTGGACGAGCGGTCGCCCTTGCCGCGCGTGCTGACCACAAAACTCACGTGCAGGCGCTCGAGTTCGACGTCTCGGGCCAGGTGATAGGCCACCGCACCCTCTACTGCGCCGGCCACGAACAGGTCGTTGACCGTTCCGCCCAGGTTTGCCGCGGCAGCCTTTGCCGCCGCCAGGTCAACGCCCAGCACCTCGAGGTGGCGCTTGCGGCTGCGCTCGGCCCACAGGGGCGAACCCGGCTCGCGATGGTCGCCGAACGGCAACTGGTCGACGAGACCGCCGGCCTGCTTCTTGGCGGTCTCCGCGGCGTCGCCGATGCGGTGACGGTCGGCTCCCCAGGTGGCAACCTCGCCGGCAACCGCACGCATCGCGCCCAGCGTCGGCTTGGCGACCTTGTCGAAGAACTGGCCTACGCCGCCCGTCAGCTCGGATCGCAGGTCGTCTGAGGTGCTCGATGCGGCCTCTGAGGCCATCGCTGCCAGAGCGGCGCCCAGGTCGATCGCATCGTCGATCTTCACCCGGCGCTGGAGATCCATGTATGCCAGCGACATTCGCATGGCGCCGGTGCCATCGGCAACCGAGTGGTGCAGCTTCGAGATCAGCGCTCCCCTGCCGCCGGACAATCCCTCGACCACGTGCATCTCCCACAGTGGACGGGTCCGGTCGAAGGGCACCTGAGCCAGGCGCGACGCCAAAGCCCACAGGTCTTCGTCGGTGTCGGCGTTTGACGGCAGCGCGACGAACCGAAGGTGATGCCCCAGATCGAACTCGCGATCGTCGACCCACCTGGGCGCCACCAGACGGCCCAGCGGGGCGTCTACGCGCTGGCGCAGCCTCGGTATCGAAACCACGGCCTTGGCGATGCGCCTGGCGAACTTGTCGCGGTCGATGGGACGATCGAGCAACGTCACCATGGCACCGCTGGGGTTCAGCCACGGGTCTTTCTCGATGTTCCACATGAGCGCCTCGGTGTCGCTCATGACGGACGGCAGTTCGAGATCGTTTTCTTGACTCATGTGTCGGTTCCGGGTCGTCGTTCGGTTTCAGCAGACGGATCGCCGGCGTAACCAGGCGGGTACGTGGCAGCCAGCTCTTCTTCTGTGGGGATGTGGCGAATGGTCGCCTCCACCGGCAGCTCCTGGACTATCGCCGCCATGATGGTGCGGGTGATCTCGTCGAGAATCTCGGGCGTCTCGGCCGAAGGGTCACCGATGGGGAATGCCGACAGGTCGACCGGCGGGCCGACGCGCACCGTGACCGTCTTCGGCGAGATCAGATCGAGCTTGGGCATGCGGGCCGACCGGGGCCAGACCTTTTCGGTTCCCCACAGACCCACCGGAATCACCGGCGTGCCGCTGGCCAACGCCAGACGGGCCGCGCCCCAGCGGGCCTTCAGCTCTGGGTCGAAGAAGGCGGGCCCTCGGGGAATGGTGCCTTGAGGCATCATCGCCACCAGCTCGCCCGCTCGCAGGGCTTCGATCGCCTTGTCGAGCGGCTCGCTGGAGCCGGTGCCGCGGTCGACCCGTATGCCACCCATTGCACTGGCCAACTGGCCGACCACCGGCGCATCGAACACTTCCTTCTTGCCTAGGAATCGAGCCGAGCGCCCCGACATCGCCAGCATCACTGCTATGGCGGTGGGGTCGAAGTAGCTGCGATGGTTGCCCACCACCAACGCCGGCCCGCTGCTGGGCACGTTCTCGACGCCGGAGATGTCAAGGCGCACGCCTGGCATCAGCTCGGGCCGGCCGAAGGCCCTGGCGAAGTCTTGGATCTCGAGTCCGCTGACGGTGGGCACACCCTCGGGTTTGCCCAGGTGACGCACCGGCCAGCCCTTCAGGGCCGCCACCGCTGCCAGGCGTGGGTCGGGGTTGGCCGCCACCGGGTGCCCGACCCCGGCCAGCATCGGCACGTCGAAATAGCTGTCGGAGTACGCCCAGCAGTCGGCCGGGTCTATCTCGTTGCTGCGGCACCAGTCGCGAACGGCCCGCCACTTGTTGCGTTCCCAGACGAACGGCCCGTCGATGGCGCCGGTGAACTTGCCGTCCTCGCTGGCCCACTTGGTGGCGATGACTGCGTCGGCCCCGATGGCCTTGACGAAGGGCTTCACCAATTGTTTGGGGCTGGAGGTCGCCACCACGATCTTGCGGCCCTCGGCCCGGTGTCTGGCGAACTCGAGCGGCACGAACCCGAACAACAGGTCGGTCAGCTCGGGAACCGCCGCCTTGGCCGCCCGCTTGACGGCGTCGACAGGCCAGCCCGCCGACGCCCGAGCCGTGGCCTTGGCCAGGCGCATCGACACCCGCGTTTCGCCGACGATGCCGAAGATGGTGTTTATGGCACCCAGCCCCGGCAGGTCGACCGACGGGCCCAGCCCTTCGGCTGCCAAAGCGTCTTTGAACACCGCCCCCGACGACCCGCCGATGAGTGTTCGGTCGAGGTCGAAGAATGCAGCTCCTGGCGCGGTGGTCATGCCTGTCCTTCCTCGACCGCGCCCGGCGCGGACCTGTTGATTGCCTCGTTGGCCGTCACATACGAACGGTGCACGCTCAAGAGCGCCAGCTTCTGTTCGTCGCTGAGCCTCGGATCGACCCTGATAGCGGTCTCGGTATCGAGAACGTCTTCGTTGGTCGGCCTGGAGTCGAGCAAACCGGCAGCAACCAGCATCGTCTCGACCCTTATGTTCAGCGCCGTCGCCAGCGACTTCAAGACCTTGACCGATGGCTGATGCATGCCTCGCTCGATCTGCGAAACATAGGGGTCGGAGAGGTTGGTGAGCTTGGCGAGCTCGCGCTGGCTCAGCTCCTTCAATCTTCTCTGACTTCGGATGAACGCGCCGAGCCGCCCCCATTCGTCGGGGGCGGTCTCGTCGTGTCGTGGCTGATCAGCCATCGCGTCTCCAGGTACGACCCGAATCGGCCTAAGACTCAGGACTGAGCTTTTGCCTCGGAGGTCTCGTCGGCAACATCTTCGGCCGCGTCAGCGCTGGCAGCAACTTCGTCTGTCTCGCCGCGCTTGGACTTCCAAGCATCGATCAGGCCCGAGGTGAACTTGCGGTTCATCTCGCCGGCCTTCTGGGCGAACTTCTTGCCACGCTCTGCGAGGTTGCCGAACACGTCACCGGCCTTTTCCTTGCGCTTGTCGGTGACCTCGTTGAAGCGCTCGTGCGCCTTCGAGGCCAGGTCTCCGGCCTTGCCGGTGACCTCGGAGAGCTTCGGTGCCTTCTCGGCGAGAACCTCGGAAGCCTTCTCGTTCAGGCCGACGATCTTGTCCTGGACCTTGCCGACGCGCTCCATGACCACATCGGTTGCATTCTCGGCCTTGCTCTCGTCGACGACTGGGTTCTCTTCGATGGGGGTTTCGGTAGCCATGTGGAGCCTCCTCCTTGAATCTGGCCGGAATCTGTGCCGGCCACGCTCGTGCGTACTATCCCAAGCATAGGGACTCGATCCGGGAAAATCACGCAGGTGCGAACTTTTCTTACAAATCGCGCGGCTTGCACCTGCGCGCTGTGTCGGGCAGGCGGGACCGAACGCTCGTGAAGTACGATTGCGGCGTGAGCCCAGACTCCCGGCCCGTCATCGACGATCGCACCGGCAAGTACTACCCAGTTGTAAAGGCCATGCTGGGCCCCGCGTCCCGGCACTTGTGGCGCACCAAGATCACCGGGCTCGAGAACATCCCGGCCAACGGTGGGGCGATCATCGCCCCCAACCACATCTCGTTCCTCGATTCGGCCCTGCTCATGGGAATCCTCCCCCGACAGATCCTGTTCGTCGGCAAGGCCGAATATCTCGACGACTGGAAGACCAAGTACCTGTTCCCCGCCACCGGAATGATCCCCATCGACCGCAGCGGCGGCAAGGCCAGCACCGCGGCTCTGGACGCGGCGGCCGGGGTGCTCGAGTCGGGGCGCCTGTTCGGCATCTATCCAGAAGGCACCAGGTCGCGGTCGGGATTCCTACACAAGGGTCGCACGGGCGTGGCCCGCATCTCGATGCGCACTGGGGCACCGGTCATACCCTGCGGCATAGTCGGCACCGACAAGATCCAGCCGCCCGACGCCGCGTTTCCCAAGCTGTTCCAACACTGCGAGTTCCACTTCGGCAGGCCCATAAAGCCCGATCGATATGTCAAGCGTGGTGCCGATGCCCGCACCTATCGAGAGTTCACCGACGAGATCATGTTCGAGATTCGTGAACTTTCGGGGCGCGAATACGTAGATCGATACGCCGGTGCGGCCGACACCAACACAGAAGAGAAAACGACTTCGGCCGAGGCGCTTCGCACTGCGACCTGAGGTCCACATCTGTCTGGGAGAACTCAAATGCGACGTTCAGCACTCGTGCTCTTGCTCGTCTTCGGCCTGGTTGCAGGCGCCTGCGGAGGGGGCGATGACGACGCCTCTTCGGGCGGATCGTCATCGGATGGGTCGTCGGACACAACCGCGGCCTCCGAGTTCCTCTTCAGCAGCGACTTCGAGCAGGTCTGTCGCGGCATACCGCAGGAGGGCGGATCGGCCGTGGGCACGGCCACCGGTGCCAGCCCGCTGCTGGTGTTCGCCGGTGTCGACCCCGAATACAACCAGGCGTTCGGCGTGGTTCCCGACGAATGGCAGCCCGAGTTCGGCGACGAGGCGACCATCGAGATGGTGCTGTGCCTCAGCCGCACCTCAGAGACCGCGTCCGAGCTGTGCGAGGGCTATCAAGACGATGGCATCGAGTGGGCCGTGCAGACCTTCGACGCCAGCTACGACGTGCAGCTTCGAGCCGCGACCACCGGTGAGGTCATCGCCAGCACCACCCTCGACGCGGTGTCCGACGGCTGTCCGATGTTCTCGTCGTACTCCGAGGGCGATCCCAGCCCGATACCCGACTATGCCAGGCCCGACGACGCCATCCAGGCGTTCGCTGCCGAGCACGTGTTGGGCTGAGCGCCCAGCCTCACAGGCCCATATGAGGTGCGGGGTCGATCGGTTCGCCGTCGACCCGCAACTCGAGGTGCAGGTGGGCGCCGGTGACGAACCCGGTAGAGCCCACCGAACCCAACTGTTCGCCGGAAGACAACTGCTGACCGACCTCGACGGCCACACTCGACAGGTGGGCGTAGATGGTGGCCACTCGCCCGCCGTGATCGAGTACGACCGTATTGCCGTAGGCGCTGCGACTGTCGACGGCCACGACGGTGCCATCGGCAGCGGCCACGATCGGGGTGCCGCCCGCGGCGGCGATGTCGGCACCGGCATGAAGGATCGGGATGCCCCAGATGGGGTGGGTCCTGATGCCGAAGCGCGACGACAGCGGACCTGCCACCGGCTTGACGAAGTCGGGTAGCTCGCCGACCTGATCGCATGCCTGCGCAAAGGCCAGCTGTTCGGCGATGGAGGCCCCATCGATGGCGGTTGCCGACGACGTGTAGCCCGGCAGTGGCACGTCGATGGGCACGGTCAGCAACCAAACCCCCGAGGTGCTGACCGATGCTCCGATCACCGACTCAGACCTGCAGACCGCCGCTGCCGATGGGGTGCGCTGCACCGGCCGAACGAATGCACCTGCGAGTCGGCGCTGACCACCCAGTAGCCGCCCGAGCCGTCGGTACCGATCGAGATGGCATCGAGTGAGCGGGCTGGGTCAACCGCCGAACCGTGAAACTCTGCGGTTGGCCCGAATGTGAATATCCCGCCGTCGCTGGCCAGCAACCAATAGCCGCCACCGTCGGGGGAAGCGGCCATGCCGATGATCGGCTCGTCGAGGTCGATGGCGCCTGCCGAGCCGTGGAAGGCGGCCGACCCGAAGGAGAAGACCCCGCCGTCTGAGGCCACGAGCCAATAGCCACGGCCGTCGGGGGTCGGGGCCATACCCACCACCGGTTCGGTCAGTGCGATGCCGCCCATCGATCCGTAGAAGCCGGCGTCTCCGAAGGCGAACACCCCACCGTCGGTGGCAACCAACCAATAGCCTTCGCCGCTGGCGGTGGGCGCCATGCCGACCACCGGCTCGTCAAGCACCACGCCACCGATAGACCCCTTGAATGGTGCGTCTCCGAAGGCGAACACACCTCCGTCGGACGCCGCCATCCAGTAGCCGCCACCCCCGGGCAGTTCGGCGATGGCAACCACCTCGTCGACCAACTCGATGCCGTCGAGGTCGCCATAGTGCTGCGACCCGTCCAACGGCTCGACCTTGGGGCCGTCCGCGGCAGTGGCCACCCCTGCCACCGCCAACACCACCGCGAATATCAGCGCCAGAACCGAGATTGGGCTGCGGGACGCCTGGGGTGCTCTCATCGACGGGTTATTCAAACAGGCCCGGCCGTGCCGGTGGTGGCTTTCGCCGCGATCGGCGAGATAATCCCGCTCGGCACGACGCCATGACGTCCATCAGTTCGAAACGCCCACCATGACCAACCGCTCGAAAAACACAGCATCGTCGGTGATCGTCGTAGTGCCGTGGTACGGCGGGTCGCACCGTGCTTGGGCCGACGGGTGGCGCTCGGTCAGCCGCCACCGCATCGAACTGGTAGCCACCGCACCACGCACGTGGCGCCATCGGATGTTGTCAGGCACCGCCGAGCTGGCCGACGAGCTCGAAGCCGCGGCCAGCCGGCACGGAACCCCCGACGTCGTCGTGGTCAGCAGCCTCACCGACACCGCTGCGCTGCTCGGCCTGGCCAGGCGCGCTGTTGGCGACGCCGCCATAGTTCAGTACCAGCACGAGTCGCAGTTGTTGCACCCTTCACTGCAACCCGGCGACCGGCATCTGGTCGACATCGAGTGGCGTTCGATGGCAGCGGCCGACGCTGTTTGGTTCAACAGCGACTTCCACCGCAACCTGTATCTGTCGACGTGCCCCCACGACACCAGCTCGCTAGCGGCCAGGTCGTCGACAATGCCGGTGGGTGTCGATCTGAGTCAGATAGCGGTCGACCGGCGGCCCGCCAGCGACCCATCGAGGTCGGTGCGCCTGCTGTTCAACCAGCGCTGGGATGCCGACAAGCGGCCCCAGCGGGTCGTGGCGGCGCTGGCGAGCGCGGCCGCTGCGGGCGCCCGGTTCGAGGTCGTGCTGGCCGGCGAACAACCACCCGACGACGACAGGGGCCTGTTGTCGGCCTGCGAACGCCTGGGCCAGCGGGTCGTTCACGCCGGCACGGCAACGCGCTCTCGTTATCTCGAACTGCTCCACACCTGCGACGCGGTGGTGGGCGACCCGCTCCACGAGTTCTTCGGGGTGGCCGCTGTCGAGGCTATGGCTGCGGGTTGTCACCCGCTCTTACCCCAGGCGCTTTCGTACCCCGAGTTGGTCGACCACCCCCAACGCCTGCTGCATCGGTCGCACGACCTGGTGGCCCAGATCATCACCTTCTGCGCAGACCCACCCGCACCAGACGCCACTCTGGCGGCCCACGTGCGGCGCTTCGATTGGAGCCGGATCGGCCCTCTCTACGACGAAGCCATCGCCGGCCTGGCACGATAGGACGATGCTGCCGGTGACACCCCCGATCAAGCCGATGCTCGCAAAGGCGATTGCGGCCATCCCCGAGGGGTCAGACCTGTCGTTCGAACCCAAGTGGGACGGGTTTCGCTGCATCGTGTTTCGCGACGGCGATGATGTTCATCTGGGCTCCAGAAACGAGCGCCCCCTCACCCGCTACTTCCCCGAATTGATCGAGCCGCTGCGCTCGTGCCTGCCCGAACGAGCCGTGGTCGACGGCGAGATAATCGTGGCCCTCGACGACCACCTGGCCTTCGATGCCCTGCAACAGCGAATCCACCCCGCCGAATCTCGAGTCGAGTTGCTGGCCGCGCAGACGCCGGCTCAGTTCGTGGCCTTTGACCTGCTGGCGCTGGGCGACGACAACTTGATGGGCCGACCGTTTCGCGAGCGCCGCGCTGCGCTGGAGACCATCGCCGCCGGTTTCGAGCACCCGATACACCTGGTGCGCGCCACCACCGACCACCAGACGGCCGTCGTCTGGCACCGCAGATTCGAGGGTGCGGGCCTCGACGGCCTCATCGCCAAACCGCTCGACGGCGTCTACGAGCCCAACAAGCGGGTTCAGTTCAAGATCAAGCACACCCGCACCGCCGACGTGGTTGTGGCGGGCTACCGCATGCACAAGGACGGCGCTGGTGTCGGGTCGCTGGTGGTCGGCATGTACGACGAACAAGACCGGCTGCAGCACATGGGTGTGGCCGCGAGCTTCGCCGCCAAGTTCCGAACCCAGCTACTGGAGCTTCTGGAGCCACACGTACTGGCCGATCCTTCCGCTCACCCGTGGGCTCACTGGATGGACCCCGCCGCGCACGAACACGGGGTGATGCCGGGCTCGCCACACCGGTGGAGCGGGGCCAAGGGCGACCAATCCTGGATTCCGCTCGATTGCCGGCTTGTGGTCGAGGTCAAGTACGAGGCGACCCTCAACGGGCGGTTCCGCGGCACCACCAGGTTCGTGCGATGGAGGCCAGATCGCGACGCGCTTTCGTGCCGGTTCGACCAGCTCGAAGAACCCGTTCCGGTGGGCCTGTCCGAAGTGTTGTCTTGAGCAGGCCCACACGTGCTGCGCCAAACGATTCCAGAACTCGAAAGTGAGCCTCAGTGAGCAACGACAACAGCCTTGCGGGCGTGGCGGCCCTGGTGACCGGCGGCGGATCGGGCATCGGTATGGCCTGCGCCAGGCGACTGGTGGCCGACGGAGCTGCCGTAACGCTGATGGGGCGGCGAATAGACAAGCTTCGTGATGCCGCCAGGGCGCTGAGCGCCGAGGCTGGCGGCGGCGCCCAGGTCACCTTCCACAGCGGCGACGTCGCCAACGAAGACCATGTGGCCTCTGCGGTGGCAGCAGCAGCCGAAACAACCGGTCGGCTGGGCGTGGTGGTGGCGGCGGCAGGCACCGGCGGCGGGGCCGGGCCGGTCGGCAGCATCGACATCGAACAGTGGAATCGCACCCTCGCCGTGAACCTCACTGGCGTTCTGGCCTGCATCAAGCACGGGTCAAACGCCATGACCCAAGGCGGGTCGATCGTGGCGGTGTCGTCGATAGCGGGCGGCCTGACCCACCGGCTGATGACCACCTACTGCGTCAGCAAAGCCGGGCTGGAGATGTTGGTGCGCAACGCGGCCGACGAGCTGGGAGCCAAGGGCATCAGGGTCAACGCCGTGCGCCCTGGACTGGTGCCCACCGAGCTGGCCGATGCGCTGGCGTCGAACCCGGCGATCGTCGACGAGTATCTGTCGCTGATGCCCCTGGGCCGGTTGGGCCAGCCCCAGGACGTCGCCGACCTGGTCGGGTTCCTGGCCGGCCCCCAGTCTTCGTGGATAACCGGCCAGATCGTGGGGGTCGACGGAGGACACACGCTGCGGCGGGGGCCAGACATCACGGTCGGGTTCAGCGGTCGGCAATGACGATTCTGGTCGATGCCGCCATCTGGCCTTGGCGCGGCAGGCGGTGGGCCCACATGGTGTCGGACACCTCCCACGACGAGCTGCACCACTTTGCGGTGTCCATCGGAAAGCGCAGGGTGGCGTTCCAGGGCGACCACTACGACGTAGACGAGGACGAACGCCTGCGGGCGATCAAGGCCGGAGCCGTGTCTGTCAACGCACGAGACATCGTGCGAGCGCTGCGCAGCGCCGGGCTGAGGGTCAAACCCGGACACTCCGAGGGCTGGCAGTGGCTGGCGGCCAGGGTTCAGATCGACCACGAACAGCATCTGGCCGAGGTGTGCGCTCCGCTGGGTGCGGCGGGCGACGAGGCGGTCACCCTGGGGCGGGCGCTGATAGACGAACTCGGCCAGGTCGAGCTGTCGGCGTTTGCTCGGCCAAGCGAGGTCGCAGCCATGGTTGCGGTGCCAGATGAGTCATTGCGCGAAGCTGCCGTCGGCACAGCACGGGCAGCCTTGGGGCCCAGGCTGCCGCACTGGTTCGTCGCCGGGCATGGCCCGTTCGTGGCCGAGCGTATCCAACCCGGGTGAGGCGCCCCGACGCACCCGAATGCTGCGTCAAACGTCGCGCAGACCGTCGAAGATCAGGGCCGTAGCCAGCACCATCAGCACGACACCTGCGAAGCGAACGACATGGCCCGCCCAGCCACCACCTCGCAAACCCCCTGCGAACCAGGTGAGGCCCACGCCGACAACCGCTCCCGCGAGCACCAGGGCGACGCCGTGGTCGCTGCCCACCGAGATCGACGCCGCCACCGTCACCGGGCCAGACAACACCGGATAGGCGACCGGCCACAGATTGTGCGCCAGACCCGCTCGACCGTTCGAATAAGCGGCCTGCTCGGGCCGGCTGCCCCAGCCCAGGGTGCGCGCCAAACCAACCGCAGCCACCACCAGGCCGGTGGCGATCCTGAAGGTCTCCGTGTCGACCTCGAGCCAATCGAGTATCGGGCCAGACAGCCAGGCCAGAAGCGTCATCGCCACACCCACGACCGTCGCGCACCCGACCGCGACCGATCTGGCCCGCCTGTGGGTTTCGGCCGAGTCGAGCGACCACCCGAGCGCGGCGGGAACCCGCCACCAACCGAGCGCCATGATCGTCAACAACAGTGCTCTGGCTGTCACGGGCGGCCCTCCAGGACCTCGCGAGCGAAGATCAGCGTCGACAGGGTGTGCTGCTGATCGTCGACCTGGGTGATGTCGTCGGTGAACCAGGCACCTACCTCTAGCCCGGCGTCTGTGCGCACATCCTGAGGCTGGACCTGACGCTCGACCAGCGTCGCTGCGGTGCACAACAGATGCCGCTCGAGATCGGGCCGCATGGGCGCCAGCGCCGGGGTGCGGGACAGGCCGGCCAGCCCCTCCCCCAGTGCCCCAACGCCGGCTCCGAGCGCCTGGTCGAACCTGACCCAACGTTGGATGCCTTCACCCGACCGTTGCGACTCGACCCTGATCATCACGGCGAAGTCGCCCGCCAGGCGCTCGAGATACTCGGTCTCGTCAAGCGTGGGCTGCCACCGATCGCCCAACTCGGCCACCGTGTAGGCGATCCAGTGGTCGGGCGCCCGCAGCAGCAGGCCCTCGTGCCGCCGTCGGTCGTGAACCACATAACCCACGATGTCGATGGCGGCATTACCCCACCCTTCGCCGGGAAACATCCGCTCGAGCATGGCCAGCCCCCACGAAGCCTCACCGGTGGCGAATATTCCGTATTGCCCCGCCACGGGTTGGCCCGTTGCCGGATCCCACTCGACCGCGATCGCTCCGTTGGGTTCGATCTGCCCCAGCAGGAACCGTCCCAACTGGCGCATCAGATCGTCATAGCCGGTGTCGCCGGTGGCCAGCCTTCGATGTGCCAGCGAGGTGATCAACAGTGCCGACGCCCCGATGCGTGGTCGGGCACCACCGACGGTAAACGCCACCGATTGGGGCTGCCCCTGTGCGGTCGTGTCTATGAGGTTGTCGAGCATGTATTGCAGCGAACGGTCGGTTGGCTCCAGCCATCGAAGGTCTTCGTGTGCGGCGGCCACCTGGTAGAGGGCGTTGGTCATGGCCGCGTGTCTGGTGACGTTGTAGCCACCAAGGTCTTCACCGGTGACCCTGTTGTAGCGGTATGCGAAGACACCATCTTCTTCGAGGTTCGAGGTGGCCCAATCGGCGGTGGCTGCGATGGCGATGTCGAGGTCGGCCACGCTCAACTCGGGACAATTCTGCGGCGCGACCAGGCCGATACGAAACACCGACAGTCCGACCGCCCAGGCGACGAGATGCATCATCGGCCGTGAAGCCGACCTGCCACGTCCCCGCTGAAGCACAAACCTCACCGCCAGCAGGCTAGGTGGGCGGCGGCCGGCTGCCAGCACCCGAGGTGCAACAATGCCCTTGTGTGGCCGGCAGACCCAGCGAGACGAAGGGCGACGAAGCTGGCCGTCAGCGTGGTGGTGCTCGCAGCCGTGTGGCTGCCTGTCGTGCGTTCGCCGCCCAGAGACTCGTTCCCGCTATCGACCTACCCGATGTTCTCGTCGCTGCTCGAGACGGTGTCCGACGTCGACCTGGTGGTGGGTGTGGACCGGTCGGGTTCTGAGATCCGCCTGTCGCCCCAGCTGATCGCAGGCACCGACGAGGTGATCGTCGCCGGCTCGACGGTGCGCCAGGCGGTGAGAGCGGGCGACACCGAGGCCCTGTGCGCCCTGGTCGCGGACCGGGTCGCACGAAACGGGCCGGCCGAAGTTGTTTCGGTGTTGGTGAAGACCGACACCATCGACGCCATCGAGTGGTACGCGGGCAACCGCCAACCTCGTGACACCGTCGTACACAGCGCGTGCGAGATAGCGCGATGACTGCCGCTCTGGCCCAGCGCCTTGCGGTGGTTCGGGTCGCTGTGTTCGCCTACGCCGCCGTGTACGTGGCCGTGCGCTCGCCCACCATCGTCGACACGTCAGAGCTAGACCCTGCCCGCTTCGACCCGATCGGCGGTGTGGCATGGCTCAACACCCCGTTGCAGTCCCCGGTCTTGGCCGCGTTAGTCGCGCTTGCGGTGCTCGCCTCGGGCGCGGCAGCGGCCGGCTGGCACTATCGCATCTGCTCGCCGGCGGCGGCGTTGGCCGTGCTGGTCGTGTTGTCGCACCGCCTCAGCTGGGGCCAGGTCCTTCACACAGAGAACCTCGTGGTGCTCCACGCCTGCATCCTGGCCTTCACACCGGCAGCCGACGCCTGGTCGCTGGACGCACGCTCGACCACACGCCGACCCCGGGCAAGCGACGAATCCGACTACACGTGGGCGCTCTGGCTGATCAGCGCAGTGACCGTGTCGACCTACGTCATCGCAGCCTGGGCCAAGCTCAGAATCGGCGGGGCCGACTGGATCAGCGGTGATGTGCTGCGCAGCCATATCGCACACGACAACCTCCGCAAGCACCTGCTGGGCGACCCGTCCAGCCCGTTGGCACGCTTCGTGGTGCCCCAGGCGTGGCTGTTCTCGCCCATGGCCATCGGGGCGCTGGCTCTCGAGCTGGCGGCCCCGATGGCACTGCTGGGCTTCAGGCGCGTCCGACACGCCTGGGTGGTGATGGCATGGTTGTTTCACGTCGCCGTGCTGGCGTTGATGGCGATCGTGTTCCCCTACCAGTTGCTGGGGATCGCCTTCTTGTCGTTCGTGGACGCAGAGGCGATTGGCCAGCGGCTTGGTCGGCTGAGGCCGATCAGCCGGCGAAGCTCAGCAGATCTTCGACGCTGACTCCGCAGTCGTCGAGCACCGCCGCCACCTCAGCCATGTCGACCAGGCGCTCGGCAGCGTCCGGCGCCGACAAAGCGTCGCCCAGGCACTGGGCTGCTTCCTCGGGGATGCCGCCCTGCACCAGGCCCTCGACGATCATCGGCACCATCTCGGGGTTGCCGGCGAAGATCGGCAGAGCCGCCATCAGCGTTTCCATTGCGTCAGAGTCGACCACGCCGGGCCCCGACGCGTCGCCGTCATCCATGGCCATGCCGATGCGCGCGAGGTCTTCCAGGGTCAGGCCGCAGTCTTCCAAGGTCGACAAGAACTCGGGGTTGGTTGGTGTGGTGGCAATTCCGCTGCTGAACACAGACCGAACCACACACACCGCCTGATCTTCTGTCAGGCCCATCTCGATGAACGGGGCGAGGATCTGGTCACGCTGCTGCGAATCGAGCATGGCTTCGATGTCGGCGTCGGTGATGCCGACCGACGGATCGCTGTCTGATCCAGAGTCGGGATCGATACCGCAGACCTGTTCGTTGTACTGCTCGATGCGATCGCTGGCGGCGTTCAGCTCGGGCGAGTCGAGCACGGCCATGTCTTCCTCGTTCACGTCGAGAATGTTGTAGTCGGCCTCCTCGAGCGTCTGCTGCATCTGCACCAGACCATCCACGAACAGCTCGACATCGGCTGCGATCTCGTCCGGGGCCTGAGAAGCCAGGGCGATCTGCATCGGCAGCAACTCGCGCATCTGGCGTTCGAAGGTGGCGATCATGCCGAGGTTCTCGGCGTCGATGGCGTCGGCCAGTTCGCTGATTTCGCGAGCGCCGTCACACCACGAGCTGGCGGCCGAACCAGACATGTCGTCAGACGATGCGTCGCTGTCGGAGTCATCGGACCCCGTGCTGTCGGAGTCGCCACTGCCAGCGTCGTCGGAGGCCCCACCGTTGGAGTCGCCGGTCGAGGACGTGTCTGAGTCGGCCGAATCGTCGCTGTCGCCCCCGCCGCAGGCGGCCAGGAAGAACAGTGCGGCCACCACCGCGGCGATCAGGCGTAGAAGCTTGGAGTTACGCATCTCACAAAGGGTAGGCGAATACTGACGCGTTGCGGTCGCACGCTTCACGCATTGCGTACCAACATGCCGCCGTCGACACGAACGACCGCACCGTTCAGGTACGAGGACGCGGGCAACACCAGGCTGGCGATGGCGTTGGCGAGCTCGATGGGTTGGCCGTAGCGGCGCAGTGGCACCCGCCGCTTGGCGAACACCTCCTTGTCGGCGGCCGGGATCGGAGCGGTCATGCCGGTTTCGATTGGCCCCGGGCAAACACAGTTGGCGGTCACGCCCAGCCGCCCGAGTTCGACCGCCAGCGACTTGGTGAACCCGATGACACCATGCTTGCTGGCCGTGTAGGCAGGCATGCCGGCGGTGGCCCCCAGACCCTCCGTGCTGGCGATGTTGACGATGCGTCCGTCGCCCGCCCTGGCCAGATCTTCCAGACACGCCCGGACGGTGTTGGCCTGACCCGTCAGGTTCACGGCGAAAGACCGCTCCCACGAAGCTTGAAAAGCGTCCGATCCGATGCCGGCGGGGATGGACACGCCGGCGTTGTTGATCAAGATGTCGACGGGCCCCAGTACGTCGCGCACCTGGTCGACTGCGGCCTCGACGGCCGCCGGATCGCTGACGTCGACCAGCGCGGCCAGGGCTGTGCCGCCCTGCGCCTGTATGTGCGCGCAGGTCTGCTCGACCCCTTCGGAGTCGACGTCCCAGCACGCAACGCGGGCGCCCAGTGCCGCCAACACCACACTGGTAGCCCTGCCGATGCCGCTGCCTGCACCGGTGACCACCGCAACTCGATCGTCGAGGCGCCGGGCGCGCAAGATCTCGTCGAAGTCGAAGCTGTCCATCAGGTATCCCCCTGCTGGGGCCGCTCGGGTGGCGGGCCCTTGGTGATGTCGATGATTGGTATCTCGCCGGTTCGGTCGGGCGTCAGCCTGGACCGGGCCATGCCGTCGTCGGTCAGCAGCCCGCTCTCGATCAGCTCGTGGCGCTGCACGTAGCTGGCAACGAATGCCTGTATGACGGCAGCGGCCGGGATGGCCAGGAGGGCGCCCACCCCACCCAGGATGTTCGTGCCCGCCACAACCGAGCCGAACGCAACGGCCGGGTGCATCTCCATCGTCGACGCAGTTATGGGCGGGGCGAACAGGTAGTTCTCGATCTGCTGATACAAGACGATTGCAATCACCACCCACAGCGCGGAGATGGGTTCTTCGAGCAGTGCGAGCAGAACCGGGAAGATCCCGGCGAGGTAGGTGCCCACGACGGGCACGAACTGCGACACCACGGCAACCCACATGGCCAACGCCAGCGGCGAGGGCACGCCGATCAACACGAACACCACCCAGTGGAAGGCAAACGAGAGCGTCGCCAACACCACCCGGCTGTAGATGTAGCCACCGGTCTTCGACACGGCCAGGTCCCAGATCTGCAGCACTTCGCGCTGGCGGCGTGGCGGCAGGATCGAGCAGATCGAGCGCCTCAGCCTGGGGCCGTCTGCGGTGAGGTAGAAGGTGAACAGGCCCACCGTCAGGGCCTGGAACAGAACCGACAAGATGGTGGTGCCGACATCGAGCAGGTTGCCGGCCAGATCCTGGGCGAACGACGCCGCCGCCCCACCGTCCTGGAACTCTTGCAGCAGGTCGTCGACGTTGACCTCGACGCCGCGCTCGGCCAACCAGGCCTGGGCCTCTGTGATGTAGCCAGGAGCCTCGTCGACCAGGATCGCTATCTGGTCGGCTAGCACCGCGCCCATTGCCCACAGGAACGCCACGGCGCCCACGGCCACGCCCAGGAACACCAGCAGGGTCGCGAATCCGCGCCTGATGCCCTTGCGGTGCAACCAGTTGACGGCCGGCTCCAGAGCGAACGAGAAGAACAGCGACATCAGCAGAAGAACCAGCAGGCCTCTCAGTCGCTGCACCAGCCAGGCCAGCGAGAAAACCACGGCGAACGCAAACGCGCCCATGGCTATGGCGCGGGGCAACCACGGCGGCATCGAACGGTCTTTGTCACCGTCGTCGAATGTGGTTTCGGTGGTCACGCGGTTCGCCCGGCCAGGACGTCCAGCAGTGGCTGGTGGATCAGGCCGTTGGTGGCGAGGCCGTTGCCCGAGTCGAAGCTGTTGTTGCCTTCGAGGTCGGTGAAACGCCCCCCGGCCTCGGCCAATATCACCGGCATCGGAGCCAGGTCCCATGCCGAGCAGATCGGATCGACCATCGCTTCGGCCTCGCCGGCCGCCACCATGGCATAGCCGTAGGCGTCTCCCCATGTGCGCATACGTGCGCCGCTGGCCCGCACGGCTGCGATCTGTTCGGGGCTGGCAGCAGCCCAGTCGGAGGTGCACACCAGCGCGCCCTGCACCGACGAGTTCGAGTTGACCCTGGCCACCCTGCCGTTGTCGAAACAGCCCTGGCCGCGCCCGGCCCAGATGGTTCGTCGCAGGGCGGGCAGGTGGATAACGCCCACCACAGGACCCTCCTGATCGACCAGTGCCACCAGGGTCGCGTAAAGGGGAACACCACGAACGAAGCCGAACGTTCCGTCGATGGGGTCGACGATCCAGGTTCGTCCGCTGCTTCCTCCAACGAGACCGTCTTCTTCTCCGAGAATTGCGTCGTCGGGGAAGTGTTCACCGATCAGTTGCCTGGCAACCGCCTCGGCGCCCCGGTCGGCGGCGGTCACCTCGGTTCCGTCCGATTTGCCTTCGACGATCAGGTCGGGGCGCCGCCAGTAGTCGAGGGTCACGTCACCTGCTGCACGGGCGACGTGAACCGCGGCTTCCAGGAGCGATTGTGTGTCCACACCCCAATCTTGGCACGAGTGCCGTCGATCGAAGGCGTCCATGGCGGTACCCTCGCCGCCAGTGACGAGACCGACCTCGCTACCGGTTCTTCCCGCAGCTGCACTGTGTGCTGCGTGCGGCGTCATCTTGGGCGCGTGGGCACTGATCCTCACCACTCCGGCGCCGGCCAGTTCGCTGAGCCAACCAGCGGCTCTTCCCAGCGCCGAAACCAGCCTGGTCGCCACCGCTGAACCTACCGAGACAACCGAGATCGCCCCGGTGGTCAGCGATGCGTCCGATGTTCGAGGCAGCTCCGATGTCGTCGTGTCGGCGTCGCCCTTCGCCGGGCGGACCATCGCCGTGGTGGGCGACTCACTGACGCTGTCGGCCGCCGACGAGCTCGAGGATGGTTTCGGCGTGGACCTCGTAGTCGATGCCGAGACCGGCCGAAGCCTCTATGGAGCCACTTCGGCGTTGCGCCATGCAGGCCAGGCGCAGCCCGACATCGTCATCGTGGGTCTGGGCACCAACGACTGGGCGGGCCCGCCCGACTATGGCGAACGCATCGATGAGGCGATCGCGCTGTTGGGCCAGACCTGCGCTGTGTGGGTCAACGCCCAGGTGTTCGAAGACGGCCTGGCGGTCGTGAACTCTGCCATCGACGCGGCCGCCGAGCGCCACGGGTTCGTCGTGGCTCGGTGGTCAGATCTGTCGGGGCCCCCGGAACTGCACCTGTCCGATGGCTACCACCTGAACCAGGACGGGCAGAATCTCTACGCCGACCTGGTGGTGTCGACGGCTGCTGCGGCCTGCCTCTGAGCGGGCGAGCAGGCGTCTGTTACGGCGCTGGGATGCCCGATGAGCCGACGTCGCGGAACTGCGGATCGCGCTTTTGGAAAAAGGCCGCGACCGCCTCGACCTGATTGGGGCTGCCGATCAACTGGCCGATGTATTCGCGCTCGTTTGCGAACGAGGTAGCCGCGTCGACGTTTCCGTACTGGTTGACCAGCTTCTTGGCGCGCCTGATGGCATCGGGGTTCTTGCCCGCGATCTCGCGCGCCAGATCGAGTGCGCTGGTCAGCGGGTCGTCGCTGGTGCGCGTTGCCAGGCCCATCTCTACGGCTTCGGCACCACCGATCATGCGCCCGGTGAAATACAGCTCCTTGGCCACGTCGAATCCCACCAAGCGGGGCAGGATCTGAGACAGGCTCATGTCTGGTACCAGGCCCCAGCGAATCTCCAGCACCGACATCACCGACTCGGGGTGAACGATGCGGATGTCGGCTCCCAGAGCCAGCTGGCATCCGCCGCCCAACGCGTGCCCTGTGACGGCCGCTATCACCGGCTGGTCCATCTCCTGCCACGTCCACACGGCCTGCTGGCCCATGTGTGTGATCCGACCGGGCATCGGGCCTGTGATGCGGGCGACCGAGCCAGAACCGCTGGCCTGTTCGTCCGCATCGGACGAGCCCGGACCTTCTGCCATCTCCTGGAACCGCGAGAAGTCGAGCCCTGCACAAAACGACCTGCCGTTGCCAGACAGCACTACGGCCCTGACCTCGGGGTTCTCCCGCAGCATGTCACCGGCCTCGACCAACGCGGCAAACATCTCGCCGTCCAGGGCGTTGAGTTTGTCCGGTCGGTTCATTCGAACGTCGGCGACGCCGCCGTCGATTTCGATGATTATGCGGTCTCTGACATCGATCGTGGGCATGCCAGAAGTGTGGCCCAACCGCTCGGTCCATACTCAATTATCGACCTCGGCGAACAGGGCGAACAGGGCGAATAGATGGTCCGAGACCGCAACCACGATGCGTTGCGGTCGACGTGTCCCTGGTGAACCTGTCGCGCCCGAAGGCGATATCGGCCCTGTTGGCCGGGGTCATTGCCGCGTCGGCCCTGGTCGGCCTGGCGGCAGGACGCGACGAGGCGTCGGCACAAGAAGCCCCGGCCGGCACGATCGCGTCGCCTGACTCGCCCACCGAGGTCGAGCTGAGGCACGCCAACCTCGGCGAACTGGGCCTGGAGAGCATCGGATATCGCAGCGCCGTCGAAGACTACGAGCGGGCGCTCGACACGATTGATGCCGGCCGCGCTCGGCTCGACGAGATCGACCGCCAACTGGCAGACCTGCGTTCGGCGCAGCGCCAGTTGAGCGAGGGCATACCAGCGCTGGAGACGCGCATCGACGACGCCAGGGACTCGGTCGAGCGGGCCCGGTCGGAGATGGCCGACCTGATGGTCATGCGCTACGTGCTCGAGGGCTCGGAGTCCGATCTGAGCGTGCTCGACGGTGTCAACAGCGGCTCGGCCGACGACGAGCGACGCAATCTGGTGATCGAGACGGTTGCCGCCGCACGGCGTCATGAGTTGACCAGAAGCAAGACCATCCTGGGCGATGCCGAGAACGCGGTTCGGGTTGCGAACGACAGCACACTCTCGGTCGCCGAGCGCATCGCCCAGCTCGAGGCTGAACAGAGCGCCACACAGACGCTGGTGGTTGCGACCGAGGGCGGGCTCGACGCCATGATCGAGCTGATCAGAGACGAGCGCCAGAAGTCTCGCCTCTCGGGAACCGACCTCACCGTGGTGGCCCTCGATGCCTACACCACGGCGGCAGCTCTCGTATCGGCCGAACAACCCGAGTGTGCCCTCGACTGGACTCTGCTGGCCGGCATCGGCCGGGTCGAGTCACGCCACGGCACATACCGCGGTGCCGTGCTGTTGCCAGACGGCACCACCTCAAAACCGATCATCGGAATTGCTCTCGATGGCAGCTCGGGCACGGCCGTCATCGGCGATACCGATGGCGGAGTGCTCGATGGCGACACCACCTGGGATCGCGCCGTCGGGCCCATGCAGTTCATCCCGTCGACATGGGCCGGCTTTGCAGCAGACGCCAACAACGACGGGCGAAGCGACCCGCAGAACATCTACGACGCGGCGCTGGCGGCTGCGAGATATCTGTGTCGCAGGGGCCCGCTGGACGTCGAAGCCAACGTGGTTTCGGCCATCCTCACCTACAACAACTCGCAGGTCTACGTCCGAGCGGTGCGAGCCAATGCCGACACGTACACCGAACTCGGAATCACCCTGAAGCGACCCTGAAAACCCGCAAAGCGGCGGTTGCCGACCTGCCTGCCACACACAGTGGGTCGAGCGAGGGTCTCTGGCAGTGACCACTGTCACAGCCAGGGACATGACATTGATCTGACGATGACCTATCGTGCCAAGGCCATGCCCGAGACCGAGTCATCTGTCGAGCGTGTGGTGAGGGCTGCAGCCGAACGTGGTGTGGCCATCACCCCACTTGTGCAAGCTTCCACCACCCACACCGCAGACGATGCCGCTCAGGCCGTCGGCGTCGACGTGTCGCGTATCGTCAAGAGCCTCGTCTTCAAGGTCGGTGGCCAACCTGTGCTGGTGCTCGTGAGCGGCGTCAACCAGCTCGACGAAGCCGCTCTTGCGGCGGCATCCGGCGGCGGGCGTGTTCAGAGGGCAACCGCAGACGAGGTGCGCAGCGCAACGGGCTTCGCCATCGGCGGCGTTGCTCCCTTCGGAACCGACCTACCCGTGTTCATGGACCGCACCCTGCTCGAGCACGACACCGTGTTCGCAGCCGCCGGCAGGCCGGACACCATCTTCGAGATCGGGTCGAAGGACCTCGCTCAGGCCAGCGCCGCCGTGGTGTGGCAGCTGGCCACCCCTATCTGAGCCCCACACCACCGCGCGCCTCGGGCTAGCTTGGCGCAATGACGGTTCCAGACCGCGCCCAGCTGGACCTCTTGGACGCGCTAGGCAGGCGCTGGGGCCCTCGTATCGTGTTCGAATTGTCGGGCGGAGCGCTGGGGTTCAACGAACTGCGCAAGCGGTGCGACAACATGTCGCCCAGCGTGTTGTCCCGACGCCTGGTCGAGCTGGACGAGGCCGGATTGGTTCAACAAGACGACTTCGAGGCGTGGGAGCTGACCACGCGTGGCTACACCGTCGCCGACTCTCTTGCAGCGGCCACCGCCACGCGGGGCGCCTCAGGGCCGGGTGGTCCTGTCAGCTGAACGGCCAGAATCTGCCAGCCCCGGGTTCGGGCTCTGGAGGGCCGGCTTCGGGTACCGGAAACGTCAACACCGGAACCGCCAGCTGGCGGGCGATGCGTTCTGCGGGCATCAGAGCGAGGCGGCTGGTGCTGCCCAGCTGGCGGGTGCCGAACAGCACGACCAGGTCGGCACCGGTCGAGGCCTGGGCTCTCACCACTGCACCGGTGAACGATTCGGACGTCAGGGCCACGAACTCGAACTCGCATCCCCCAGCTTCGGTCAGACGTTCCACACGCTCGACGTGTTTACTCTCGTCGTCACCGGGCACCAGCAGGTACACCTTGGCGTGCCAGCGAGCCGCGGCGTTCAACAACCACTCGGGCGGATCGACGGCCGACGGTGCAGCCACCAACACCTTTTCGGGCACCTCGTCGAAGTTGACCTCGGGAACCGATGTGTTGGAATCGTCCGTGGTGCTGCGCTTCTCGAGGCCCAGGTTGCGCATCACCAGCAGGGGCCCGATCAGCTCGAACAGGACAACGCTGCCCAAAACGACCGTGGCAGCCTCTACGCCAGGCCCTGGGATGGCCTCAGATGCCAAGACCGCCAAACCCACAGCCACACCCGCCTGCGGGGTCAGATCGACGCCCAGGCGCAGCGACGCCCGCCACCCGAGGCCGCCGACAGGCCCGCCGATGAGGGCGCCGGCCACCTTGGCGATGACCCTCACCACAATGTAGGCAAGGCCGATGACGCCGACTTCGGGTACATCCTCGAGATGGATCGAAGCGCCCGCCAGAGCGAAGAACAACAGATACAGGGGCTGCTCGATCGACTTGATGGTGCGAAACAGCCGTTGGGTGAACGACACCGGCGACACCGACGCCGCGGTTGCACCGGCGACCAGGGCTGCCAGCGGAAGCGATATCTCGACCTGTTGCGACACGGCCCAGCCGAGCAGCAGGTGCACGCCGACGAACAGCAACAACTCGCCCGAGGTCTCGATCTGATGCCCCAACCGGGCGATGAGCAGGCCACCCACGACACCGATGAGCGCTCCCCCGATGCCCAGCTGAACGAAGTCGGCCGCTGCCGACCACACGCTGGCGTCCTCGTTGGTCAAAAGGGTCGCCACTGGCAGTATCGCCGCAAACGTCGTGGTTGCAAGGGCGTCCGAGACAGCGTGCGTCGAGACGAGGCCGCGTGTGTAGGGCGAGGAGACCTTGGCCGAACTGACCACGTGCGCGATTGTCAGAGGGGCGCCGGCGCCGGCCAAGGCTGCCAGCATCAGCGCGACCGAGCGCTCGGCTCCGGCCCACTCGGCGGCGAAGAACACCCCGAACCCCGACAGCACGAACTGGGCCACGCCTGCGGTGACCGACCACCGGGCGGCCTTCAGCGCCCTGGCCGAGGCCCGCTCGCCGATGACGAACATCAATACGGCCAGAGCGATCTCGGTTACGGGCTGCAGCCTGACGAGATCTTCTTCGCTCACCAGCCCCAGGGCCGAAGGGCCAAGCACCGCTCCGACCAGCAGGAAGCCGATCAGCTCGGGAAGGTTGCGACGGGCGAGCACGCGGCTCGCCAAGTAGGCGAGCCAGGCCAGCAGCGCAAATGCTGCGAGGCCGTCGGTCACGGCCTGGCCTTCTCCTCGACCACTACCGAGTCCATGGTGTCACCGACCGATATCGCCAATGCGACGTCCATGCCGGACGTCACGTAGCCGAACAGGTTGTACAGCTTGTCCAGCTTGCGGGTGCAGTCGTCGATGCAGATGAAGAACTGGCTGCCGTTGGTATTGGGGCCTGCGTTGGCCATGGCTACTGCTCCGAGTGTGTACTCGGCCTTCACCGGCTCGTCTGCGAAGCGATAGCCGGGCCCACCCCTGCCGGTGCCGTCGGGGCATCCGCCCTGGACCACAAACGACGGGACGACGCGATGAAAGGTCAGCCCGGTGTAGTAGCCGTCGCGCGCCAGGTTGATGAAGTTGTTGACGGTGGCGGGCGCCAGCTGCGGGTCGAGCTCCATGACGATCTCGCCCTTGGGCGTAGACAGCGTCACCTCGTACAGAATGTTGAGGTCGACGTTGAATTCGGGGGGTTTTGACATTGCTACATGGTGGCAGGCAATCGGCTGTTTCGTGGACATCGCCCCGATCTGGGGATCTGATGTAGGCCCGCGCCCTATCGCGGCCCGGCGTTTCGTACCCTCGTGGCAATGAGGGGACGTCAACTACTTCTGGTCGCAGGAACTTTTGTCGCCACGGCCGCGCTTGTGGGCTGCGGTGATTCGGACGACTCGGGCTCGACGGTCATCGAGACCTCGACGACCACGACAACCGCCGCCGAAGCTGCGGAGTCGACCACCACTGCAGCGCCGGTCGAGACCACGACCACCAGCACCGAGGCACCGGTCGCCAGCACCACCACCGCACCTCAGCGTGGTCAGGGTGCCGAGCTGACCGAGTCTGCCAGGGTGTCAACCATCGGGCTGGGGCCCGTATACGTCGGCGACACGGTCGAGGTCGTCGCCGAGAAGCTCGGAGTCGCCCTCGAACCGATGCCCGATGTGCCCGGTGACGAGACCTGTCGCTATCACACCGCGCCGGGGGGCCCGCCGGGCGTCAGCTTCGTAGTGACCTACGGTCGGGTGTCGCGGATCGACATCGAGTCGCCGAGCGTCATCACCACCCGCTCGGGCGCCGGCATCGGCTCGACCAAGGACGAAATCCTGGCCCTGTTCGGTGACAAGATCGAGGCCACGCCCAACGCGTCGTCCGGCGGCGAGGACCTCGCCTATGTGCCGGTGGACGAGAAGGACGCGAACCTGCGCATCATCTTCGAGACCAACGCCGAGGGGGTCGTGATTCGCTACCGCACCGGTCAGCTGCCCGAGGTCGAATACCCGGGCTGCTGACCTGGCGCAGCGATCGAATCAGTTCGGGCATTCCGAGGCGTCCGGAACCTCACGCCTGTCGACGTTGGTGTCGGTCGGATCGAAGGCATCGGTCGAGTCTTCGCAAACGATGGGCCCCTGTGGGATGAAGAAGCCCACGTCGACGGTGCGAATCAAGCCGTTTTGATCGACGGTGATCAGGGTGCTCTCGTTGGTGAGAGGGTCGATGTCGCTGTCTACCGAGTCGTCACCGATGTCTGGGCTCATGGTGTTCCACGAGATCGGAACCTTCACCAGCTTGATGAAGTACTGGCCCGGTTCGAGGTCGCCGAACCAGTAGTAGCCCGGCTTCGCAGAATCGTTGTCGAGGTTCTGCGAGGTAGTCCAGGCAACCAGGTTGCGATCGACGTCGTAGAGCTCGATCTCGATTCCGTTGACACCCTCTTCGGTGGGGTCCTGGATGCCGTCGCGGTTTGCGTCGAGCCAGATCCAGTCGCCTATGCCGTTGTCGGACTGCGGAATCACCAAGCCGGCGGGAAGCCCCTCGACAGGGGTCAGCTTGGTGCCGTTGGCCAGCTCGAGCTGATAGGCCCACGACATCCACGCATATTCGTCACGGTTGAACGAGCCCTGTGCGGCCCGGACATCCATCTCGATTCGCAGCGACTCGCCGCCCACCCACGACGATCCGGTGGGTGTGTCGACCACGATCCGCACCGCCTTCACCTCGGACAGATCGGCTGGTGCGTCGCCCCAGTCCATGTCGCAGCCGGTGGGCCACGACGTACCTGGCGCCTGGCCGCCCACCTCGGGCCGACAAGGGTTGGTAGAGGTCGAGTACTGCACCGTCACTGACGCCGACGCCGGCTGGCTGATGATCTGCACCGCGTCGGTCAGCGTCGGAGCGAAGTCCGAGTTGCGGGCCTCACCGCTGATCAGTGTGGTATCGCCGAAGAACGGCAAGTTGCCGTAGATGACCGCTCCGCCACCGCCGGTGTTGCCGACGTTGTCGAGGTCGAACCTGAGGGTGGCCTCTTCGTGCGACTCGACCTGAGCGATACAGGGTCGGCTGGTGAAACCCTCGTCGTCGGGGCAACCCACCGCTGGACGGCGCCAATCGAGCGCGGCCGCAACGGCACCGGAACCGTCCAGGTTGGTCGCCTGGATGGTGATGGTGTTGGTGCCTGTGATGAACGGACCCTCGAGTTCGGCGGTGTTCATGACCGACCAGCCCGAGCCAGAGACGCCCTGGCGCACGCCGTTGACGAACACCTCGGTCACCTGGTTGTCGACGACGTAGCTCAACATGCCGATCAACGTCGACGGGTCGTCGTCGGCGGTGATCTCTATGTCACGATGCAGGAAGGTCGTACCGACGTTGCGGCAATCATCGGCCCAGATCGGTTCGGCGTTGCCCGGCATCTCGTTCCACGGCGTGAAGCACGTTGCGCTGAAGGGAGCGTGCACCGCTGGGCGCCTCGGTCCGTTCAGCGTGTCTGACACCGTCCAGTCGTCGTCGACTGCCAACACGTCTGGAACCTCGACGATGTGGCCGTAGATGTCGACCTCGGCCATGTGCAGGTACTGGCCGTTGAGAGCCACCCTCACGTAGCGGGCCAGGGTGCCGTTGGCCGACACGGTTGTGCTGCCGCTGACCAGGGCTGCCGAGTCGATCGGAAGCTCGACCACGCCGCTCTGGCTGCGCATGCCGCTGATGGTGCTGCTGGTGAACGGCACCTCCGACAAGAACAGAGCAGCGTTCGCGATGCGCGAGGCGCAGCAGTCGGTGCGGTTCCAGATGGTGATCTCGTCGATCGCTGCCACCGTGTGCAGGTCGGCCTGCCACCACTGGTTCGACGTCGAACCGGTGTGAGTGACCGAGCCATTCCAGTAGTTGCCGTTGGAGTTCCCGTCACCGGCGTTCGACGCCGCGCCGCCCAGGCTGGGTGTATAAGTAGACGACTGGGTGTGAGACGCCGACTCGTTCAGGTCGACCCGTCGGCTGCCGCTGGTGACGATGTCGCTGACGCGGGCCCAGGTGAAGTCGATGGCCAGCGAGTGGTCGTTGCTGTTTCCGTCGGCCTCGACCTCGACCAAGTTGACGCCGGCCTGGAACGGCCCCGTCAACACCAGCTGGTTGTCGAAGCCCGAGCCCGACTGGTTCTGCCTGACACCGTTGACATAGAAGGTGAACTCGCCGTTGAGCCATGCGTTGGCCTCCAGAACCAGCTCACCCGGCTCGCTGGTGGCCGACAGCACGAAGCTGCGCTGGAACCACCGGCTATCGCGTGAGTCGCAGTCTCTGTCCCAAAGCGGAACCGCCGGAGCCGCCGGGAAGCCCGTCGCACACTGCCCCACGGCCTCGGCGGGGCTCTGGTTCGAGTTGCGGTTGTTGGAAACCGTCCACTCTGGATCGTCTTCACCAAGTGCGATCGACGAGCCGTCGGCGCGCTTGCCCGTGTCCAGATCTGGCAATGTCAGCAGGCTGGTGTTCAGAGCCGTCGAGACGTCTTCGAGATTGGCGAAGTCGCCATCAGGCGACGTGGCGCCGTCGTAGTCGACGAATTCGAGCCCGTCGGTGCCCCTCGACATGGCGGTTGCCTCTATCGAGAACAGCGAATCGATTTCGAACTGCGCGCTGGCAACGCACAGCGCCTCGGCCAATATGCCGTCGGTGTCGATGTCGGTGACATCGGCTGCGGTGTCGCCGACACACTCGATCGGGTACGCGGTGTCGTTGGTCGCCGTGGCGAACTCGATGGGCTTCGTAGCAGCCTGAGCGCCGTCGGCGACGTTGGTGATCAGCCTCAGATCGAACAGATCACCCGGGGCGAAAGACGTGCCGTCGAAGTCGAACCGAACCAGCGTGCGGCCGGTCGAGTTGTGGTCTTCGATCACCGTGATGAAGGGAGCAGTGGCCATGCTTATCGGTGCCCAGCCGACATACTCGAGCCCAGCTGGCAGCAGAACGCCGACGAACGGCTCGACATAGGGCTGTGCAGCCGAGTCGAGATTCTCGACCCGCACCTTGAACGACAGGTGTTCGCCAGGTGCGGCCGAACCGGTCTCGTTCCAGACCTGCAGGAACGGGAACGCCTTGACCTCCTCTACCTCGACTCGTTCGCATTCGGCCCGAGTCGACATGTCGGTGGCCGACCAGGTCGCGCAGTTCTCGACCGACCGGTCGAGTTCGTGGAAGTGCTTCGTGCCGCCGTTGCACGCGATGGCGTCGACGTCGCCGAACCCGGTTACGGGCAGCGCCGCTGCCGACAGCGAGCCGTCGCCCAGCGCTATCGCGATCAATTCGACGTCGGATCCGCTTTCGCGCTCTGCGTACAGCAGCCCGTCGTTGCCGAAGTCGAGGCCTCCGACGTCGGGGTTGCCCGTCAGCACGTGCAGCGCCGTCGTCGCGCCAGTGGTGCGGTCGACGGTGCCCAGCCTGCGGGTGCCAGACGCCTCGGTCACGTACATCGTGTGCGAGTCGGGGTCGACGGCGATGCTCGATGGCTTGTCGAGCGGCCCAGAGATCGGGCCGATGGTGCTTCCTGCGATGGGAGCACCTGTTTCGGGGTCGATCCGGTAGATGTAGTGATCACTTGTCTCGACGATGACCCACAGGGCCTCTTCACCCCCGGCGAGCACCTCGAAGGCTGCACCTTCGACACCCTTGAAGCCTGCGAACTGACCACCGAAGGCCTCGGTTACGACCGTCTCGGCACCCGTCTGTGGGTCGACAACGTACATTGCGTTGCCCGACTTGCCGCCGGCCTCGGCCCACACGACGATGTCTTGCTTGAGCGGCCAGAAGGCGGCTGCGCTGGTCTTGTAGTTGCGGGTCAGCGGCACGATGTCGGCCGCTTGGAGGTTGTCGATGTCGGCCGGTATTGCCGCCAGGCCGAGACCGTTGCGTTCGAACGCGTAACACACGGCTGGAACCTGGCCTCCGGCAGCCGCGCTGACCACCTCGGTGACGATCGAAGCCGGAGTGGTCACCTCGAAGTCGGTCGGAACGTTGTCGAGGTACTCGACCTTCACCTGATCGACCCCGTACGGCAAAGCGTAGGACGCATCCGCGGTGCCGGTGACGGTGGCCAGTGTGGTCCATGCACCATCGACCCGAACCGAGAACCGAGCCCTGGGCGCCGATGGCGTCCAACGGCCGGTGCGCAGCAGCTTCGCGTCGAGGCCGTCTGGAATCGTGTCGACGACCACGAGCTCTTCGACATCGGCGGTGCCGGTGGCAACGGTGTCGAGATTCCACTCGATCTCTCCGCCCAGGCTGACGCGGCGGCTGTTGGCGGTCTTGGTCGCCGATACGTCGCTGATGCCGCCGCAGCCCTCGACTGCGGGCTTGGTCAGCACGTACTCGATTCCGTCACCGGTGCCATCCTCGAAGGCGAAGCCCAAGGCCGTCAGGGTGAGGGGAATCGAGCTGACGGTTCCGGAGATTTCCACCGAGCCGCCGGCCATGCCCCAGTTCCAGGCCCCTACGTTGCCGGTGCGCAGCGCCGGGTCCAGAAGCGTCCCGGTGGTTCGCCACACCCTGGTGGAGGTGGTTTCGAAATGCGGACCATTGGCCGCCGTTTCGGTCCAGGTGAGCCCGCCGCCGAGGTTGACGCGCGAACTGTGAGCCCACACCGTGTCGCCCCAACCCGAATAGCCGCCAATGCGGGCGAGGTGTATCGACGGTTGCACCACCGGATCGTCGAACTCGAAGGTCAGGGTTGCGTCGTTCGGGAACCAGTGAATGACCTCGAGAGCGTCGGCATCGCGAACCGTGGAGATCGAGTAGTCGCTGGTGTCCAGCCGGTCCATCACCGCGGTCTGCATCTGGGCCACACCGGTGATGCGGGCGGTCACAAAGGTCTCGCCGAACGGGGCGCGATAGGTCGTCGAGTTGACCCGGGTCCACTGGCCGGTCTGGGCTGCGGGCACGTCGTTGATCGGCGCACCAGGGGGGCAGGCAACGGTGAAGGGCTCGTAGCTGGCGCCCCAGATCTTGATGTCGGCCTCACCACCGTTGAAGTAGCGGAAGCCGAAGATGGGTGTGGTCTCGGTGTCGACCCCGAATGCCTCGATGTCGAACACCGACATCCACATCGGCTGATCGGGGCGGTTACCCGGCGCGTACCCCGTGTTCCAGGTATACCCACCTGCAGCAACCGATATGCGACTGGAACCGGCGATCAGCTCGCCGTTTTTATCCAGCGCGCCCAGCTCCATGTCCGAGTTGCCCCAACGCTCGGCCACGATCACGAAGTCGTCGTTGTGGAACGGGGCACCGTACATCGCGTCCCAGTCGCCCGGCCAGGTCACGTTGACGTGATCGGTTATCTGGTAGTCGCGCAGGTCGGCACTGACCAGGTTTCTGGCGAGGGCGCTGGCAAACCCCGAAGACGACCGTGCCGTTGTGGTTCCGTTCTCATACACCCAGTAGCCGCTCTGGTTGGCAGGAACGTTGATGTCCTCGATGGTTACCGGGCCGAGGTTGATGTCGTCGAGTACCCGCAGTTGTCCGCCGTCGTTGACGGTGATGCTGACTATCTCGACCGGATCGTCGTCGGCGTCGACCACCGACGTGGCGGGGCTGTTCTGGGCCCGGTAGACCCCGTTGTCGTTCAAGACGATCTGCTGGATCGTCAACGGATCCTGCACACCCTGAGACCTGATCTGGCCCGTCTGGGCAGATGATGGCGCGACAGCAAAGCCGCTGGCCAGCACACAGCCGACCACCAGCGCCCACAGCTTGTGGGTGATGGGAGAAGTCTGTTTGGTTGTCGTTTTGCTAGACATCGTCATTCGAGTCCTGTTGCAGGGGTTCGCTCCGAGGGTCGGCCCCGCGAGCCCTGCCGCTTGAGCCAATTCGTCATTGCAAGTTCGTTGCGAAGCCGTCACCAGATCGCCGCATTGGCGAACGGGGCGTCCACGGGACCCCACGCTCCCCCGACCGTCCACCACAGCTCACCGGTTGTCGAGGTGACCAACGCTGCCGACCCGTCGGGTGACCAGTCGACATCGGCCACCTCGGCGGGGAGGTCCAGCACCGACGCCGATCGACCCGACGCATCCAGAACGATCAGGCCCGACGCGGGGCCTCCAGTGCCGACGCTCAGGGTCTGTGCGTCCCGCCAGGCCACCGCCGTGACGTCGCCTGACACTTGAACCGAAGTCGACTCGCCGATCGAGGTGTGCGTCACATCGAACACCAGGATCTGCCCAGGGATGGCGACAGCGACGGCCGAACCGTCGGAGCGAAAGTCGGTGTCGATGATGTCGTCCGCGACCTCGACCGAAGCCACCTCTACGCCATCGCCCGAAGCCAACACCAGCGATGAGCCGCGCACAAAGGCCACCAAGCTGGCATCGGCGTCTGTGGACGGCATTTGCCCCGGCCCCAGCGAAGTCTTCGATCCGTCCGATCCGATGCGGACTATTCGCGTCGAACCCGACGAAGTCAGCTCGGCGAAGACCGTGCGCGCACCACCGCTGTCGAAGCGGCCGAATGTTTCGGAGTCGGCGGGATCTGCCCCCGGCTGCAGGGGTTCGACACGTGCCAACGTCGTCTCGTCGTCGCCTCGGATCTGGCGGATGGATCCGCCGTCGGAGAGCAGTAGAACGTCGGGAAACAGCAGCTCTACGCTGCTTGTGCCTGCCTCGACATCATCGGCGCGGGGCAGACTGGCGGGCGCTGAGTCGTCGGGCGCTGTGCTTGTGGGCGCGGACGACCCCGTTTCGCCAGGACTGGACGTTGGTGGCGACGCTTCGTTCGAACTGCCCCCGGTGCAGGCACCGCCCACCAATGCCGCCGACACCAGGAGCCCGAACGCCGTGAAGCGTTTGGATTTCCCGAGCTGTTTCATTGCAATGCCTCTCGTGTCGCCCGCAGGGCGGACTCACGAGTATCCAGTCGGCATCAGCAACCCATCAGATAACGCTTTCTGAATCGGGCGGCTCTGGGTTGGCTGTTTCTCAGTCGAGAGCCGAGGCTATCCCCGAGGCCAAGTCGGGCTCGCCGAACACGAATCCGTCGCCTAGCAAGACACTGGGCGAGGCGGCACACGACTGAAAGATCAGCTCCTCGGCCATCTGGCCCATCAGCAGCTCGAGCGCGAACCGCGGAGTGGGCACGAACGACGGCCGGCCGAGCTGGCTGGCGAGTTCTTTGGCGATCTCGTACTGCGAGGCTGCGTTGGGAGAGGTCAGGTTCACAGGACCCTCGAGCTCGGAATGGATCAGGTGAACGATGGCCCGAGCCTCGTCGCGAAGGCTGATCCAGCTCCACATCTGGCGACCAGATCCCAGCTTTCCGCCGACGAACAACTTGGTGGCCAGGATCAGGGGCTTCATGGCCCCGCCACCGGGATCGAGCACGATTCCGGTGCGGGGGTGCACAACCCTGATGCCGGCGGCGCGTGCTGGGTCGGCGGCAGCTTCCCAGTCGACACACAGCTGGGCCAAGAACCCGTCGCCCACCGGTGCAGACTCGTCGACCACGCGGTCGCCACAATCGCCATAGAAACCCACTGCGGAGCCGCTCACGAACACCTTTGGGGGGCTGTCGAGACCGGCGATAGTGGTGGCCAGCAGGTCGGTCGACACGGTTCGGCTCTCGCGAATACGACGCTTCTTCGAGTCTGTCCAACGGCCGGCGATGGTCTCGCCGGCCAGGTGCACGACGGCGTCTGCGCCCTCGAGGGCCGCTGCGTCGATCTGGCGTGCGTCCAGATCCCACTGAACCAGGCCCTCACCGGAGCGCCGCGATACGCCGAGAACCTCGTGGCCTTCGGCCTCCAGCAAGTCCTTGACGGCAGAGCCGATGAGTCCGGTGATTCCAGTGATTACGACCTTCACAGTCCGGTCCAACACCGACCGAGCGCCGTCTATTTCATGGTCGGATCACGTCGCATCGATGGCGGTGATCGGATCGGCCAGGTTGAGGTCTGCGATCGAGCCCTGGAACTGGCGGTCCGAGAAGTTGAACACACCACCATCGGAGGCGACCAGCAGATAGCCGGTGCCGTAGGGCACCATGCCGTTGATCGGCTGGTCGAGGCTGCCCCCGGCGGGAAGCACCTGAGGTATCGATCCCCGGAAACCGGCGCCGAAGGCGAACACACCACCGTCGCTTGCCACCAGCCAATAGCCCGTTCCGTCGGGGTCTGGCGTTATGCCCACAACTGGACCGTCGAGTGTGACCCCCGGCAACACCTGCGGAACCGAGCCGGCGAACTTGGCGTCGCCGAATGCGAAGATGCCACCGTCGGAGCCGACCAGGTAGTAGCCGAGCCCGGTCGGGGTTGCCGCGGCATCGATGATGTCGCCGGCCAGATTCAAGCCGGTGGCGTCGCCGTGATAGCCCGCCGTGCCGAATCCGACAACGCGTCCCAGGCTGGTGACGATCCAGTACCCCGAGCCGTTCGGCGACACCGCAATGGTGGTTGCGCGCTCGCCTGCGCCCAGCGCGCCCTCTAGATCGCCGAGGTCGGAGGCGGCCCCGAATGCGAACACCCGGCCCTGCTGATCGAGGATCCAGTAACCGTTTCCAGACGGATGCAACGCCAGGGCAAGGGCGCTGGTGGTGTTGGCGTTGCCCAGGTTCTGGATCTCGCCAAACGGATACACCACCCCGGTCGAGGTCACCACGGCATACCCCTCCAGCGACGGCGCAACCGTCGTAGTGGTGGTACTCGTCGTGGTGGTGGTTGTGGTGCTGGTCGTCGTGGTTGTGGTGCTGGTGGTCGTGGTTGTGGTGGTCGGCAGCGGCACGCCACCACCCAAACTGACCGATATCGGACTGGTTGCTGCTTCGACCAGCGGTGAAATGCCCGCATAGGCGGCTTGGTCGACCATTCCCACGGCAAACGTCCGCAAGCCGGTCATGGTCTGGGTCAGGCCATTTCGCCCCAAGCCCAGCACGGTCATGGCGTCCTCGTGGTCACGGTACGAATCTGCCGCCGAGTCGTCGTCGAGGTTGGCAATCCAGATGGCCCGACCATCGGCACTGTCGGCCACCGCAACCCACTCGGGAGCAGCTACGTCACCGGTGAAGGTGGCGAGTGCACCGTTGGTGGCTCCGTTGCTGCGAATGACCGTGTCGGAGGCTTCGAGGGTGCCGCCCGGAGTGCCCTCGTACAAGAACCAGTAGTCGGCCCCCGCCGGTGTCTTCAGCAACTCCATGGTTGCGTGGCGCTTGAAGATGCTCCAGCGAACCTTCCACTTGCCGTCGAGGCTCGTAGAAGTGAACACGGCACGCAGGGGGCCCTGGGATTGGACGCTGGTGACGGCTACGTCGTGACCCGGATGGAACTGTGTGTCGGGATACTCGAGGTTGGGCAGGCCGCGGAACATTCCGGCCGAGCCCGTCGCCGTCGACCAGTTGATCCAATCGTCTCCGCCGGCCACGATCGACGAGAAGCCACCGCCGGCGGTGTCGTACCACCACTGGGCCGTCGAGTTGGTGATGCGGTACGCGGCTCGTCCCTGGTCTGTGGTGTTCGTCACCATCGACACCCGGCCCAGCCCGCTGTGATCGACAGGCGTGTACGAGCCAGACGACGCTGTGGTGCGGAAATAGACCTGATAGTGCCGTTGGGTGCTGGTGGTGCTGGTCAGCAGCAGAACCATCTGGCCAGACGCATTGTTGGTGGCGTTGTAGCCGTCGCCGCGATCGAACTGAAAGGCCACATTCGAGCCTCCCGCGACTACCGCACCGGCGCCATCGACCTCGTACACGCGAATCGAGTCGCTGTCGAAGGTGGTTCCTGGCGACCCGGCGGCCGACAACGCTGAGGTGAAATCGACGTCGAATACGACCTCGTGGTCCGATCGGGCCACACCGTCGGGGTCTACGGTGACGTCGAAGCGAAATGGGCGGTCAGGGTCGTGCCATGGGTCTGCGGCCTGGGCCGGCACTATCAACACGGCACCGAGGGTCAACGCAATGAGCACCACGGCGACCACGGTCATGTGGCGCCGCTCGACGGCCGTCCGCCGGTCGAGGTGTGTGGTGAGTGGGTCTGTCATCGTTACGCTCCGCGTGAAGAACGCTCGGCCGGGTTGGCCGATTTCACCACCGCTAGTGATATTTGGGGCCGTGCTCGTGAGCCCGACGGCCGGGCCTTCAGATGACTATCGGCTAACGGCCCGAGAAATTACCCAATCTACGCTCGGCGACCGACGAAGCGCCCTCGGCAGCGTCTTCGGTTGCCGACAGGCGGGCCTGTTCGGCGGCCTCGTGCTGGGTGATGGCAGCCACCCGGTCGGCCAGATCGCCCCGCAGGGTGGCCCTTATCGAGCGAATGGCCAGCGGTGCGTTCACGGCGATTTCCGAGGCGAACTCGAGTGCCCGATCACGCACAGCGGCCTGATCGACGAGCTCGTCGGCCAGGCCCATGTCGACGGCCTCGTCACCCTTGTAACGCTTGGCGGTTAGCAACACCTTCGACGCCATGCGATGTCCGAGCAACTCGGGCAGCGTCACACTGAGGCCAAAGCCCTGGTGAATGCCCAGCGCAGCGAAATTGGCACAGAACCGGGCCTCGGGGCACGTGATGCGGAAGTCCGCCGCGACGGCCAGGCCGAGGCCCCCGCCGATGGCCGGCCCGTGTACCGCGGCCACGATGGGAATGCCGACCCGAAAGATGCGTACGCCCTCCTGATACAGGCGCAATGTCGCCGAGCCGCCGATGTGCTCGCGCTCGCCCTCAGGACTGTCGGGAGCTACTCCCCCGCCAGCGAAGTCGGCTCCTGCGCAGAATGATCGGCCCTCGGCGGCCAGCACTATGGCGCGCACGTCGCCCGAGCGGTCGAACTGCTCGCATGCATCGGCAATGTCTGCGATCTGCTGGTAGTTCAAGAAGTTGTGGGGAGGGCGGTTCATCACCACCAGCCCGACATGATCGTGGCGGCTGATCAGGAGGCTGTCTGACATGGCTGGTCACGCTAGCGCCTCCGCGCGCCTGGCCTCTAGCTCGAAGGGATGATGGTGGTAGCTGAGGCAGCGGCACCACTCGACCCCATAGCGCCTGGCCATTCCCACGCGACCGTAGCGCCGCGCCTGCCTGACGTGTGTCAGCTCGTGCACCAGCAGGCGTGCGTCACGTCGATCGGCGGCGTCCAGGCGCCGCGCGACGAACACCGTGCTGCCGAAGGTCACACCCACATGGCGCGTCGGTACGCGGGCATCCTCGACCAGGCGAATCGAGGCAGGGTCGAGGTCGCCGCAAGCGCACTCGACCCGCTCGGTCAGAGCGGAGCTGAGACCCTTGCGACTGGCCAGCAAGCGGTCGATGTTCATCGCCCTGACCGCCACCTCGTATCCGAAATACACGGGCACAGACAGGAGCTGACCGGCGCCGACCCTGACGCGGGCCAGCACACCGCGGCCCGGCTTCTGCTTCCGTGACGCGCTCTGCAGATCAGCCATGTGACATCTCGCCACCCGGGCCCGAGCGGGCCCGCTCTGCTGCCATGGCGGCGTAGGTCTCGGCGGCAGCCCGGTGATAGCCAGAGGGTTGACCAACCGATGCGAACGAATCTGCGATCTCGTGCATCTCTCCGACGAACCTCCACGCCTTGGGCCCAACCGAGTGCAGCGTCGAGGCGAGCCGATCACCCAGCCCGGGTTGAGACCTGGCCCACTCTGCCTCGAGAGCCTGGTCGACGCCGGCGGCGGCCGCGTATGCGCCAACGGCAGCCAGCAGCGCTGACGAACCCTTGGTCCATGCCGCGTAGGCCATCTTCAGAGCCGACGCCGCACCGTACCGATCGCCCAGGTCGACGGTTTCCAGCAGTGTCCCGTCGAACAGCGAGGCGACCTCGCCCGACCGGCGACCCGACACGAACAAGCGCGTCGAGCCCTGGGTCCACGCCGGCGGGCCCACGATTCCACCGTCGACCACCTCGACGCCGCCTTCCAGTTCGGCGGTTTCGAAGGCCTGAGCCACCGCTAGCGCCGTGGCCTCGGATATTGCGTTGGCGTCCAGATACAGACCACTGAACCCGCACTGGGCGGCGGCAGCCGCGACCTCGGCGGCGACGTCGACCGCGCTGGCTGGCGGGCACACCGAGATGACCATGTCGCTGGCCGCCAACAGGTCGGGCAACGACGTGACGGCTACAAGACCCGCCTGCTGAGCCCGTTTCGAACTGGCTTCACTGCGCCCGGCGCTGCACCACCGAACCGTGTGGCCCGCCGAGGTCGCCGCAGCCGCAACCGATGAGCCCATCGCCCCAGGATGAAGGATTGCGATGTTGCGCTTGTGTGGTGATGCCATGCGACGATCCTACGATCACCGGCTCACCGCCGACCCATCGGTCACCAGCGGGCAGACACCCAGGGTCCGTCGTCCAGATGCCCATACATCCCTGCCGACCACCACGCCAGTGCGCCGGACCCGGTAACCATCACCAGCGTTCGACGGTCGGGCGCGGCATCGAGGGACGCCACCGCTTCGGGCAGCAGCGTCGAGCTGAGCCTTCGGTTGGCCTCGACATCGGTCACGATCAGCCGAGGGGCCGAACTGGACGCGACACCCGAGAACGTGTTGGCGGTCGGTACGAGATCTTGTTCGATCACAGCCAACACCCCGTCATCCAACCACGTCGGATGGTGCCAGACACCAGAACGCGGAGTCGGATACAAAGCCACGTCGACGATCTCGAGGCCGTTCATCGACGCCAACGAAACACCAAGTCCGTCGGCCGAAGTCCAGCCGATCGCAAGCGAAGTGCCGTCCGGCGACCAAGAAAGGGTGTCGACCCGGCCTGGAACCGACGCCTCGGCACCCGAAACACGACCGGCCAGGTCTGCGACGACCACCTGCGAGCCGTCGCCCAGGGCCACTCGGCCTGTCTGGGACTGGGATGCGACCGCCCGGGCCGAAAGCTCGGCGCCGGCTTCGCCCGACGGGCTTATCTGACGCGCCGACAAGGTGCCATCGGCTGCGGCGACCACGACGATCGCCGAGCCGCCGTCGGTCAGATCAGCAGAAACGAAGCGCTCTGCCAGCGCAGGGTCAGAGCCGATGTCCAGAGGGTGTGGTCGTCGCCAAGACGTCGAAGGTCTGAGTGTCCAGTTCGAGCACACCGGCCACCCCGGGGCCCGCAACGATCAGCCGGCTCGGCGCCGACGCCGGCAGCTCACCGTGGGCCGGAACCTCGCTGGCCGCGGCAATGCCGGCAACCGGGCCCGCCGCGCCATCGGCTCGATCGCCCGCTGCCTCTGTGGCCGCAGTCGTTCCCGGACCTTGCGTGGCCGCATCATCGGCGCCAGACGACGACGTGCAACCGGCCGCGGCCACAATCGCCAAACACACGACAGCGGCTCTCGTGATGGTCATGACGGACATGGCAACCTGTCGTTCACTTCGCGGCGGTCGGAGGGATTGGCCGTCGGGTCGTAGACCTCGGCGTCATCTGGGCAATCGACCGGGCCCGACGGCACGAAGTAGGCCATGTCCCAGTCCAGCTCGAACTCGTCGGGACCTAGGTTCAAAACCGGTGTCTCCAGGGTTGCGATCGCACCGTCGGAGTCGATCGAGTCGTCGCCGCCCTGATTGGGCAACATCGCGTTCCAGCCAGGCTTGGGAGGCCCGAATCGAACGTAGTAGTCGCCTGCGGGCACATCGCCAAAGAAGTAATAGCCGGGCTTGGTCGGGTCGCCCTGCAGGTCGGCCGTGAACGTGGTGCGTGCCAACGAGCCGTCCGACCGATACAGCTCGACCCGAACATCGTTGATTCCAGGCTCGCCCGGGTCCTGGGTACCGCTGCGGTTGGCGTCGAGCCACACGAACGAGCCGATGCCGTTGTTGGGCCGCTTGATCATGATGCCGGTCTTGCGGGGTTCCGAAGGGGGCAGCGCCAGACCGTTGTCGCTGCGCACTGACGTGTACCCCAGCGACGTCCACCCGATCTCGCCGCCGAAGGGCGAACCGTGTGAAGCGTCCATGTCGTACTCGATGACGATCGCCTCACCACCACGCCACCTCGCCGCTCCCCCAAAGGCACGCACACGTACAGCCTGCACCTGCCTCAGATCGGTGGGTGGAGGTCCCCAGTCGTCGATACAGCCGGCCGGAAACGCCCCACCGCTGGACAGCTCCGGACGGCACGAGTTGGGCTCGACGCTGTATTCGATCACCACCTCGGCACCCGGCGGTGCCTGGGTGATGATGAGCGGCGACTGCAGCGCCGGACGCCACTCGCTGCGGCGTAGGGTGCCCGACAGAACCTCGGTCACACCGGTGTCGCCCACGAAGGGAAGCGTGTTGTAGAACGCCAGCTCCTCGAGGTCGACGTTGCCCGCGTTGTAGATCTCGAGGCGGAAGTCGGCCGACCCCAGCGACTTGGTCTGGGCCACACAGGGATAGTTGGTGTATCCACCACTGTCGGGGCACGCGACGGTCGGAGCTGCCAGCGTCGCCCAGTCGAGATGGGGCAACGTCGGATCTCCCTGTACCCACATTGTGGCCGTGGTCAGAGCGGCCTCGACCACGTCGAAGCTGGCATTTCCAGCGCAGAGCTGTTCGGCGGTGTCGCCGTCCTGGTCCTGGTCGTAGTTGTCGGTTGCCTTCGACGAATAACACTCGACATCGTGGGTGGTGCTGTTGGTTCCCGACAGCACCTGTACCGGGTGCCATCCGGGCGGCACGCCCATCGACACCTTGGCCCGAATCCTGAAGTCGGACCACTCTCCGGGGAACCGCGAGCCGATCACCTCGAAGCGCACCAGGGTTCGCCCGGTTCCCGCGTAGTCGTTTGTCACCGTCACCGTCGGCGAAACACCCGCGCTCAGGGTCTCGGTTGTGACGAACTCGACCTCGGTCGGCAACAGCACCGAGATGAACGGGTTCACCAGCGGCAGCTGGGCGCTCGAGTGATTGGCCATACGAACCAGGAACGAGATGTCGTCGGTTGGCCGCAGATTCGAACTCTCCGACCACACCCGCGGGTCGGGGCGAGCCGCAGGTGTGATGACAGACACCGAGCTGCGGTAGGTGGCCGAACCAGCGTTGACAGAGGTCCAATCACCGCAGTTGCCAACCGATTTCGGCGCCGTGTACCAGTTGCCGTCGCGGTCTGGCCTTATCGCCTGCGTGGTCACCCTGTGCGGATCGGTCACGTTGAACGACAGCGGAACGGTAGAAGCGCTGAGGTCGCTGTAGCTGACCCGTATGGCCCGGACCCCGGCGGGCAGCACGTACCAAGCAGCCGAGTTGCCATCGAAAGTGCCGATGTTTTGCCACCCGCCGCTGCGCTTCATCTCGAAGTGCGCCTGAACCGTCGAGGGCGACCACATACCGGTATATATCTGGGCCGGGGCCAGCTCGGGTTCGAATTCGTCGGTCCACATCAGGCCATCGGCTTCGAGCGAGCCGATCGAATTGGTGTCGAATCTCCAGTCGACGCTGTCGCCGATGGGCACCACGGCCGCCGAGCGGCTCTTGTAGCCGTTGAAGCCCGCCATGGGCGGAATGGTCGTCGTCGTGGTGGTAGTGGTCGTGTTGCCCGTGGTGTCGCTGCACCAGATCGCCCATGTGTCGGAGGCATCGAAGCCGTTCGAGATGTCGACGGTGGCCGTGACATAGCCGTAGGTCCCATAGGGAGTGCCCGGCGGGAAGCGGCCCGTGGTGTTGAGCAGGCCAGAGCCGCCCGCTCGCACCGTTCCGATGTTCCAGCTGGTGGTGCCGGTGCCCACCAGAGTGGTGAACGAGACCGTCACCACCATGTCCAGGCAGCTTCCCTGGCTGCCACACGAGTAGACGATCTGAAACGGTATGTCGACTCCGCTGACCTCGTGGTCGGGCCCGCCGACGTCGACGCCGGCGCGGGGCGTGGTGCTGTCGACGGCCGAGACCCAGTGCGAATCGCTGCCGTCAGAACCACTGGAGGTAGTGCCCGACGCGGTGGCGGTGCCGACCGAGCCGTGCGATGTTCCAGGTGGGAACACCATGGTGACCGTCAAAGTCCCGGACGTGCCGGTCGCGACGGTTCCGATACTGAAGCTCGTCGAACTCACGGCGTTCATCACCGCCGGGCTGACATCGATGACCACGTCCTGGCAGTCGTCGGTACCCGAGCACCAGTAGTCGACCGTGATGTCGAAGTTGGTGCCGATGTCTGCGTTCGCAGGACCCGAAACGTTCACCCCCAACGATGTGGGCGTCACGTTCACGGCGGTGACGCTTGCGCTGTCGCTGGTTCCGCTCGCGTTCGACATCGACATCTGGGCCGTGGCGATGCCGGTCGATCCATTGGCTGTCGTGTTCGGGAAGCGGCCGCTGACAAACACCTGGCCGACGGTGCCCGAGCTGATGGGTCCCACCGAGAACGACTGCGCGCCAACCGGGTCCATACCCACATATGTGACGTCGATGCTGACGTTCAGGCAATCCTCGTCGCCCGAGCACGAATACGAAACAGTGAACTGCACGTTGGTGCCAACGTTCGCCGACGCTGGTCCCGAGATGGCTACCGAGCCGGCCACAACCGCCCCAGCAGGCGGCGCGCTGACCAACACCGTCGATGCCAGCACGGCCCCGGCCACCACCACGAGAGCCAGTTTCGTGGTCAGGCGGCGCATCACAAACGCGCCCACGCCGGCACTGGGGTCTCACGCCAGTCGACGAAGGCATACGCGGCCGAGATCTGCGGATACAGCGGCGGTGCCAGGTCTCTGAAGCGGGCATCCCACTCGAACGTCTGGCTAGGGAAATACAACACGAAGTCGCCCGAGTCTCGTGTGGCGATCGAGCCATGGAAGTTCAGATGCGGCGGAATCACCGTCGGCGGCACCGAGCCCCACTGACCACAGGTGCGTGCAATACGAATCTGACCCTTCTGGGCCAAATAGGCGCCCAACAGGTTCATCTCACCGGGCGTCACATGCCCCACGGCATGGGGATTGATGACGATGTCGCCAGAAGAGACCAGGCCCAACACGTCACCGATGGAAGGATCGCGATACTCGATGTCGGCGTTGATGACGACGTCGGCCTCGTCGCTGGCACTGCCGGCCGCAATGGTCAACGGGGCGCCGATCTCGACCGGGCCTGTAGGAGTCCCTACCGAACGATTTCCCAGCACCACCGTTGCGTTGGCCCAAAGCACGCCGTTCTGCGGGATGTCGAAGCTGCCCAGCACCTGCCAGTTGTTGGTGTTGGGATTGGTGTCGCCGTCGTCGTCTTCCTCGGCGTTGATCCACCACCACTCGTCGGGGTCGAGACAACCCCGGGAAACCCGCTCGGTCGAATACCAAACCGCCACCTGAGCGGTTGCACCAAGCGTGTAGGGCTGCACCAAGTAGGCCGTGGCTCCCGGTTCGTCCAAGCAGATGCCGCCTCTGAGACAAGCCGTCTCGTGCAGCAGGTCGATGTCGTCCCACAACTCGTCGAACACCAACGGCTCAGGGAACACGTCGGTGACCACTCCCCCATGCGCGCCAGTCGAGTCGTAGCCGATCGAACCCTCCAGGAAGTCGGGAGGGCTCAGGATCTGATTGTCGGCATACACATCGCCGCGGGTCTCGCCAACAGGTGTCCCGTTGAACACGACGTTGTTGCCCGAATACACCGGTCCCTCCACCTCGGCACCAGGCGTGAAGCGCAGGTCGACCTCCGACAGCCACTGAAACGCCGACACCGCTGGTGGGCTGATGTCCACGCTGATGGTGCGGTACTGCTCGCGCTGGCGAATCTGGCCGGCGACGATCAGTTCGACCGCGCCCCTGTCGCCGCGAGGACGAACCTCCAGCAGTACCTCGCCATCGTCGGCGTCGACGGTCAAAGGATGACGCTGCCACTCGGCAGGTGCTGGATCGTCGAGGTAGGCCCACGCGCCGCAGCCGTTGAACCACGCCTCGCCCGCGTTCTTCTTGTCGTTCAGATCGGGCGACAACGGATCGGTGCATGTACGCGTGCGCTCGAACTCGTCCACCCAACGCAGGTGATACGACGGATCCACCGACAGCTTCGAGACATACCGGTCGACGACGGCCTCCATGTGGCTCAGCAGCACGTCGTCTCGTTCGTTGTAGCGCGCATCGCGGTACTGCGCCGTCGCCTCGCGTGCCAGCACCAGCACCGCTGCGAAGATCACCATGATCCCCAGCAACACCGTTATCAACGCGATGCCTTGTTCATTGCTGCGAGTTCGCGCCGCTCCGCAGCGCTCATGCGCAGACCGTTCATCGCCTCGACTTCGCGCCTGTTGATCTCTGCTAGAAGTTCGCATTGCGGAGCTGCACCTCCTCAACCACCTCGTAGTTACGGGGCACCACCGAGGTGTCTGCCGCCCTGGGCACCACCTCGATCTCCACGACGACGTTGTCGAGCCGACAGCTGATTACCCCGCCACCCAACTCGTCGAACCGGTCGCACACCGCAACGTCGGTTGTGGTGTTGCCATCGATCCTGCGACCGACGAACAGCACCAGATCCTCGGGAATCCGCGGCAGCACCATCTGGGTCACGTCCGGTCCCCCGGCGATGTCGTGTGTCCAGTTGGGGTAGCTCGTGCCGCTGTCGGCGAAGATGATCGACTTGGTCAGCTCACACAGCCCATCGGCACAGTTGGTCTTCTCGTAGGTGATGCGTTCGGGCCCTGGAGAGCTGGCGCGATCCGAATAGAACGTGATGCGATCCTCGGTCAAGACCTCGATGGGCTGCCCGTTCGCCGCACCGTTGGGCGGGGTCGCCTGCCGCAGCTCGATCAGCAGCTCGTTGATCGCCGGGCGGCTGCGCCGCTCGACCTCGGCCAATTGCTCGGCAAACGCAACATCGCGCAAGAACCCGTTGTAGGCGCCGTAGAACGCCGCCAACACCATCGACATGATGGCGATCGTCATCGACAACTCAATCGTCGAGAACCCGAGGCTCTCGCCATTCGCATTGCGACGACGCCGCTCGGCCAGACGGTGGCTGACCGAATAGATACCGAACGTCTTCGAGATCACGGAGTGCACGGCATCACCCCCGCTCCCCAGGTGGTGGTAGTTCCGTTCGGCGGAACGTTCACCGCCTGTTCGGCGACAACCTGGTTGTCGCTCCAGCAGACCTTGCGCACCAGCCAGTCGTTACCCAACCCGGTAGAGGGCAGGGCGACCGAAGCGGTGCCGTTGACGTTGGGCAACACCGGAGCGCTCCAGTTGGCGCCCGAGCCGAACGGCAAGAACTGGAAATACCCGTCGTTGCCGTTCACCAACACCAGCAAGCCGTTGTTGGCGGGCAGATTCAGCTGATAGGTCTGAGTGCCCCACACGACGATAGGCCCCAGCGCATCGTTGAGCTCCTCGTGGCCGTAGGGGCTCTGGATGTTGACCACCGGCGACGACTTCGACCCCACGGGCAGGTTGAAGATGACCCGGCCCGACGCATCGGTTGTTTGCACCAGGGGCCCATAGGTGTCCGACTGGACCGTCACCAGGGCACCCCTGATGGCCTGCCCGTCGGGCCCCGAGACCATGAAGGTCATCTCGGCCGTGTTGTTCGACGCGACCTCGAGTTCGACCGGGTGCACCAGTTGGGTCACGGTCGGGTAACTGTCGGTGACAATTATCGTCTCCGTGCCATACGGCACGTAGCCGGGCGAATCGATCTGCACGCTGTACTCGCCAGGCAACAGGGGGTTGCCGTCGAACTCGTCGATGTCCCAGATGCCGGGCGCCACCTGGTCGTTGTCGTCCAGAACCGCATAGCGGCCCTCGTAGCCGAGGATCAGCGACGCTCGCTCGATGGGGGCCGCAGGTTCGCCGATGTCTGGAGGTCCGGTCAGCTCGACCCTCAACGAGACGTCCTTGTAGATGGTCAACGACACGCGGATGGTGCGCCCGGCCGTAGCTTCGACCTGATCGGTGAAGCTCAACAGGTCAGACGGGTGAATGCGCCAACCGCCGCCCTCGACATCGGCCAGGGTGGGTCCCAGCCTGATCCGGTACGGACCGCCGCCGAGATTGGGCGTGAGGTTGGGGAAGGTCTGCTCGCCGGTTGCGATGTTGGGCACCGGGGTGAACGCCGGGCCTGCTGCCGAAACCAGGCTGACCAGGGGCCAGTCGGTGTCGGAGGTGGCAGAACCGACCGGTTCGTGCTTGATCAGCTCGACGATCACCGTACCCAGGCCGTCGCTGCCCGATGCGATGTAGTCGGGAGTGATCGCCGTAGAGAACACGATCGGGTCGATGCTGCCGTCTGCGGGCTCGATCGTTACCCGAACCCACTTGTAGTTGCGGCCGAAGTCGGGCTGGCTGGCAATGCCGTCGGCACCCGTTCCGCCGATGTCGAACCCAGAGTCTGTTCCGCCCGAACCGACCCAGTCGATCTCGGTGGTCATCTCGAACTCGACACCCTGAACGGTTCGGGTCTCCACACCTGTCAGAGCACCATCGGGAGACCCACCAGAAACGCCGATTTCGTCGAACGGAAGCTGCCTGATCTCTTCCAGGCGACCCTGACCCAGACTCTCGCCCAGGTCGATGACCTTGGCATTTCGCAGCGTCGTGAAGCTCGAAACGGTGGGGCCAATCGTGATCATCAGAGCAACCGCCAGCAGCGAAATCGCGATGATGGTCTCGATCAGCGACAGGCCATCATCGGCGCGCGATCTGTTGCAGTCGGTCCACGGAGATTTGAACCGCCGTGGGCGGTCGCGTGTGATCACAGCCTTTCTGTCGGCCGATGAACATGCTCACTCAAGCAGCGCAGCGCTGGGGCACCCCGAGGGGCCGAGATCGGCTCAGACAGCCACGATGGTGTCGATGGCGGCCGGCAGCTCGGCAGCGGCTGCGGCGAGATCCCAAGGATGGTTCCAAACCAAGTCGGCCCGCAGAGAGCTCGGCTGCACGAACAAGTCGTGCATCGGAGCCACCGACTCTTCGAACTGGCGGGCCACATCGGCCTCGTCACGGCCGCGCTCGACAATGTCACGCGCCAGCCTGCGCTTGTACCGAACAGACTCGGGTACGTCGAGGAACACGCTCAGGTCGAGGCTGGAGGCGATCAGGTCATCGCTCGGCAACAAGATCCCCTCGGCTACGACCACCGGTCTGGGCTCGACGACGGTGTGATCGCCCGAGCGGATGTGCCTGCTGAAGTCGTAGTGAGGCACCCCGACCGCCTGGCCCAAGCGCAGCGCCTCGAGATGAGCGGTGTACAGCTGGGCGTCGAGCGAATCGGGATGGTCGAAGTTGACGGCAACCCGCTCGTCGAACTCCAGATGCGCCAGATCGTGGTAGTACGCGTCATAGGGCAACACGGCCACGGCATCGTCGCCGAGGTGTTCGGCCAGCGCCACCGCCAGAGAAGACTTGCCCGAACCCGAGCCCCCGCATACCCCGATTACAACGACATCCACGGGAGGTCATCCTAACCCGATCAGCTCTGCAGCGACCAGGCTTCTCGCCAGCCGAGTTTGCGATCGGTGTGGATGATCGAGCGAACATAGATGCGCTCTGCCAGCATCAGCACCAGCCCTGAAGCTGCGGCGGTCAACAGCATCGCTCCTGCGACCTCCCACCACACGGCATCGCCAGACGCTATTCGACCTGGCATGGCAAACGGCGCCGTAACCGGCACCCAGCTGACCACCCGCGCCAGCATCGAACTGGGGTCCGAGGCCGAGAACAGGGCTCCGAAATAGCTCAGCATCAGTAGGACGGTCACCGGAGCCAACGTCGACTGGGCGTCTTCCTGGCGCGGAGCCAGCGAGGCCCCCGCTGCGAACACCGACCCGTACAACAGGTAGCCCAGGACGAACCAGGCCAGGCCAGACAGCACGAGACCCAGCGACAGCGCAGGCAGATCGGCCGAGCTGAACAGCGCCGCCGCAACAAGCGCGGACCCGGCCAGGGCTACGACCTGCACCAAACCCAGCACGCCGACGCCGATGATCTTGCCCAGCAACAAATGCCTGGCCCGAACCGACGACAACACCAGCTCGACCACCTTGGTCGACTTCTCCTCGAACACCCCCATCAAGATGTAGGCGCCCGCCACCTGTATCGAGATGAACAACATGATGACGGTCACGAAGGCCAGACCTTCGCGGCCATCAGACCCAGGATCGGGGTCGAGCTCGACCACCTCGATCGGTGCAGCACCCTGCAACGTGGCCGCCACCGCCTGTTCGTCCAGGCCCGCCTCCGACAGACCGTCGATCAGTGCCGCCTGCTGCCAGGCAGGCGTGACCAAGGCGACGACGTCGCTTTGGGTCGTGGTCATCAACAGCTGTTCGCCGTCCACCACCACCCCGTCGACCTCGTCCGCCTCCAGCGCCGCGGCCGCCACATCGCGATCGACGTATTCGGTCAGCTCCAGTTGGGTGCCGTTCAGCTGCGCTGTCCGTTCGAGAACCTCGAGCACACCCGTGGGCTGGGGGCCGCTAACACCTATCCGCACCGGATCGTCGCCACCCAGCAACGCCCCCAAGCCAAACACGGCAAAAATCAGGAACACCGTCGTCAAGATGCCGCCGATGAACGCCTTGGACGTGATGCGCGACGTCACCTCGCGCCGGCTGATCAAGCGCAGAGCACGCAGGGTGGCCACCCTCTGGTCGTTCTCGTTCACAGCTCGATCCCCTCGGCAAGGCGGGTAAAGGCATCCTGCAGGCTCGGCAGGTCATAGTCGAAACGCACTATCGGCCCTGCCCGACGGGCCCGCGCCAACAGATCGTCCAAGTCGCCGTCCGACCCCACCTCGACCACGACCGACGTGGCCGTCGACCTCAGCACAGGCGCATCGACCACCTCCGTCAAAGACGCCGTGGGCCGATCGACCTCGATGGTGCAAACCCGGGCCCCGCTGGCACCTCTGACCGCCGCAACCGTTCCCGAGGCGCGTACCCGTCCGGCCACGATCACCACGATCTCGTCACAGATGCGCTCTACCAGGTCGAGCTGATGCGAGCTGAACAACACCCCAACCCCCTGCGACACACGCGCACGCAACACCTGCTGCAACGTCTCCACCGCAACCGGGTCCAGACCGTTGAACGGTTCGTCCAACACCAACAGCTCGGGCTCGGTCACCAGCGAAACGGCCAGCTGAACCCGCTGCTGGTTGCCGTGACTCAACTTCTCCACCGCATCGTCACGACGATCCGCCAGCCCTAGGGTGTCGAGGATCGCAGTGGCCCTCTGGCCGGCCGTCGAACGATCGACCCCCTTCAGTTCGGCAAAGAAGGCAATCTGCTCGGCCACCTTCATCTTCGGGTACAGGCCCCTTTGCTCGGGCATGTAGCCAAAGCGGGCCAAAGCCCGCCTGTCCACCGGCGCACCGTCCCAGCTGATCGATCCGCTGTCGGGCTCGACCAGCCCGAAGATCGAACGCATGGTGGTCGACTTGCCGGCACCATTCGGGCCGACGAACCCCACGATGCGCCCCCTCTCGACCGCTAGTGCGACGTCATCAACCGCGACGATGTCGCCATAACGTTTCGACAGACCCTGGATATCGAGCATGGGATCAGTCTGGCGGCACCGGGCCAGATAGTGCGGCCACCCTCGCCCGCCCCAAACGCAAACACCGGTGTCTGAGCGGCGCCAGACGCCGCCCGAACACCGGTGTTCGAGACTGTCTTTGGGTCAGGAGACGCCTATTTGGGCGTGTCCTTCTGTGTCTTTGGGTCAGGACACGCCTATTTGGGCGTGTCCTTCCAGGGCCCGGCGTCGGCGCGGGGTTCCTTGGGCAGGCCCAGGATGCGCTCGCCCACGATGTTGCGCTGGACCTGGCTGGAACCGGCATAGATCGTGCCGGACCGGGCCATATACGCCGTGTTGATCCACGACGTCGCCGTGTTGGGGGTGCCAGGCGACGAAGCGCCCAAGCCGCTGCCCTCATGCGGGTCGGCGTCATGAACCATTGCATCTGCGCCCAAGATGTCGAGCGCCAGCTCGGTGACGTCCTTGTGATACTCGCTCCACAGCAGCTTGCCGATTGAGCTGCCAGGCCCAGGCGCCTCACCCGCCAGGAACGAACTCAGGCCCTGCATGCCCAGATAGCGCATGATCTCGACCTTCGTGTGACACTTGGCCAGCCGCTGACGAATGATGGGATCTTCGGTGGCGCCACGCTCTCGCGCCAGCTCGACCAAGCGGTCGAGCTCGTCGCGGAACCCCAGCGACAACACCGTCACCCGCGCCCCGCGCTCGAACCCCAGCAAGGTGTTGGCCACCGACCAGCCGCCGTTCACCTCGCCGATGACGTTTTCCTTCGGGCACCTGGCGTCGGAGAAGAACACCTCATTGAAGTGGCTGTGGCCGGCCATGTTGACAATGGGCCGAACCTCGACGCCGGGCTGATCCATCGGCACCAACAAGAACGAGATGCCCTGGTGCTTCGGAGCATCCGGATCGGTGCGAGCGAGCACGAAGATCATGTTCGCCAGATGACCACTGGAGGTCCAGATCTTCTGACCGTTGATGACCCACTCGTCGCCATCGAGCACGGCCCTACAGCCCAGGTTCGCCAGGTCGGAGCCAGCGTTGGGCTCGGAGTACCCCTGGCACCACAGATCGGTGCCGTCGAGGATGCGGGGCAGATAGTGCCTCTTTTGTTCCTCGGTTCCGCGATGGATGATCGTGTTGCCCACCATCGTGATGCTGAAACCATCGTTGCTGCCCGCCGTGGGCACGCCGCGCTTGTAGAACTCCTCGTTGATGATGATGTTCTCGAGGGCGGTAAGCCCCGGACCCCCGTATTCGGTGGGCCAGCTGGGCGCCAGCAGCTTGTTGTCGGCCAGCACCTGGCGCCAGCTACGGGTGAACTCGAGCTTCTCGGCGTCGGTCAGGGCGCCGATGCCCTTCCAGTCCGCAGGCAGATTCTCGTCGAGGAACGCGACGATCTTGGCGCGATATTCCTCGGTGTCTTCGGTATAGGTCGGCTGCATAGCGCCAAAGGTAGACCCGCCGACGGCTCGGTTCACAAACCGCGTTCGACCATTCGTTCGGCGATGCGATCGATCACCGCCACGTCTTGGAATCCTGGCAGCAGAAAACCGTTGGGGAACAGGGTCGCTGGAACGGCAACCACACTGTTTTCGAGGCCCTCGTCGCGGGCCGCGACGAGCAGATCGACATGTGTCTCGTCGACGACAGAGCGGACCGCTTCGTCGCCGTCGACGCCGCAACCTTGGGCAATCGTTCGCAGCACCTCCAGGTCCGACACGTCGCGGCCCTCGACCCAGACAGCCCTGAACAACTGCCGGTGAACATCGCCGAACGACTCCGCGGCGGTTGCCTGGACGAAACAGGCCAACAGGTGGGCCCGACGGGTGGGCATGATCCGGTCGGGAAGAGCAAAATCGACGCCCTCGATGTCGGCCAGCTCGACGAACTTCGCGAACCGTTTCGCCGAGATCGGCCGGCCCTCGGGCCCGATACCCGGATGCAGCTCGAACGGCATCCACCTGACCTCGATGCCATGGTGGTTCTGCAACCTCTCCACCCGCGACTGGTTGAGATAACACCACGGGCACAGATAGTCGGACCAGACAGTGACACGCGTCATGTCGCAACGGTAGCCACCCGGCCTGCCCGTACCCTTCATCGGGTGATTCGAGCAATGTTGGCCGCCGCTGCGGCGATTTGGCTGGTCAACCGGCTGCGCCGGGTCGCCGAAGACCACGACATTCATCCCATCGCCCACTCGACACGGGCTCGCCGCACCGTCGAGATGGCCAAGCTGGGCGCCCGACGAGGCACCGACCGAACCATCACCTCGGCGCGGGCACAATTCGGATCAGACGAACGCCGGCGCCGCCTGGTCGCAGAGCTCGAGCTGCGAGAGGCCCGCGACGTCGTCGATTCGCTGGGGCGTATGAAGGGCGCCCTCATGAAGCTGGGCCAAATGGCGAGCTATCTCGACGAAGGGCTGCCCGAGCCCATGCGCCTGGCTCTGGCCGAACTGCGCAGCGACGCTCCCCCGATGTCGGGCGACCTGGCACTGACCGAGATCGAGACTTCGCTGGGCCAGCCCCTGCTGAGCCTTTTCGAGCACGTCGACCCCCAACCGCTGGCAGCTGCATCGATAGGCCAGGTACACAAGGCCATCACCCGCGACGGTCGCGAGGTTGCGGTGAAGGTCCAGTACCCCGGCATCGCCGACGCAATCGCCGCCGACCTCGACAACACCGAGACCCTGGCGAACATGCTGGGATTCATCTTTCCCGGCCTCGACCCCACCAGCCTGGTCGAGGAGTTGAGAGCCCGCATCCTCGAGGAGCTCGACTACGAGCAGGAGGCGCGCAACCAAAGGGCCTTCGCCGACTACTACCGGGGTCACCCCTACATCTGGGTGCCAGATGTCATCGACGAACTGTCGACCCACAACGTGCTTACCACCGAGTTCGTCAACGGCAAGACCTTCGACGAAGCCTTCGAGATGAGCCAACAAGACCGCGACCGCTATGCGGAGATCTTGTATCGCTTCGTCTTTCGCAGCCTCAACCGCCAACTGGCCTTCAACGGCGACCCCCACCCGGGCAACTACCTGCTGGCCGACGACGGACGGCTGGCGTTCCTGGACTTCGGGCTGGTCAAGTATTTCGACCCCGCCGAGGTCGACCAGTTCACCGCCTTGATTCAGGCGATGATCTACGGCGACCATCATCGTTTCCGCCAAGAGGCCGAGCGCGTCCAGGTGCTGCGGCCCGGGGCGCCGTTCTCCGACGACGACGTTTTCGAGTGGTTCAGCAGCTACTACGAACTGATCCTCGAAGACCGCGAGCTGACCATCACACCCGAATATTCGGGTCAGCTTCTGCGCAAGACGTTCGACGCCAAGGCCAACGCCATCTTGAAGCACACCAACGTGCCGCCGACGTTTGCGCTGATCCAGCGCATCAACCTGGGGCTGTTTTCGATCCTGGCGAAGCTGAACGCAACCGCCAACTGGCGTCAGATATCTGAGGAGCTGTGGGTCTGGACCGACGCCGAACCATCGACGCCCATCGGCGAGCACGAAGCCACCTGGCTGGCAGCCCACCCCAGGCCCGCCAACTCCGAAGGGCCCAAGGGCTGACCAGCTACCCGGCGGTGATGCCCAGGAACGTTGCCGCCCGCGATGCGGCGACGGGCGACAACGTCCCCGACCGTCGCACCTAGTCGACCTTGGCCGTGGCGCTGCCGGTCAACACCGTGACCCCGTTCTGGTTGACCGTGGCAACATCGAAGTCGGCCAGGTTCTGACCATCTTCGTTGCGCACTGCGGTGACCGTCATGGTGGCCGTCAGGGTGTCGCCAGGCCACACCTGGTTGACGAAGCGCACCCCGTAATAGGTCAACATCGCATCGCCAACGGTGTCGGTCAGCAACCTGCCGGTCATGCCCATCGTGAGCATCCCGTGGGCGAACACACCCGGATAACCCGCCACCTCCTTGGTGAACAGATCGTCGGTGTGAAGCGGGTTGTAGTCGCCGGAGGCACCGGCGTATTGCACCAGCCGGGTGCGGGTGAGGTCATCGACGATGACCATGCTGAAGGTCTGCCCGACCTCTAGTTCGTTTGCGTCCAGTGCCATCAGCTGTCGATCACTTTCTCGGTGCGCACACCGACTCCCCTGGCGGTTATGACGAGCTCACCGTTCTGGTCTCGGTATTCGGTGATGGTCTCGGAGAACTTCAGCTTGCCCGCCCGCTTCGACTCCTTCTCCCAGGACTCACCCGGAAACGTGGTGGCAGACAAAACATCGCCCGGCTCGATGTGGCGGTGGTACGTGAAGTGCTGTTCGGCGTGCAGCCCGCCGCCATTGCCGCCGCCGCCACCGCCACCGCCGTCTTGCTCCTTGGTGCGCCCGGACGGAGTCGATCCGCTGCCGAACCACACCTCGCCGACCTTTGGACGAAGCGGATAATCGGGGTCGAATTGTGCGCTCGCCTGGGCAAACGTGGGCGGAGCGATCATGTGGCCGAGGTCCGTAGAGGCCGCGGCCTCAGGGTTTTGATACACGGGGTTGGGGTCGCCGATCGATCTGGCGAACATCATCACGTGGCTTTCCTCGACCGGAAAGCGTTCTGCTGGCATGGGTATCCCTTCTGTCCCTTCCAGGCGCTGACGACACCGCGTCAAGGCCGGATTTTGGCGGCCGGTGTTCCCCCTGGGCGGCCGTACATGCCATCATCGCACTTGGGAACACTGCGATCCCAAGTCCCGGACCGGGGGAATCGATGACGTTCGACAGGCTGACGCGTGCTCAGAAGCGGGCTATTCGCACCCGCAACTCGATGCTGCGTGCCGCCCAGACACTGTTCGCCGAGCGCGGCTTCGTGAACGTCACCATCGCACACATCACCGACATGGCCGATGTCGCCCTCGGGTCGTTCTACAACCACTTCGACAATCGCGAACACATCATCGAAGCCGTCCTGGCCGACCTTTCGCTGTCACAAGAGCGATTCCACGCCAGCATCACCCGTCGCTTCGAGCCCGGTCCCGAAGCCACAATCGTGTCGCGATACGTATCCACGGCCCAACGCTGCCAGCTAGACCCTCTTTGGGCCGATCTGGCCGAGCAGGCGACCCTGATCAAGCGCTGGCCCATGCCCGCAATGGTCGACGAGGTGCACCACGCGCTGAGTCAACTGCCCGACGCCGACTCGATGGCACCAGACGCCGAGCTCAACCCCGAATACACAGCCCGCCTGATAGTGGCCGTGGTGCGAATGTTGTTCGACCGCGAACGCACCAACGACCTCGAAACCGAAACCCGCGTCGGGCTTTCGTCGCTGCTGCGAGCACTCGAGTTCACCGACAAGGCCAACCGCTACTGGGTCGAGGCTGCAACCGCTGTTCCGCTCGACCTCGAAAGCCTCGCGGACAGCCGCTCGCAGGCCTACCCCTGAACTGCGCTTGGCCGGTGGCGGCGATGGAGCCACGCCACCGCCACTACTGCAGAATCACGGGCCATCCGTAGGCTCTGGCTGCGCGTTCCAGACCCGAGTCCGGGCACACCGCCACCGCCGACCCCACGGCCAACAGCAGCGCCAGGTCGGACGACGAATCGGCGTACGCCGTGCCCGAGCGCAGGTCGATATCGCCCACGGCCTCCGCCAGGCGTATCAACTTGCCCGGCCCATAGCAGAACGCGCCATCGAGTTCGCCGGTGTACCGCCCGTCGACAACCTGGGCCTGGGTGCCGACCGCGCGATGAGCACCGACCTCACGGGCCAGAGCCTCTACGAGCTCCTGCGGGGCAGCCGACAACAGAACCACAAAGTCGCCTCGGTCGAGGTGTTTGTCCAGCATCGCGCGCACCGAAGGCCTGGTCCGAGCCTCGAGGTCGGCGGCGACCTCCTCTGCCAGACGCCTCAGGTCGCGCGTTTCGAGCCCTGCAACGGTGCTGAGAGCCCTGCGGCGAACCCGCTCGACCATCTGGTCGTTACTGCCGAACCGCCTGAAAAACAGCTCTCGGGCCGCGGCGCCGACCAAAGCCGACGGCTTCAGAATCTTGGCTCTCACCATCACTCGGGCAAGTGCAGCGGCACTCGAACCGCACAACAACGTGCGATCGACATCAAAGATCGCGACCTGACCATCGCCAGAGGCATCGAAACGATCGCCCAGGCTCAACTGGGCCCGGCTGAGATCACGGCTGTAATCGGCGGTCATACCCGGGTCAACGCCAACCGCTACCAAGCCTTACAGCCCACGAACCAATCGCCAGCAAGCTAGCTCTTGGATTCGCGCGCTGCTTTGGACCGGGCCATCAGTGCCGCCAAACGATCGTTGCCACCGGCCGCTTCGGCGGCAGGCTCCTCGGCAGCTGCCGGTGCAGCGTCGCCGCCGTCCTTGCCGGCCCTGGCCTTCTTCGAACGCGCCATGAGGGCCGCCAGGCGGTCGTTGCCACCAGCGGCATCGTCGCCGCCAGCCGCTTTGGCCGCCGGGGCCGCAGCCTTCTTCGCCGCCGCCTCGGCCTCCTCGGCCCGGCGCTTTTCGCGGTCGACCTGGAACTGAGGCCAATCTGGCTCGCGAACCAGATCTGCGATGCCAACGGCTCCCAGCTCGGTGCCGTTGTCGAACACGACGCGGGTGCGGGGCCACGTGAGACCCACCGTTCGACCGGCAGTACCAGGAGTGCCCTCGGGCGCGCCGGGCAGGTCGGTGGTGACGATGACGCGGGTTCCCCGCTTGATCTGAGTATTGGCAGCTGCGGACATGGAACACGAGGCTAGCGTTTGTCGGCGTGCAGTTCGTTCTGGTCAGACACGCCCAGCCCGCTTGGGTCGATGGCGGCATCAACCGCGACGACCCCAGGCTCACCGATCTAGGGCGACGTCAGGCGCTGCTGACCGCAGCCTCACTGGCAGGAGAGACGTTCGACGAGGTATGGGTGTCGCCCGCCAGACGAGCCCGAGAGACCGCGGCACCGTTTCTGGAGCTCACCGGCATGCAGGCGGCGGTGCACGACTTCTTGCTCGAGATCCGCAACCCAGATTGGGAGGGCACCGATCACGACGCCCTCGAGATCTTCGCCGCCCACCGACGGCGCCACCCAGAGGACCAGTGGGAAGGTCTCGACGGTGGAGAGGCGGTTTCAGACTTCCGTGACCGCGTCCACACCGGCCTGACCCACACGCTGGCCGCCATGGGCGTCGCACCCACGCCCGATCCGCTGCCGACCTGGCAGGTCGAGGAGCCGGGCAAACGCATCGTGGTCTTTGCCCATGCCGGCACGAACTCGATGGTGTTGTCGGCCCTGCTGGGCGTAGCCGCGGTGCCATGGGAGTGGGAACGCTTCGTTACCTGGCATGCCTCGATATCGACCGCGACGGCCATAGACATGGGCGACGACTACGCCTTCAGTTTGGTGAGGCTCTCCGAAACGAGGCATCTTCCTCCTGAGCTAGTCACCAGGTAGGAGATCTCGATGACCAACCGAATGCCCGCAATCTCGCTGGCCGCAGTAGCAGGGCGGCGTGCGGCCACCATCGAAGCGGCGGCCGAAGCCGAGCGCTTGGGCTTCAGCGGCATCTATGGGCCGTCGATGGGCGACTGCGTCGCGCTGTGCCAGGCGATCGCCATGGCCACAAACGAAATCTCCTTCGGCACCACCATTCACCCGATCTATCTGCGTCACCCCTCCGACCTGGCTTCGACCGCCGCCTTCATCCACGAGATCGGCGAGGGCCGCTTCAAGCTCGGCATCGGCGTTACCCACGGCCCGGTACACGACCGCCTGGGCGTCACACCGGGCAAGCCACTGTCGGACACCCGCGACTACGTCGCCGCCATGCGAAAGACCACCGCCTACGGCGACCTGCCGCCAATCGTGCTGGCAACCCTTCGCAACAAGATGCTCGACCTCGCAGTCGAGATCGGCGACGGCGCAGTCTGGGCCAACGCCAGCCTCAACCACTTCCCCACCTCGGTCGAACGCATCGGCGAAGACCGCCTGGCCGACGGCTTCTTCGTCGCGAACATGATTCCCACCGTCATAGACCCCGACCGCGAGGCTGGGGCGGCACGCAACCGGGCAACGCTGCAGGGTTATGTGCGCCTCCCGAACTATCGCAACTACTGGCGCGAGGCCGGATACGGCGACGAGATGGACGCCATAGAGACGGCGCTGGCCGCCCGCGACGACGAGGCCGTAACCGCAGCCATGTCCGATGCCTGGCTTTCGAGCGCCACGCTCTACGGATCTGCTCAACAGGTCCGCGATGGCGTCGAAGCGTGGTTCGATGCAGGGTGCTCGACCCCGATCCTGGTGCCGTCCAGCACCGGCGGAGGGCAGATGAAGGCAATCGCCGAAATGTTCGCTTGCTTCGGCGACGGCTGAAGAACCGCCCGACGTCGGCCGGTCGGTAGTCTCGTTCGAGACGATCAGAGTCACCAGTCTCGTTCGAGACGATCAGAGTCAACATGGCAACCCCCGTCCACGAACTGGACCTGGCGTTCATCGATCTCGAGTCGCCCGGCGACCGCGACGAACTGCGTGCCGAGGTAGAGGCAGCGCGGTCCAAGCACTGGCTCGCCAAGGTTCCGATGGGATACATGGTGGTGCAGCACGAGTACGTCACCAAGGTTCTGCGCGAGCGTCGGTTCCACCAACTGTCGAGGCTGCTGGCCGAGATCAGGGGCCTCGACCCGAAGCTGATCCGCAACGAACGCACGTCGATCCTGTCGGCAGAAGGCGACGAACACCAGCGCCTGAGGCGACTGGTGAGCCCGGCGTTCACCCCCAAAGCCGCCGAACGGTTCCGGCCGTTCATGGCCCAGACCATCGAAGAACTGATCGACGCAGTGGTCGACCAGGGCCGCTGCGAGGCCGTGGCCGACATCTGCGAGCCCTATCCCATACCCATCATCTGCGCCCTCCTGGGCGCTCCTCGCGAAGACTGGCGTGATTTCTCCATCTGGGCCACCGATGTGTTGTCGATCTTCGACACCGACGCGAACGACAAGGCCGACCGCATCGTCGCCGCCCGCGACGCGCTCGACGCCTACGTCATCGACCTGATCGCCAAGCGGCGAGGCGACCAGCGCGACGACCTGCTGACCGATCTGATTGCAGCCGAGGAAGACGGTGACCGCCTCAGCGAGACCGAACTGATCACCATGGTCGAGGCCGTGCTGGTGGCCGGTGTCGACACCACCCGCAACCAGCTGGCATGTGCTCTGGCCCGCTTCGCCGAGTATCCCGATCAGTGGAAGGCCCTGGCCGACAACCCCGACCTGGTTCCCAACGCCGTAGAGGAGGTCATGCGCGACCTCGGGGCGGTTCGCGGAACCGGCAGGTACGCGTCCGAAGACATCGAACTGGAAGATGTGGCCTTCCCGCAGGGGACCATCCTGTTCCCCAGCTTCGTCGCGGCCAACACCGACCCGGCCGTATTCGAAGACCCGTACGCCTTCGACACCACACGCCCCCTGGCCGGGCCTCAAATGACCTTCGGAAGCGGCATACACCACTGCCTGGGGGCATCGCTGGCCCGCGCCGAGCTTCAGGAGGCTCTGCCCATCCTGGCCAGGCGCCTACCCAACCTGCGCCTCGACGGCCCTGTCGAGTGGAAGCCGCCCACCACGGCTATCTGGGGACCTTCCCGACTGCCGATCGCCTGGGGTCAGTAGACGTAGAGGGCGATGCCCGCGTAGTGCATCGAGGCGGCCACCATCACGATCACGTGCCACACCTCGTGATAGCCGAATACCCTCGGCCACGGATCGGGGCGTCGCACCGCCAACAGAATCGCCCCGACGGTGAACAAGGCCCCGCCCGCCAGCAACAGGACCGTGAACGTCGGCGAGATCTCGCGCCAGATCGCCGGCATCGACAAAGCCGCCACACACCCCAAGACGATGTAGGTGGTGGTGATCGTCCCATAGGGCGGCTCCCACGGGATCCACAGCCCTGCTATCAGCACCAGAGCCAGGGCCCACACCACGACCAGAAGCCACGTGGCCCAGGGTCCGTCCAAGCCCACCACGGCAATCGGGGTGAACGTGCCCGCAATCATCAGATAGATCGCGGTCTTGTCGACCTGCATCATCTTGGGCGCCATCCGAGGTGACCAGTTGATGCGGTGGTACAAGGCGCTGGCACCAAACATCGCGGCCACACAAGCCGCATAGACCACCGCAGACGGCCAACTATTGGAAGCGGGCCCCACCACCAGCAACGCGCCCGCCGCGATCGAAACGAAGAACGACCATTTGTGGAACACCCCCCGCAACCGGGGTTTGTTGCCGCCCGCAAACACGTCGACCGACGTGTGCTGACCCGTCGGCCTAATCGCCGACTTGTCCCGACGTGTCGGCCTAATCGCCGACTTGTCCCGACGTGCCGGCCTAATCGCCGACTTGTCCCGACGTGCCGGCCTAATCGCCGACATAGCGCATGAGCACTTCTTGAGCGATGGTCGCCACATGGGTGCCATCGGACGAGAACAGGTTGCCGATGGCGAGCCCCCGACCACCGACCAAGCCGTGCGACTCGAATTCATACAAGTGGAACTCGTCGGCACGCGCCGGCCGATGAAACCACATCGCATGATCGAGGCTGGCGCCTATGAAGCGCTCGTCGTGCCTCTTCGAACGGTCGCGTTCGACCGGGTGAGACGAGTTGATCGACCCGAACTGCACCGTGTCGGACGTGAATGCCAGGCCACAGGTATGAAGCCCCGGATCGTCGCCCATCGGCGTGGTTATGCGGATCCAGCCAGACGACCGGCCGGCGCCATGGGGATACTGGTGATAGCGCCTCTCGAGCATGAACCCCCAGCCCTCGTCGTCGCCCAGGCCCTCGGGGCCCTCCAGGTCTGGCATGGATCGGGTCTGGCTGTCGGCCTGCTGCTCGGCGACCTGAAACGAGCACGAGATGTTCAAAATCGCACCGCCGCTTTGACGTGCCACCACCCTGCGGGTCACGAACGACCTGCCGTTGCGTATTCGGTCGACCTCGAATCGCACCGGCTCGTCCGACGTGCCACCCCTGATGAAATAGGCGTGCAACGAATGCGGCGCGTACCTGGGCTCGACGGTGTACATGGCCGCCCGCAGCGCCTGGGCCACCACCTGGCCGCCATACAACCGACCCCACGGATATACGGGGCTGATACCGACGAACACGTCGGGACCGTGCGGTTCCAGATCCATGAGCGTCGCAAAGTCGCGGGCGGCTTCGTGGTAAGCGGCATCGGTCACGCCGAACGACGCTAGCGTGTCGCAACCATGAGCCAACCACGCGTCGTAACCACGAAGCTCCGCGGCAGACGTCTCATCAAAGAGCCACTGCTCGCAAAGGGCACCGCATTCACCCCCGAAGAGCGCGAAGCGCTGCTGGTACAGGGCCACGTACCAGCCACCTACGAAACGCTCGACGATCACATCCGGCGAATCGACTACGAGTACGACCACATCGAGGGCGACGACCTGGCCCGACACGTGTACCTGCGGGCCCTCCAGGACCGTAATGAGATCCTGTTCTACGCCTTCCTGCAGAGCCGCCTGAAGGAACTGATGCCAATCGTTTATACGCCCACGGTGGGGGCGGCATGCCAGCAGTTCTCGCGCCTCTACCGAGTACCCAGGGGCATGTACCTGTGCTACCGCGATCGCAACCGGATGCACGAGCAGCTGGCGTCGATCGAGCGCGACATCGACGTCATCGTGGTGACCGACGGCGAGCGCATCCTCGGGCTGGGCGACCAGGGCGTCGGCGGCATGGGTATACCCATCGGCAAGCTCGCCCTGTACACCGGTGTGGGCGGCATCCCGCCCGAGCGGACACTCTCGGTTCTGCTCGACGTGGGCACCAACAACCAGGAACTGCTCGACGACCCCCTGTATCTCGGATGGCGAGAGCGGCGCGTCACCGGCGACGACTACGAGAGCTACATCGAGACCTTCGTCGAGGCCGTCAAGCGCCGCTTCCCCAACGCCTTGTTGCAGTGGGAAGACTTCGCTCAGCACAACGCCAGCCCGATACTCGAGAAGTACCGCGACAAGCTGCTGACCTTCAACGACGACATCCAGGGCACAGCAGCGGTGGCCTACGCTGCCATCAAGGGGGCCACCCGCGCTGCGGGGGTCGAGGTCTGCGACCAGCGCTACCTGATCGTCGGAGCCGGATCGGCCGGTACGGGCATCGCTGCGATGTTGTCCGATGCCATGCGCCGCGACGGCATAGACAACCCGACCGCTCAGATCTTCTTGACCAACAGCAAGGGGCTGGTGCACGACAAGAGCGACCCACTGGCACCTCACCAGGTGCCGTTCGCCCACCCCTATGACGAGGTGGCCGACTGGGCCGACGACGATGGCCGCATCCCGCTGGAGAAGGTGTTCGCCGAGGTTCAACCCACCGTGCTGGTGGGTGTCAGCGGCCAGCCGGACATGTTCACCGAGGAGATGATCAGGGCCATGGCCACGTGGACCGACCGGCCCATCATCCTTCCGTTGTCGAATCCCACCAGCAAGTCAGAGGCCAAGCCCGCAGACCTCGTCGAATGGACCGACGGACGGGCCCTGGTCGCCACCGGGTCGCCGTTCGATCCTGTGGTGCACGGCGGCGTCACCCATCACATCGCCCAGGCCAACAACGTCTATGTCTTCCCTGGTGTGGGCCTGGGTGCGGTGTCGATCGGCGCCAAGGCGATCACCGACGGCATGCTCATCGCCGCGGCCGACGCTGTAGCCGCCGCAGCACCCTCGCCCGAGGTTGCTGGGGCACCCGTGCTGCCCGATATCCAACAGGTACCCAACGTCAGCCGCTCGATAGCGGCAGCCGTCGCCCGCCAGGCCGTCGCGGAAGGCGTGGCTCCGGCGTTCGACGCCACCGAGATAGACAACCGCATCGAGTCATACTGGTGGGAGCCGATCTACCCACAGATAATCGCCATATGACATCGAGCCCGGTCGACGAGCCACCGTTCACCCCGCCAGGGCGGGGTATCTATGCCAACCGCACACTGAACGTCCGCTCGCTGCGCGCAGTGGGCTTCGATATGGACTACACGCTGATCCACTATCGGGTCGACGAGTGGGAGCGGGCGGCCTTCACGCACGCACTCGAGTGGCTCGCCGGGCAGGGTTGGCCCGTAGACGATCTGCAGTTCGACCCCGACGCCTACACGCTGGGGCTGACGTTCGACCTCGACCTGGGCAACCTGGTCAAGGCCACCAGGTTCGGCCACGTCGTGAAGGCCCAACACGGCACGCGGGCCCTGGGTTTCGACGAGCAGCGCACGGCCTATGCCGAAACTGTCATCGACCTGGCCGAAGAACGCTTCGAGTTCATGAACACGCTGTTCGAGCTGTCGCGCGCCGCTCTGTGGTGTCAGCTGATCGATGTTCACGACGCCGGGCGGCTTCCGGGTGTGGTCAGCTACGCCGACCTGTGGCGCCAGATAGATCGGGCCCTGTCGTCGGCACACCAGGGCGGCCGCCTCAAGGCCGAGATCGTCAACGAACCCGACCGGTTCGTGGTGCCCGACCCCGAGCTCGTCGAGACCTTGCGCGACATGCGTGAGGCGGGCAAGCAGCTGCTGCTGATAACCAACTCCGACTGGGAATACACCCGCCAGATGATGGCCTACGCCGTCGACCCATTCGTCGACGAGGGCTCGTGGCGCGACCTGTTCGACATCGTCATCGTGTCGGCCAACAAGCCGTCGTTCTTCGAAGGCACCCCACCCATCTATCGGGTGGTCGACGAGGCCGAGTCACTGCTGCGTCCACACTTCGGTCCGCTCGAGCCCGGCCACGTGTACTTCGGTGGCAACGCCAGGCTGGTCGAGCAGAGCCTCGGTCACGCCGCCGCCCAGATGCTGTATGTCGGAGACCATCTGTTCGGTGATGTGCACGTCACCAAGGACATCCTCAGGTGGCGGACGGCGCTGATCGCCCGCGAGATCGAGGGCGAGGTAGAGGCGGCCAACGCGTTCGCCCCCGACGAAGCAGAGCTGGCGATGCTGATGGACGAAAAGACCGAGCTCGAGCGCCGCATCGCACGAATGCGGCTGCAGCGTCGCAAGGCGCGCTCGGATAGGGCCCGAGCCGCCGAGATCCAAAGCGAGATCGACGATCTGGTCGAGGCCGCAGCAACACTCGACGCCCGGATCGGGCCCCTGGCCCAGGCCGCGGCCGAGTTGGGCAACCCCGCCTGGGGACCGTTGATGCGAAGCGGCATAGACAAGAGCCTCTTCGCCCGCCAGGTCGAGCGCTACGCAGACGTGTACACGTCGCGGGTCTCGAACTTCGGCTACGAAACGCCCTACGCGTACATCAGGGCGGCGCGGGGCTCACTGCCCCACGACCACCGCTGAAGCTGTACCGCCCGAAGCGTCAGGCCACCGGAGCCACCCCCACTATCGGAGCGGGGATGTTCACCCCTCCGAGAGATCCGAGGAACTCGAGCGAGCTGAAGTTGAAGATGCCTCCATCGCCGGCGACCATCAAATAGCCGTCGCCATAAGGAACCAGCCCGTTTACGGGCGAAACCAGCTGGGTGCCCGGTGGCAGAACGCCTGGCAGCGAGCCCACGAAGGCGGCGTCGAAAGCAAATACGCCACCATCGCCTGCTACCAGCCAGTAGCCCCTGCCGTCAGGATCCGCGACCAGCCCGTTGACGGGCGAATCGAGCGGCCCGCTGACGACCTGGGGCACCGACCCGGCGAACTCGGCGTTTCCGAAGGCGAAGATGCCGCCGTCGCTTCCGACCATGTAGTAGCCAGAGCCATCCGGAAGAGCCGAGCTGTCGACGATGGGTCCGACCAGCACCTCGGCCAGGCCCATCTCGACGAGGTCGCCGTGGTGCTTTGCGGTACCAAAGGCGATGACGCGTCCGACCGTGGTGAATACGAAGTAGCCGTTGCCGCCCGGCATCGGAGCCATCGTGGCCGGCTTCTCCCCCGGGATGAACCCGCTGGTGTCGACGTTTCCGTGGTGGGGCGCACCGCCGAGGGCGTGAACGGTTCCGTTCTCCTCGAGGATCCACAGGCCCGCACCCGAGGGGTTCTCGAGGATCTTCACCGCCGGTCCGGTGACCGGCGCCTTCGAACCCGTGGGTACGATCAGCTCGCCGTCGCCGAATGCATAGACACGGCCCTGGGCATCGAGCATCCAGTAGCCGACCCGAGCTCCCTCGACCACCACCGAAACGGTGTCGGATGCGGTTCCGAGGCCATCGTCTGCTGTGAGTTCGAGCACATAGGTGCCCGGCGCACTGAAGGTTGCTGTTGTGATGGCCGCCGACGGATTGGCGAAACTGACGGTGCCGGGACCCGACTGACGGCTCCAGGTGATGGTGACACCCGGCGTCAGCGCATCGTCGGTCACCGTGCCCGAAAGCGATGCCGCCGAGCCCATCGTGATGGTCGACCCCGCTCCGGCGTCGACGACCGGGGCAAGGTTGATGTCGTAGGTTCTCGTTGCAACGGGGCTGGGATCGGCTCCGTCTCGCATCGCGATCGCATTCACCACGACCTGGGTGCCAGAGATGCTGAACGGACCGGTGTACCTGTTGCTGGTCGCCGTCGGTGTGGTGCCATCGGTCGTGTAGAACATCGTGGCACCGGCTTCGGCCGACGTCAGCGAGATGGTGTCACCGAAGTGAATGACAGACTCGGCAGGCGAAATCGTCGGCGCGGCAGCATCGACCGGACCGGCCGGGGTCACGACGACGTCGCCGAACACGGCATCGACCTCGTGGGCGACCAAGGCCAGCGAACCGCCCGTCGGGTCCTGGGCGTCACCCGCCGCCGTCCACGAGACGTCCCAGCCGGCGGGCTCGGGCTGATCCGAGCGCCACATCTTGAAGCGGTAGGTCGCCGGTGTGGTGCCGTCTACCCGGGCTCGCATCGTGTACTCGACGCCCAGCGACAGCGGAGCATCGAGATCGGTGCGCACCAGCGACGCGTCCTCGTCGAGCAGTTGGATCTGATCGTCCTGGGCCCCCGCCGGGTCGCGCCACAGTGCGAAGGCACCGAACGGAGTGGGGCTGGCGCCGTCGGCCTTGAACCCGACCAAGGGCTGCGACCCTGGATCGACGCTGTCGTTGTGGCCGTTCCAGCGCATGATGATGCCGACGCCAGGCCCGTTCGACGGTGAGTCGTCGGCGCCCGGAGCGATCGAGTTGACCATGAACGGGACCGTCACCTCGTACTGCTCCCAGGTGACATCGCCCACGGCCACGATGCGGTCGTAGCCGTCGTCGACGTTGGTTATGGCCAAGCCTCCGCTGGCCTTGGCCCAATATCCGTCAACAGGCTGCACGGCGTCTGTGACGCTGGCGACCTCAGACCAGTCGACAACCCACGGCAGAGCCCACTCGACCCCGGGTGTCCAATTGACGATGACTACATGGGACGTGCTGTCGCCTGTGGCGTCCACTGCGGTGAACTCGACGGTGTTCTCGCCTGGCACCAGGTCGGCAACCAACAGGTCGGCGTTGAAGTCGCCGGCGCCGTGCAGTCGACGGCCATCTGCGCCGAGTTGCATTGCAACCGGGGCGCCACCGTTCAGCCGGTACGACAATGTGCTGACACCCTGGGGGTCGCTGACGCGGCCCAGGACGTTCACCCAACGCTGCGCCAAGCCAAGCTGGCCGAAGTCCTGTTCGTCGCCGAACCACACGTCGAAGACGGTTCCGCCTTCTCCTGGGGCAAGGGTGGTTCCCTGCACCGACGACTGTGATGTGTTGCCATTGAAGTCTTCAGCCTCGATGGCGAACGAGTAGGTGGTCTCCGGCGACAATCCCGACACCAGCACCTCGTGCTCGTAGGCCAACACGTCGGAGGTACGCGTCTCGGCGACGGCTCCGATCGTGTAGCCGACAACACCGGTCGAGGGTTCGTTCGTTGCCCACCTGACGGTGACAGACGTCGACCCGGCGATGACCTCGGCGTTGGAGATGACGGCCGGGGTGGTGTCCGACTCGGTCTCGGCAGGCGCCGGAACCGGCTGAACGAAGTCGACTACGGCGTGATAGGCCGGGGCGCTTGCACCCGAGACAGCGTTGCCGCCGAAGGGGCCGAACTCGGTGACCGCCAGTGAATCGGTGAACGACCCGACGCTGTTCCACGACGAACCGTCGGCAGAGGTGTACATCGTGTAGGTATTGCCGACCCGCTGAACCCTTATGTGGCCGGCCTGGTCTGGCGACACCGACTTGCTGAGCTTGGTCGAACCGCTGCCACCAGCGACTCGTCCGGCGAAGGCCACCAGGTTCGTTCCGTTGTGGTGAACGTTGAAGCGAAGGAAGGCTCCTGGCCCCGCCACTACCACGCCCTGCATCTGATAGGCCGCAGAAGGTGTCGATTCGAAGGCGGCATGGATGTCGAAATCGGTGTTGCTGAGGGCCTGACGAAGCGTCGGAGCCCGGTTTCCGGCAGTCCACGGCTCGTGGCTCACGGCCGATTCGGGCACCGACAGGATCGCCTGCTCGCCCGTGTACACGAACCTCGAGTCGCCGATCGAGTCGACCTGGTCCCACAGCGCACCCGAGGCCACCGGATCGCTGAAGTCATCGCCCTGGAACGCATCCTCGACCACGGTCAGCGTTGCCACCTGGCTGGTCAACGTGTCGGCGCCGTCGGTGACGCGCACCCGATAGTCCTGCGACGCACCGGCGCCGAAGTCGGCGACGAAGGTATAGGTGGGCTGATCGGCACCTGCGATGTCGACCCCGTCGAGTGTCCACTGGTACGAGACCGCAGCCAGCGACGACGTGTCGACCGAAAGGGTCACCTGTTGGCCGTCGAGTGCGGTCTGAGACTGCGGCTGCTGGTAGATCCGCAGCTCGCCGGCACGCTTGACGATCAGCATGGGCCCGGGCTCTTCTATGTGCTGGCCATAGTCGTAGGGCTCGGTTTGATACCCGTAGGTGATCTCGTTTGTCCCAGCGGCCAGATCGCCCAGGTCCACATCGATCACCGACAGGTCCCAGACGTCGTCGTTGGCCGGGTTGCCGTTGTTGATGAAGTTGAACGCCGAGGTGGGTGTTCCGCCATTCCAGCTGATCGAGGGGCTGCCCCAGTACAGACCCATCATCTGGACGCTCTGCCAGTCTGACAAGTCCGAAGGCAGGTCCATCGACCGGGTGCCCGAGTCGGGCCTGGTTCCGTCGAGGTGAAGCGCGAAGTCGGTGAAGTCGGGGTCGCGGAAGTACTCGACCAGATAGCTGGAGCGAGAAATCTCGAAGCTGCCGGACACGCCGCCGATGGCGTCGGTTATGTCGAGGCGCCCACCGCTGCGGGCCTTCACTGCGCGAGCCTTGATCTTCACTCCGCTCTGGGACGCGATGAGGCTGGTGTCCCAGGTGACCGAATAGTTGTCGTCGCCGTCGTTGAGGTCTGTGCCGATGTGGCCGATCGTTCCGCCCTCGGGCGGAATGGTGTAGCCGGTAGACGGCTTGCCTCCCGGATTGAAGTTCATGCGGGTGAAGGCGTGCCAGTCGGTGGTCTGACCGTCGTTGTCTTCGTCGTAGCCGTCGTAGTAGGCGATGAACTCGACACGGTCGGCGCCGGGCACAGTAGCGGTGATGGTGACCTGCTCGGTTCCGGTGACGTCGAGAACACCGCCGGCGGCCGCGGACACACCGCCCACCGAGTTGAGGCTCCCGCCCGATGGGAAGGTGCCACCCACGCCGTACAGACGAAATGCCATGTCGTGGATGTGGTATTTCGAATTGTTGACGCTGAAAGTGACGGTGTTGGCGCCCGCCTGGAGTTCGGTGACGGGAACGTCGAGCACCACCGGCGTGCGGCTGTTGTCATAGCCGGCGTTTACCGTTCGGGTCGGGCCGCCATTGATGCTGTAGCGAACGATGTGGTCGACGCGGCCCACCCATACGTCCAAGAACAGTTCGGCCTTGGTCGCGGTGCCGACATCGGCCGGAAGGGTCACCGTCAGGGTCTTCGGGCAGCCCTTGACCGGCTCGAGATACCACGAGTTGTTGGCAGCCGTGTTGGTGCATGTCGTCTCGTCGGCAATACCGCCCGTGTATTCGCTGTGCGGCGCCCAGATCTCGGCATACGAGCCCGGCGTGGCCTGCTCGAACACGCCGGCGTCTGCAGGTGGTTCGTCTCGCCCCAGCTGAGTCACCACGACGGCAAGTGCGAGCAAAATGGCAAGTGATCGCTTACCAGAGAGCTTCTTCATCTTCTAACCCATCCTCTAACCACTGTGCGTGGCCATTTGCCCACTCTACGCAAGTTCATATCGGCGCAGCAATGCCTTTGTGGAGGACTTCGCCGAGTTCTCGCTATCAGGAACGCTCGGCTGGGCTGGCGATAACGGACCGGTTTCAGGCGAGCCAGTCGGTGATATCGACGAGACCCGACTCGTTCAGACGCGCCAAGTCATCGCGAAGAAGCTCACGAACACGACCGACCCGATCGGGGGTCTTGTCGGGCTTGACTATCGGGCGCTCGGCCAGCGAGGTGTTGATCCGGCGCAGCAACGAACGCGAACGCGGAATCCGACGAGCGAGTGCCGAAGGTCGGGTCTTCGAAGACGACTCGTTGCGGCCGCTCGTGACCGGCTCGCCGAGAGTTGGGTCGAGCCCGAGCGACTGCAGCAAGGCCCCCAGGACACCAGCCGGATCGCGGACCACGTCGTCGAACCTCAGAACCGACACGAAGCCGGCCCGCTCGAGGAACGGCTCGAGTTGCCACATATAGCGCGTGGCCGCGATGTACTCGTTGTCGGCGTCGTCGAGCACCTGGTCGAAACCGCGGGCCTCGCGCCCGGCCGCAACGGAATGGATGTAGTGACTGACAACGCGGTCGTAGGGCTCGCGCACCACGTACACGATCGAAGCCGAGCGGTTGTCGGCGAACATACGGTTCGCCACATCGGGCCACAGGTGGCGCTTCGAGTAGTTGGGTGAGCAGTCGAAACGCACGGTGCCGGCGGGTTCGAACTGCTGTTCGTACCAGTCGAACCCTTTGGCCCAAAGACGATCGTCGTTGTAGAAGTTGACTTCCTTGCCGGCCGACTGCCTGATCTGGGGATGCGGCGCCAACCACGAGTACACGGTCGTCGTGGCCGACTTCATTGCTCCGATGACTACAAGATCGTCCACTGGGCCTCCGGACGGGGCTGCGTCGGCACGCTCAAATGCCGCCGTCAATCGCCGATAGCGCGAGGTAACGACTGTACGGTAAACCCCTGCGCGACCGACGCAGGCCGCGGACGCTCCCAATGCAACCATCACCCGACTGCGAGCAGATGACACCAACCCGGCCCGAAGGCACCATCGTCTGCGCCGACGCACCGCTGGCGCTGCTGCTCGCCGAGCGGATATCGGCGAGGACCTCTTGGCCCATCGCCGTTGCGACCCGCCAAAGCCCCGAGCAGCGGGGATCTGCGACCGGTGGCGCAAAGAACTGGGTCCGCCACCATGTGTCCAAAGGGCCGTCCGGAATCGCGCGGGCGCTCAACACGGTGTGGGGGCGGCGGGCTGGCGTGTATGCACGCATCCGTCGACCACAGCGGGTGGTGAGCGCCGACTCGAGGCAACGAATCCAATCGATCCAACGGATTGGGATGCCACCGGCGACCGAGGGCTGGACTGTGCTCGTCGGAGTCGATGCGGCTCCGCTATCGCAACACACCATGCGTGTCGGCTACGCGTCGGCCACCTCGATCAGATCGCCGATACCCGCCGCGCTGTACCACCGCGATCTCTCGAGGGTCGCAGTTGTCGTTTCTCTGTCGACACCCGAGGGCTTCACCACCCTGAAGACCAACCCCCGCTGGTGTCGGACGATTCGCCCGCTGCCGTACACGACCGCTTGGCCGAGGCCGGTGCAGAACTGGTTGCCGGCTGCGCCTCGGCCGACCCGCAGATGCTGATCGCCAAGCACACCAACGTGCCGTCGCCCGCCTCCGCCTGGTGCCAAGGCAGGTACACACCGGTCGCCGTTGGAGCGACCTGGTCAGAGAGTCGACGAGGTTCTGAAGTGCTGCCCAACGCCTGGTATGTCCTGTGCTACCACGATGTCGGATGGTCGGAACACCCGATGCTTCGCGGCCTGGGGCTGACACACCCAACCGACGTCTTCGGTTCGCATGTCGCTGCTGTGGCCGACCAGGCAGAGCTGCTCGGATGGCGAGAGGCACTCGATGCGTTCCAGGCGGGACGTCTCTCGGGCCCGTCGTGACGTTCAGCTTCGATGACGGATATCAAGGCGTCGGCAGGTATGCCGCACCGATCCTGAGCGAGGCAGGTACGACCGGCCTGGCGGCAATCAACCCGCCGTTCACCGACGGTGAGACGACCTTTTGGCGGTCGCAGCTGTGCTGGCTTGCCTCCAACGGTCATGTCGAACTCGTCGCCGCCGAGCTGGGCGTCAGCCCCGACCGCGTGCGAGACCAGACGATGGACCGGTTCGATCTCAAATCGGTCGCCCGGATCGATGAGATGTACCGAAGGCTCAGCGACGGTCACCCCGTGGTGAACCACAACCGTCTGTACATGAGCTGGGACGAAATCGTCGAACTGCAACGCGAGGGCTGGGAGATCGCCAACCACAGCTCGGATCACTATCCCCTGCTGGAGGCCTCAGGCCTGGATCAGACGGCCGAACAGTTCGAACGGGCCGAGGTGCGCCTGCGCGAGAAGCTCGGCGCCGAAACAACCGTTTGGGTGGCTCCCTTCGATCGGTCTGGGCGGCGTGCGCCAGGCGCGGTCGAGTGGTTCGGCTCGGCTGCGGGCTCCAGACACATCGTGTTGGTGGGAGACGAGGCCAACCAACCATCGTCGGCAACGACTCCGGAGCAACGGTCGACCCTCACCATTTCTCGTATCAACCCGCCGCTGGCCGGCGCCAACAGCCTGCTGGAGTCGATGGCCAGAGCCGCTCTCAAATCCAAGGAAATCGCCTGACCATGAAGCTCGGAGTCACGGTTGCGACCTACCGCCGACCCAAGGGCCTCGACCGTTTGTTGTCGAGCATCGCGGAGGCCGAAGTACCAAAGGGCGCCGAGCTGTTGGTGGTGGTGGTCGACAACGACCCCGAGGGTTCGTCTCGCGACATCGTCGATCAATATGCCTCGCTGCTCGAAACCCACTATGAGATCGAACCAGAGCGCGGCATTCCGTTCGTGCGAAATCGAGGCGTCCGTGCCGCCCTCGACCTGGGAGCGACCCACATCCTGTTCGTCGACGACGACGAGAGGGTCGACGAACAGTGGCTGGTCGGGATCGCCTCGGCGCGCGCTCGCCTGGATGCACCGATAATCGCCGGCACGATCATCTCTGAATTCGAGGAAGATCCACCTCGGTGGGCCATCGACAGTGGAGCGTTCCAGAGGCGAATCCGCGAAGACGGTGCCAGCATCGACTTCGCCACAACCGCCAACTCGATGGTCGATGCCGAGCTGCTGGCGGGCCGGCCGGGGCCGTTCGACACGAGGCTCAGGTATTCGGGTGGCAGCGACCTGCAACTGTTCGCAGAGCTGCACAACGAGGGCCACCAGATCCGCTGCACCACGGCCGCCACGACCTACGAGCTCTACCCGCAGTCGAGGGTCACCAAGGAGTGGCTGCTAAAGCGCCAGCGCCGCCGCGGAACCAACCGCAGCACCACGCTGCGCCTCACCGGCGGTGGGCCATCGAGGTACGCCAAGCGCATCGTAGCCGGCTGCTACGAGATGCTGGCCGGTCTGGTGCAGACCGCCCGGGGATGGGTCGGCCGCGACGAGGTCGGTCGGCTCAAGGGTCGAATGAGATTCATGTATGGGGTGGGCATGCTGGCCGGGCTGTTCGGCGCGCGGGTCGACGAGTATCGAACCCACCACGGTTCCTGAACCGGCGCCGCCGTCAGATCACGAGTTGGCGTACTCGAACGGACCCTCTTCGGGTAGCCGCAACCCCGACTGCGACCCTTCGAGGCGTTCTTGACGGGCCTCGTCCACCTTCATGTAGCGCCAGCCCGACAGTATGAGCCCGCTCAACAGGCCAACGGCGAGGCTCATGCGGCTGGCTTCCAGCATCGAGCTGACGCCGCCACGGCTGAGTATTGCGGTCATGCCCAACATGCAAGCCAGCGACATGACGGCGACCGTGTCGTTGCGGCACCTGAACCACACCAACAGCGCGGCTACAACCGTCGCCACCAGGGACCCGAGGAACAACAAGACACCTGCACCTCCCGACCGCATCGAGATGTCGAAGATGATGTTGTGAAACGTCGCCTTGCCCGAAGGCTGGGGCCAAGACCGCTCGATGGTGCCCTTGACCCCGACGCCATAGCCCCACACAGGCGATTCGTAGAACTTCTCGACCGCTTCGTCCCACAGCTGGTAGCGCTCGTTCGTGGTGGTCTGCTGCGAGTCGGACAGCACGGCGTCCTCGAACTGGGCAACCACTGCGGGGCTCTGCCCGCCCGACAAGAAGATCGAGGCCGCGCCCAGTGTGACCAAGGCCGAGCCCACAATGGCTATGTCGAGCGCCTTCAGACCCACCCGGCGCCTCCAGGTCGAGGTCAGCGAGAAACCCACCACCAGCAGCACCAAGGTCAGTGCAGCAAGGTACGGACCGGCCTGAACCGCAACAAAGGGAGTCATGAACACCGCAGCCCCAGGGATGAGGACCGACGGGCGCCGCCGCTGGTTCAGAACCTCTGCTGCCAAAGTGAACATGCCCAACACGGGCAGGACGGTGCGAGCGTCACCGCCCAATATCCCGAGCTGTTTCACCGCGAACACGGGCACATTCAGAGACAACGGCGTGAGCGTCAGGTGGGCCACTGCGATGACGACGGCGATCCAACCGAAGAACCGTCCGAACCGGGCGATCGACTCGGGTGCAAAGATCTTCGAGGCATCCACGCCCGCGGCGACGAACATGGCGCCCGCCAGCGACACGATCGATCGCGACTGGAAGATCACATCAGACATCGGATTGCCCCAGGCGATGCCGGTGACGACCGCAACCGAGTACCAGGCGTAGAACGACGCCCACAGCATCGCCGGGACGCCTATCCAGTGCGGAAGGGGTCTAGCCAGGATGCGCGCCAGCACTGCGACCGGGATGATGAAGTCGCCTGGTCGCAGATCTACACCGACGGGCACCCGGAACAAGCCGACCGGCTGGCCTGCCTCGTTGGGCGCCGCCAGCAGTTCGAAGATGAGAATGATCGCAAGCAGACGAACCGCTGTCTCGGGTTTGCCGCTGCGCTCGAGCTTCAGAAAAAGCGCCAGGCTGACGCCGAGGCCGATTAGCGCAGCGGCCAAAACCAGAGGGGTAAGACTCTCAGGCACCGGTGGTCAGGCCCGCGCCGCTCTGGTTGAAGTTGTAGTAGCCGTGCGAGCGGGCCCACCAGCGCCTGCGAACCCGGTTGATCACCACGCCGAGCAAGATGGCGCCGTGCTCGCGCAGCTCGGCAACCGCTGCCGCCAACTCGGGGAGGTTCACCGAGGCCGCGTCGACGACCAGGATCACGTGACCGGCATGAGCGATGACCTGGCGGGTTTCGGCCACCATCTCGAGCGGTGGCGCATCGACCACGACAACGTCTGCATTCTGGCGTGCCGCGGCTATGGCCTTGGGCAGGTTGACGGCCACAACGTCGGCGGGAGAGCGGTCGGGAAGACCGGCGGGCAGCAGTCTGAGTCCGCGTGCGCTGGTGGGGCGCAGCAGCTCGCTGATGTCCTTGGATCCCATGTCGGCCAGGCCTCGGCCCATGGCGGTGGCGAGGCGATGATGCAACGCCGGCCGGCGCAGGTCGGCGTCGATCGCAATGACCGAATGACCGACCGAGGCCAGCGCCCACGAGACGCCTGCAGCCACCGAACTCTTGCCCTCACCCATCTGGTACGAGCTGACGGCGATGGCCTTGGGTTGTTCTGTGGCGATTCGGAACTCGAGGTTGCCTCGCAGACTCTTGAAGGCTTCGCCCAGGCTGGTCGAGCCCTCCTCCAGAATCTCCAGCAACGCCCTGTCGTTGCGTCTCAGTTGGCGCAGGCGGGGAAGTTCGCCGATGACGCTGGTGCCGAGCCGCTGTCTGATCGCCTCGGCATTGTCGAATGCTTCGCGGATTCGTCCGACGAGCACGCCCACGAGCAGCGCGGCGATCAGGCCCAGCGCCGTGGCGGCCAGCATGATCGGCACCGGTTTGGGTGCAGCCGCACTGCTGGGAACGGCGGCGGGATCGATCATCTTGATGTCGACGAGATTGCTGACCTCGTTGTTCGTGATGATGGCATCGGCTACAGCGTTGGCCCAGACCTGCGACCCAACCGCTGAACTGGTCGAGGTCTGCACGTAGAGAATCGACGACAGCACCTGCACCTCGACGTCGACGCCCAGCGCCGCGACATCGACGGGCAGCCTCTGGCGGAGTTCGGCTCGCAGCACCCGAGACTCGGCGGTCTCGACCACGATGGGAACAACAAAGCTGGTGAGCCTGGCCGGGTCGGAGCTGTTGCCCTCGATCACGCGGGGTTGCACAGACAACGTCGCGGTGGCCCGATAGGTCGAAGCGGGAAGAAACGCCGCTATCACGCCCAAGATGATGCAGATGTCGAATGCGATGATGGCTGCGACCCAGTTGCGGCGCAGGGCAAGTCTCAGGTCGCGAAGATCCATGTCACTCCAAGTCGTCAGTTCGGCCCGAGTTTCAACCGAAGCCCACCAGCGGTTTGGTCAATAGTAGACGTCGACGGTCGTCTCTCCCGGTCAAACGACCAGGTCTTGATATACACGGGCGAAAGCCATGGCTTGCTGGGCCACTCCCAATCCTTCGGCCTGGGAGCGGGCTCGCTCGACCACCATTTTGGTCTCGGCTGCGTCTAGCCGAAGGGCCAGGTCACCGAGAACGCTGGCCAGGTCGGACACGTCGTCTGGCCTGAACAACCAGCCGGTCTCTGCGGTGCGCACGATGTCCCTGACACCCGACAGGTCAGGCCCGATCACGGGAACCCTGCTGGCCTGGGCCTCCAAGAGGGTTCGGCCGAACGCCTCGACTGGACATGTAGAGACGACCACATCGAGGCACGCCATCACCTCCGGGATGTCCGAACGTGCACCGACGAACTCGACCCGGCCGACCTTCGAACTCAGGTCGCCGGTCTCGAGTCGGTCCAAATAGTCGTCTCCGGCCAGCGCGGCCCCAACGACGACGATGCGAAGCTGCGGCATGTCCAGTTGTTCGGCCGCTCGCAGCAACACTTCGATGCGCTTCTCGACATCGATTCGGCCGAGGATCCCGACCAAGATGGTCGAATCGTCGCAGTCGCCACCGGCCAGTTCGCTGCGCAACTGGACAGAGCGCTCGACCCTGCCCGTGTAGCGGTCGAGATCGACAGCCGGGTTGATCACGACCAGCTTGCTGTCGGCCACGCCGGGCACCGACTCGCGTGTAGAAGAGCTGTTGACCACTGTCGTCGATGCGAGGTTGGCCGCCAGTTGCATGGCCCGTCGGCCGATGCCCTCGGCGATGACATCGTGGTGGTCGAGAACGGTCGGCTTGCGGGCGAACCTGCCGGCCATGGCGACCTCGACGTGAGCTGTTCTGCTGTGCGACTGGACGACGTCGAATCGTTTGGCCACGCGAGCCAGGCGCCTGGCCGCCCCGGCGACATGCTTCAGCTCACCGGCCAGGGCCATGGGGCCGGGCCTGCCTCCGTCGGCAGATCGAAGTCCGACGCGCGACCCCAGGTCCATCAGCTCGACGTCTCCGCCTGCGGCACGGAACCTGCTGGTGAAATCACCCTCGGCCGGGGCCAACAAGGTGGGCGAGATGCCCGAGTCGATGAGGTGAGGCAGGTACTCGGCCAAACGCTGCTCGGCGCCCCAGGCCCCGTCTGTGTGGGTGACTACTAACAAGCGCACCGTAGAGAAGGTAACGCGCCGTGGGGCGAAGTGATGGCTTGGTCCTTACAACCAACAGCACCCGTGCCGATGGGTTTGCGATGCGGTCCACGGCGAGAATCGACGAACTAACGTGCAACCGATGACCCCTTTCCGCCCAGGTGCACTCTCGAGCACCAAGCGTCCGGCCGGCTCGTTGTGGCTGCGGTGGGTGCTGGTTTTCATCGACACCGAAGCCATCTTCCTGGCCTGGGCGGTTGCCCTCGTCTTCTTCCAGCGGGTGCCGGTGTCGGGTCGGTCCAGCACCACGGGCGTGGTGGTCACCGTCGCTCTGACCGGCGCGGCCCTGCTGCTGATGGCCAGCCAGGAGCTGTACCTCGCAAGGGTCTCCAGCATTCGCGCGGTCGAGCTCACACGTATCTTCCGCGTGTCGGTGCTGACCGGTCTGGCGGCTGGCCTGGGTGCCGAGATTCTCGATGGCCAGGTCGCGGCCAAAGAAGCCGCTCTGGGCGCCCTGCTGATGCTGGTATTTCTCATCATCGGGCGCTCGGCCTATAGGGCCTGGTTGACGGCGCGTCGCGCGGCCGGCGAATACAGGCGCGACGTCATCATCGTCGGCACCAACGACGAGGCGAGAGGTCTATACGACCTGCTCAACACCCACACCGAGATCGGCCTCGAGGTCGCTGCCGTGTACGGCGACGCCAATCTGGCCGCCAAGAACGGGCTCGACCATCTGTACGCAGGGCCCGCAGATCAGTGTGTCGACATCGTGGGCACCCGCCCCATTTCGGGTGTTCTGGTGGCGTCCACCGCCTTGCCCAGCCCGGTCCTGAACCGCCTGGTCCGCGAGCTGCTGTCGTTGGGCGTGCACGTTCAGATCACGTCGGGTTTGCGGGGCATAGCCACCCGCCGACTCCGCGCCCAACCGCTGGCCCACGAGCCGATGATCTACCTCGAGCAGCTCACCCTGGCCTGGTGGCAGCTGGCCATCAAGAGGGCGATCGACATCATGTTGTCGCTGTTCGGTTTGTTGTTCGCTGGGCCGGTGATCTTGTTCTTCGCTGTGGTGGTGAAGCTCACCGACCGAGGCCCCGCCTTCTTCAAGCAGGAGCGCATCGGCCGCAGCGGCGAACACTTCAACATGATCAAGATCCGCACCATGTGCGTGGACGCCGAGGCCAAGCTCGAAGAGTTGAAGAAGAAGCAGGGCAACGAGCGAAGCGGTCCCCTGTTCAAAATGGAGAAGGACCCCCGCTTCACGCCGGTGGGGCGGTTCATGGACGTCACGTCGGTGAACGAGCTTCCGCAGCTGTGGAACGTCCTGCGCGGCGACATGAGCCTGGTGGGCCCCCGCCCGGCGCTGCCGAAAGAAGCGGCGATGTTCGATGCCGAACTGCATGCCCGCAACCTGGTGCGTCCTGGCATCACCGGCCTGTGGCAGGTCGAGGCCCGAGACAACCCCGACTTCTCGGCCTACAAGCGCCTCGACCTGCACTATGTCGAGAACTGGTCTGTCACCTTCGACCTGATCATCATCCTGCAGACCGTCGAGTCGATCCTGGCACGCGTGGTCAAGGCCGTCAGCAGCCGCACCCACCCCGAGAAGCCCTCTCAGGCCGCCGACAGCGCCGCCGACATGCACACTCAGAGCACACCAGAGGTGGGCACAGACGACGCGTCGATCGCCGACGGCGAGGCCGCGGAGGCCGATGTTGGGGCGAATGCACAGTCTGCCGACAGCGCCGAGGGTGCTGTCAGTCTTCGCTGAGTCGGATCAGCAGCCGTATCTCTTCGGCTGTTGGTTGCTCGGCGACCCGCGACCTCGAGATCTCGCCCACCTGCCAAACCGAGAACGCCTCGGCCCAGTCTCCGGCACCCGACGCATAGTCCGAGGTCGTTTCGGTCGGCCACCATGGGACGTCAATCCCCCGTGTGTCCAGCCAGAGTTCACGTTCTTCGGTAGTCAGATGGGTGACGTCGACCGCGTGTCCAATCTCGTGGGCAACGGTGGCCGCGACGTTCTCGGGCGTGTGGGTGTCGCGCACATAGACCTCGATGCGACGCTCGTCGAAGAACGCGTAGCCGAGCAATCCTTCGCGGCCCGGCAAGAACTCGATGGTCCAACCCGGTAGTTCGGCCTGCCAGTCGTAGGTCAAGAGCTGAAGCGCAGATTGGCCGACCTGTTCGTACCGGGCCGTACCCAGCTGCTCCACCGCTGCTGCACCCGAGGGGACCGCATCGGGCTGCGCAGCCGAGTTGTCTACAGGCGCCGAGGTGTCTGGCGGCGCGGTGTCGGTCGGTTCGGGCCCGGGCTCTGTCACTGGGGTTCCGGGCACGGCAAGGGTAGGCGCCGGCGCCGTTGTAGCCGGAGCGGCCTGGCCCACAACCTCTAGCACCGCAAGGCTGCTCTGTGGTGCGTCGGCTGGAACCTCAGAGCGCATCGACAGGTACAGGGCTGAGCCGGCACCCGCTGCTGTGGCCGCACCTGCGGCCGGCAAAACGGTGCGGGTCAGCACGTTCTGGCGCGTCCCGGCGACGGTTCGGCGCAGGGTCGAGCGCAGCTGAACCTGAACCGTGCCTGACGGCACGGCCAGAACGGCTCCCAGACTGGCCAGGTCGGCCGACCGCAACGGCAGCTGGCTGCTGGGGCCCATGCCCCTGGCCGACATCACCAGGTCCAGGTATGCGGGAAGAATCGACCGGCGGCCCCGCCACCACTTCAGCTCGCGGGTCAGCCCGCCCAGCGCCAGCCTTCTGCCGCTGGCGTCGACCACCACAGCACGACCGTGAAACTCGTGGGTCTGGTCGCTTCGTCGGCGCCCGGCCGGCGAGCGCGGGGAAACTGCCGCATCCATGGCGTCCTGATCGGCACGTCAGGGGCCCACACTTGACCAGTTCAGCTTCGATCGGAGCGTTTGGTGAACGACTCGATTCGACGCCTGTCCCGTTTGGTTGGGCGCCCCGCTCCTCGCTGGCGTTCGGCGGCGGGCACCACCGGGTCGACATCGGAGGTATCGCTCACGGGGGTGCGATCTATCAGGCACTGCGAGGCGCGGTCGGCTCCGACACGCTTCGAGATCGTCTCTACGACCTCGAAGACGCGCAAATCGCCCGAGCGCTTGAACTCGACAACTGCGCCGGGCCCCACCCGCTGAGCGGCCTTGGCAGGATCGCCGTTCACCTTCACCTTGCCAGAGCGGCAGGCTTCAGTGGCCGCCGTGCGGGTCCGATAGGCACGAATCGAGTACAGCCACACATCGACCCTGACCTCGCCGCTCACATGAGCCATGATGCCAGCACGGGGAACCGATCGAACGTGTGGAGGAGTTGACTGGGCATGATTAGCCGCATCCGAGCCAAACGTCGCGGGTCGCCGAACCCGCTCGTCGGAGCGCTGGCGATAGTGGCAGCCTTGGCCGCCTCGTGTTCGGCGGTGACAGGTGGCGACGGGGTCGTCGACGCACGCGCCGGGCTGCCCACGACCACCGCTCCCCAAACCACCGAGACTTCGCCGGGCGCCGGTCGCGACGGCGCTACACCGACCAGTTCCGACGACCTCGACATCCCACTCACCACCCAGGACCGCACGACCACCACCGAATCGACCGACCAGGCGCCGCCCGCGGACGTTCCCGAGCCTGTCACCACTCCCCCACCCTCTGCGGGCGCGTGGGGTGAGGTGGTGGTCCTCATCGAGTCGTTCTGGGACGAGAACTTCACCCAGTTCGCCGGTTCCGGCAGCTTCGAACCACTCGACCGCGACCGAATCGTCGCCGTTTCCGACCAGACCCGCGACCTTCCGGCGTGCGATCTCGCAAACATCTCGGCTCGCGACGTGGAAGACAACGCCTTTGCCGCCGTGTGCCCCGAAGGACAGTTGGTGGTGTGGGACGACGACGACCTTTTCGCCGAGTTGTTCGACCAGTACGGCGTCACGGGGCCTACGGTCGTGTTGGCCCACGAGATGGGCCACGCAGCACAGTTTCAGGCCGGCTTCATCAACAACCCGACCCTGATTCTCGAGCAGCAGGCCGACTGTGTCGCCGGTGCGTACGCTGCCTGGGCGGCCGAGCGCTCGATCGCCCCGTTCGACACCGCGGCTGGTCTCGACGCTGCGGTGGGCGCCACCGTCAGCTTTCGCGACCACCCGGGTTCGTCGGCTGCAGATTCCCAGGCCCACGGCTCGGGGTTCGACCGGGTCAGGGCCTTTCAGGACGGCTTCGACCGTGGGGTCGGCTACTGCGCCCAATATCCCGAGCTGAGCCTGCCCATAACCGAGTTCCCGTTCTCGACGTTCGAGGAAGCGCAGAGCGGCGGCAACCTTCCGTTCAACGACCTGATCTCGCTGGTGAGCCCCTATCTCAACTCGGTCTACGCCGATCTGAACGACGACTGGCAGGCGATGGAGCTGTCGGCCGGCGACCTCGACGGCTGGCGCAACGCCCACCGCAGTATCGGTGACAACGCGACCGGCACCGCTATGGGCTTGATGTTCGCAAAGCGACATCAGGTCCTCAACAACCTGCCCTCCGAGGGCGAGGGCGCTCTGCTGCAGCAGGCTTGCCTGACCGGAGCCGCGTTCGCCCCTCTGGTGTTCTTCGACGAGCGGATCTCGCCCGACAACCTGAGCCTGTCGCCCGGCGATATGGACGAAGCGGTCTTGACCATGATCCGCATCGTCGAGACCAACCAGGATCGGCTGGGTGACGGGTTCTTGTTCGAGGCCGTGGCCGCCCTGCGCACCGGGTTCACCGAAGGCTTCGACTCGTGCGATCCATAAGCCCAGGGGGCAGCTGCTAGGGACAGGCGTCCAGGAATCGGTCGTTCTCGTGCGGCTGGCCGATGGTGACCCTGATCCCCTCGCCGGCGAATGGGCGCACGATCACACCCTTTCGTTCCAGCTCGGCGGTCAGATCCAGCGCGTCGGCGGTGGGCAGCCACACGAAGTTGCCCTCCTGCGAGCCGGGGATCTGCCAGCCTCGGCCGGTCAACACCTCGATGACCCGGGCCCTCTCGGAGATGACCTCTTCCACGTGGGATTCGAGGGCCTCGGCGTCAGCCAGCGCAGCGGCTGCACCCGCCAGACCCATGTTTGTCACCGGGAACGGCGGCTGCGTGGCGTGGATGCACGAGATGACCTCGGGGTGGGCGTGGCACCAGCCGACCCTGGCTGCGGCCAGGGCATACGCCTTGGAGAATGTCCTCAGGTGGATCACGTTGGGGTGGGCGGCCACCAGGGCGACAGGGTCCCAGAGGTCGGCCACCACATACTCGCGATAGGCCTCGTCGACCACGATGATGACGTCGTCGGGAACAGAGTCGATCACGTATTGCAGCTGGGCAGGCGTCAGTGCGGTGCCGGTGGGGTTGTTGGGGGTGGCCAGGTTGATCAGGGTGGTGTCGGGGGTCACCGCGTCGACCAACGCCTGCACATCGAAGGCCCATCCGCCGTCGAGCGGTGTGGCTATCTCTCGGGCCCCGCTGAGCTTGGTGAAGATGGGATACAGCTCGAAACTGCGCCACGGATAAGCGACCTCGCGCCCCGGACCGGCGTACGCGGCGGTGATCTGATGTAGCAAACCCACCGAGCCCGAGCTGACAGCGATCGAGTCGATATCGACGCCCAGGCGAGCGGCGAGCAAGCTGCGCAGCTCGACAGCACGGTTGTCTGGATAGCGGTTGGTTTGGCCGGCCGCTGCCGCCATAGCCTCCGAAACCGCCGACGCAGGTGGTGCGGTGCGTTCGTTCGACGCCAGCTTCACCACGTCGGTGATTCCGGTTTCCTGCTCTACGGCCTCCTTCGATTTGCCGGGCACATAGCCCGCAACCGCCGAGACCTCTGCACGTGGGCGACCGATCATGGCTGCCGATCGTACTCACAGCGGCGGTCACGAACGCTAGCGTCGAGAGGGTGAACGACCCGACGATCGACATTCCGCTGCTGGGGCTGGGCACCTGGAGACTGTCGGGGTCTTCCGGAACCCAGGTCGTGCTAGAAGCGCTCGAACTCGGATACCGACACATCGACACCGCCCAGATGTACGGCAACGAAGATGCGGTGGGAAGAGCTCTGGCCGAGACCACGGTGCCGCGCGACGACATCTGGCTGACGACCAAGATCGACGATCCCAACCATCGGCCAGACGATATGCGCCGGTCGTTCGAAGCGAGCCTGGCGAAGCTGCGAGTGGATCGCGTCGACCTGCTCTTGATCCACTGGCCCGTCGAGTGGGACACCATGGCTGCCACCCTCGAGGTCCTGGCCGAATTTCGTGCCGATGGTCGTGCGACCCATGTGGGCGTCAGCAATTTCGAGGTCGACCAGATCGCATTCGCTGTCGATCACGCGCCGATAGAGGTCAACCAGATCGAGTTCCATCCCCTGTTGGACCAAACCGCTCTGCTTCAACAGGCCAAGCAGCTGGGTATCCACATCACGGCCTACTGCCCGATCGCCAGAGGTCTGGTGGCCGACGACGCGGCCTGCGCCCAGGTGGCGCGACGCCACGGCGTAACGGCCGCACAGGTCGCTCTGGCGTGGGTCATCTCGCACCCTGGCGTCTCGGCGATACCCCAGACGTCGAAACCCCACCGGTTGGTCGAGAACCTGGCCGCTGGCCAAGTGCGCCTCGACGCCGAAGACGTGGCCCTCATCGACGCGACCGACAAGAACAACCGCCTGGTCAGCCCGCCCAAGAGCCCGTGGCGCAGGCCCGGCCACGAAAGGACCTGAAGGTGCGAACACCCGACCTGCCCGCCTCCTATTGGGCGGTGATCTTCACCAACCAGCTCAACGACGACGCTGAGGGCTACGAGCAGATGGCCGGTGACATGGTCGAGCTGGCATCCCGGCAGCCCGGCTTCTTGGGCATCGACTCGGTTCGCGGACCCGACGGCAAGGGGATAACCGTTTCGTACTGGCGCTCCGAGGACGACATCGTCGCCTGGAAGGGGGTCGCAGAGCACCTCGAGGCCCAGCTGGCGGGCGCCCAGCGGTTCTATAGCTCGTACTCGACCAGGGTGGCCCAGGTGAGCCGCAACTACGAGTTCAGGGCCGACTGATTCAGCGGGTGAAAGACAACGTCTCGCCCATCGGCTTGCGCGGCATGCGCAGGTCGTTGATGGGTGCGGACGGGTCTGGGTAACCGAACGACAGGCCACAGAGGATCTCGTTGCCCTCGGGTATGTCGGCGAGCCTCTTGACGGGTCCCGGGTATTGGGCCAACGCACCTTGTGGAATGCAGCCAAGGCCCCGCGCGTGGATGGTCAGCATCAGGGTCTGCAGGAACAGGCCTACATCCAGGCCGCTCACCTCACCCATCGCTGCTGGCATCGAGACGAACATCGCGTGGGGCGCTCCGAAGAAACGCCAGTTCAGCAGGGCAACCCGCTCGCGCTCGGGGCGGTCGCCTCGCTCGATACCCAGCGCGTCGTAGTAGAGGAAGCCGCACTCGCGTTTGCGCTCCATGTATGCACCCTCGACACCCACGGCACCGGGGCGAAAGTGGGGGTATGGCTTTGTGCCCGAGGTGACCTCGGCCACCAGCTCGTCTTCCAGCTTGCGCCGCGCCGCGCCCGACACGACGGCCACATGCCATGGCTGCACGTTGCTGCTGGAAGGTGCCAGGGCGGCGACCCTGACGATGTCGGCGATCTCGTCTTCGGGTACCTCGCTGTCTAGGTAAGCCCGGACGGAGTGGCGCGTTCGTATGGCTTGCTCGAGATCCATCCGGCGAACGTTAACCGGCGGCCCGCAGGCTCACCTCACCAGCGCAACACGAACGCGGGGTCACCGGCCTCGACCTCGCCAATGACTGCAGCGCCGTGTCCCGTCGAGACCAGCTCGTCGACCACACTTTGGGCCTGGTCGGCATCTACGCCAAAGACCAAGCCGCCCGAGGTTTGGGCGTCGGCGACCAGGAGTTTCTGCAGTTCGGTTGCTTCGCCGGCATCCAGCAGTGCCGCGCCGTGAAGCAGGTTGCGCCTACTGCCTCCCGGAACCATGCCGGCCTCGGCGAGTTCGACCGCCCCTGGCAGCATCGGCAGCGAGGCGAAATCGACCACGGCCCGGACACCAGACTCGACAGCCATACGGCCCAGGTGGCCAAGCAAACCGAAACCGGTCACGTCGGTACATCCCGTGGCACCCGCAGAGATGGCCACTCGCGACGCAACGTCGTTCAAGCGGGTCATCGACTGCACTGCCGCATCTGCCACCTCGGCGGTTGCCTTGTCGGCCTTGATGGCAGTGGTGATCACACCCACGCCCAACGGCTTGGTGAGAACCAGAACCTGTCCGGCTCGCAGTCCTGCGTTGGTGAGGATTCGGTCTGGGTGCACCTCGCCCGTCACCGACATGCCGTACTTGGGTTCGGGGTCGTCGATGGTGTGGCCGCCGGCGATCACGAAACCTGCCTGTTGGGCGATATCGAGGCCCCCGGCCAGCACCTCGGCCAACATCTCGATGGGCAGGGCAGTGGTCCACCCCACCAGATTCAGGGCAAACAGGGGGCGTCCGCCCATTGCGTACACATCGGACACCGCGTTGGCGGCGGCCACGCGGCCCCAGATGCGCGGATCGTCGACCACCGGTGTGATGAAGTCGGCGGTGGCGACAAGGGCTCGATCGGCGTCTAGGCGCCACACGGCGGCGTCGTCACCGGTTGCGGTTCCGACGAGGAGTTCGTCAGGAACCAGTTCGTTCAGATGGCGCACGACCTGCGCCAACTCGCCTGGAGCGAGTTTGCAGCCTCAACCAGCGCCGTGGCTGTATTGCGTGAGGCGCGCTGCGTTCTCATCTCCCATGTCATTCACCCCCTTCCGTCGTGGTCCAGACGGTACCCGCGTTCGGGCGCAACTCGTCGCACCGTGCCGAGGGTGTCTTCGCGTCCGGCTCTTAGCGACAACTGGGGTTTCGGTTGACGCCGCTCAGTGGACTTGGGTTGGGTGTCCCACCCCCTGTTTAGGGTTTGTGGCGTGACAGAGGTGCGGGTGGTGCTGAGCGGCGCCGACGAACTAGAGGTGATGGATGTGGCCGGGCTCGAGGCCGAGCTTGGTGGTGTTCGTCGTGTGCGCGCCCGCCTAGATGGCCACGAGGCTCGTTTGCTGAACGCCCTGACCAAGGCCCGTCAACGTGCTGCCAACCGCAAGGGCAAGCAGTCGGAGGGTGGAACCAAGCCAGATCCTGGGCCGCCTGCACCGTCACGTAAGGCCCAACGCGAGGCCGAAGCCAGGTCACGGCGTCTGACAGCAAATCCCGATGTCGCGGAGACGTTGGAAGCCGGGGAGATCAACTCCGAACAAGCCGACTACCTGACCAACACCGATCTGCCCGACGACATCAAAGCCCGCCTGTTGGCCGACGCGATGACCCAGTCGGCGGACGAGACCAGGGCGGCAGTTCGTGAGGCCGAACGCGAGCAGACCCGCGAGGATCCCGAAGAGCGGCTGGCGCGTCAACGCAGGCGCAGGCGTGGGTCGTGTGGCATCGACGGTGAAGACATGATCTGGTTCACCGCCACCCTCGACCCAGTCACCGGTGCTGCGTTGAAAACCGAATACGACCGCCGCGAACGCGCCGCGTTCCACCACGACATGCGAACAATCACAGACCCGCGAAAGCGTCGCAGCCACCAGCAGCGTGGTGCTGACGTGATCGCCAGCATGCTCACAGGCGGCCTCCTCCCGGCAGCCGACCAAGCCGACCCGACCGAGGGCGTCAGGCAGAAGGCTGCTGGTTCTGTGAACCTGATCGTCGACATCGACCAACTCGCAAGGTCGGACGGGCTGGTCTACACCGTCGACGGCGCCCAGGTGCCGGCATCGATCGCTCGGGGGATTTTGTGCCGGGCCCAGATCAATGCTTGGTTTCAGCAGGCGGACCGTCGGCTGCTGGACCTGGCATACGACGTCGACTACGCCACACCAACACAAAGACTCGCCCTAGCCACACGCGACAGCACATGTCGCTGGAAGCACTGCAACACCGAAGCCACACGCTGCGAAGCCCACCACCTACACCACCGCGAACACGGCGGAACCACCAACCTCGACAACCTCGCGCTGCTATGCCCACACCACCACGACCGCTTGCACGCCAAGAACGCACGGCTGGTCATGGGAGACACACCGGACCAGTGGCGACTCCACGACGCCCACGGCACCGTCATCAGCGAATGGACCAAACCACCACCACGGCAACGAAAACGCGCCGGCAAACCACCAAACCAAACCACACGAGCCGACTGGCGGTCGGGTCCGGCGACCTCCAGGTGACAGACTTCGCACAATGAAGCTCGAATGCGAAGGCAACAAGCACTCGGCCAGCGTCGAGATGGACACTTTCGGAGGCCGGATAACGTCGCTGCGCGTCGACGGTATGGAACTGATCCTGGCCCAGCACGAGGCCGAACCAGCGGGCATCACCCGGTGGGGGTTGTTCCCGATGGCTCCGTGGTGTGGTCGCCTGGGTAGAGGTCGCCTCACCTGGACCGACAAGATCCACCGTTTCCCCCTGACCCATCCCCCTCACGCAATTCACGGCCTGGTGCACGACATCGACTGGACCGTGGTCGACGACACCACAATGACGGTCGAACTGCCCAAACCGTGGCCCTTCGGAGGTCGGGTAACCCAACGTCTGGAGTTGACGCCCCAGTACCTGACCGTTCACGGCGAGGTAACCGCAGGTGATGTACCGATGCCGGCAATGCTGGGATGGCATCCGTGGTTCCGACGCCAGCTAGCGAGGGGAAAGAAGGCAGCCCTGTCGATACTGGCCGAATCGTCGTACCTCACCGACGAGACCCTCCTTCCCACAGGAGCGCTCGGCCCGGTACCGGCCCAGCCATGGGACACGTGCCTGGTCGACCTGCTACTCGACCCGGTAATCGACTGGCCGAATGCGCTGACAGTGACCATCTCGTCTTCGTTCGACCACTGGGTGGTGTACACCGAGCCCCAGAACGCCTTTTGTGTGGAGCCGCAAAGCGGCCCACCGAACGAACCCAACATCGACCCGCACATCCTCCAACCCGGCGAGTCGCTGACCGGTTCGATCACGATTGCATGGCAATGATCTGTTGGCCGAGCTCGACGACTGGGCCACTCGTGGCCACACCGGACCTCCGCGCTTTGCGCAGAATCTGCCGATGAACGACCAGACCGACCAGCTAGTCGCCGACCTGCTCTCCGCCCGAGCCAAGTCGGCCACATCGTCTGTGATCCGCGACCTGCTTCGCCACGCCGACCGCGAAGACGTGATCTCGCTGGCCGGCGGAATCCCGGCGCCCGCCCTGTTCCCGCTGGAGAAGATCGCCGGGGCGGCCGAGCGGTCGCTGACCCGCTACGGCGCCACCGCTGCGCAATACGGCCTCACCGAAGGAGTCACCGACTTGCGCGAGCTGCTGGCCGCCCGCGAATCGGTCGACGCTCCTGCTGACCCTGCTCAACTGGTCGTCACCACGGGCAGCCAGCAGGCTCTTGACCTCATCGGACGGGTGCTCTTGGACCCTGGCGACGTGGTCGTGGCCGACGACCCGGCGTATCTGGGCGCACTTCAGGCCGTGAGGGCCTATGGGCCACGCATCGTGGGTGTCGGGGTCGATGCCGACGGCATGAAGACCGAACACCTGGCCGCAATGCTCGACCAGGGCCTCTCGCCGGTGTTCGTCTACACCAACCCGAACTTCCAAAACCCCACCGGGGCAACCCTTTCGGCCGACAGGCGCAGACACCTGGCCCAACTGGCAGATCAGTATGGGTTCCTCATCGTCGAGGACGACCCGTACGGTGCATTGCGGTTCGAGGGTGATCCCCTGCCCAGCATGGCGTCGATCTCAGATCGCGTCATCAGGGTCAGGACGGTGTCGAAGACCCTCGCCCCCGGGCTGCGGGTTGCCTGGCTGATCGGCCCCCCAAAGCTCATCGAGGCCATCGTCATCGCCAAACAGGCCGTCGACCTGCACACATCGACACTGACCCAGCATGTCGCACTCGAGCTTCTCAGCGACTCGGCATGGTACGACCGCCACGAGAAGAGCCTTGTGCCCTGGTACCGAGACCGTCGGGACGCCCTGTCCGCGGCTCTTCGCGACGTGTTTGGTTCGCGCATGCGCTTCGCCGAACCCCATGGGGGCATGTTCTTGTGGGCCAGGCTCGACGAGGCCGAACACCCCGGCCGCGACACCACCGATCTACTGCCCATCGCGCTCGAGACCGGGGTTGCGTTCGTGCCCGGTTCGGCGTTCGCCGTGGACGAGCCCAGGCCCCTTCACCTGCGGCTGAGCTTCGCAACGGCGTCACCAGAAGAGCTGGCCACCGCCGCCAACCGGCTGGACGAGGCGATCAAGCGATGGGGTTCGACCCCTTAGGTCGCCTGATCGGCCGTGTGGCAAACACCAGAATCGAACCCATGCTGATAGCCACCACCGTGTAGAGCATCAGCAGCATGCCGATGTCCATACCGGTTCGGGCCAGCTCGCTGGGTGTTCCGTCGAGGTCGCCCGCTCCAGCGCCGACGCCACCTTCTGTCGTCGTGGTCGACCCACCGGGCGAAGTCGTCGTGGTCGAGCCACCGGGCGAAGTCGTCGTGGTCGAGCCACCGGGTGTGGTGGTGGTCGTCGTGCTCGTCGTTGTAGTGGTGGTGGCGCCTCCACCGGTCTGGATCGTCTCGTTCAGGGTGTCGTCGACGATGCCGACCACCGCCTGAACAGCACCCGCATCGAGTGGACTGCCATTGACCTCGTTGCCACCGGTGACGGTAACCGTGTTCGAGACCGACTCTCCGGCCGACCCCACCACCAACAACTCGAGATCGACGTTGGCCGTCAACCCCACCGGAATCAGGCCCAGATGGATACACACAACATCGCCGTTGGACGGGCCGCACGACCAGCCATCTCCGCTGAACGAGTCATAGGCCAGACCCACCGGCAGATCGTCGACCAGTGTGACACCACCCGATGTAGGCGAGGGTCCGACGTTGGTGACGCCCATGCGATAGGTCACCAGCGAGCCGGCGACCAGGTCGTCGAGCCTGGTCATGGTCACATCCAGCTCGGCGAACGGTACCGGCGCGTTGTCGGTATCGGTGTTGTTGGTAGGGACTGCGTCGGACGAGCTGGCCTGCACCGAAACCTGAACGTTCGCCGTCGGTACCGCGTTGGCGGCGATACCGACCTCGAGATCGAACGAGGTGCTCGTCGAGTCGGCCATGGCACCGTCTAGATAGTCACAATCGACCAGGTGGTCGTTTGGGGCGGCTTGTGGGGTGCAGCTCCACGAAGCCGAGCCAGTTCCGGAGACTCCCGAATATGAGGCACCGTCGGGAAGCTGTACCGACACCGTCAACGGTGCGTTTGCGTTGCCCGGACCCAGGTTGTCGACATCGATAGTCCACTTGTTGGTCTCACCCAACCGGAAGTCTTCGGCGCTCGAAACGGCAACGCGCACGTCTGCCGAATCGCGGAACCCGAAGTCGACATCGGTGCGATCCTGACCCGCCGTCAGCGAGATGTTCGCAGTGCCGTCGTGTGCCTCGTCGACGTCGTAGGTAGGCACCAGGCCGTTGCCGCTTGCCGTGGGCACCGACACCGAAAGGAATCCGGCCGGGAGCCCGTCGATCGAATAAATGCCCGATCCGTTGGTGACAGCGCTCCACGTGTGCGGATTGGCCTGCAGGTCATACCAGACAACCTCGACGGTCATCGATGCGATGCCGCTCTCGCTGGGGTCTTTCACCCCATCACCATCGAGGTCGTACCAGACCAGGTCGGCGATGCTCGCGCCACCGGTCCAGGCAAAATCGACCGCGTAGTTGATCGTCTCGTCGGCCAGCGTTCCCCCGTCGTCGATCAAGGCCACCGTGGCCGTGTTGTCGAAGCCCCCGTCGGGGTCGAGGGTGCCTACCAGACCCGTGGGCAATGTGAGGCTGTCGATGTCGACGGTCACGTTGCCTTCGGGAAGGCCCTGGACCACCCAGAATCCGTTCTCGTCGGTGGTCGTAGTGACCACATAGTCGGTGCCCCCGTTTGCACCGGGCCAGGTCACGGTGACGTCGACGCCTTCCAGCAAGATGTCTTCGACGGCCGGGGCCGCCGCTCCGTCGCCGTCGATGTCGAACCACAGCGTGTCGCCGACCTCGCCCTGGCCCAGGTAGCCAAAGTCGAGGGCTAGGTTGGTCGGTGACCCGGCTGTCAGCGTCACCTCGGCGCTGTGTGGAGTGCCGATGGGGCCCGACAGCACCGAGTCGTCGAAGTCGTGGGTGGGTGTGACGTTGCCAGGCAGGGTCAAAGCGTCGACGGTGACCGTGATCGGAACGTCGAACGCCAGCGAACCCACCGACCACAAGCCGTCGGCGTCTGTGGTTGTCGACGCCGTTTGAGGCGAGCCATCGTTCCAGGCCAGATCTACGGTGACACCAGCCAAGCCGACCTCACCGATGTCGAACACTCCGTCGAAGTCTGCGTCGAGCCAGACCCTGTCCCCCAGCACGCCCGTGCTCTGGGCCGACAGGTCGGCGGCCGCGGCTGGGTTAGCCTGCATCGAAACGACGATGGCACCGAGCGACCCCAGCAGGGCCAACCGGATTCCGCGTTCTCGCAATGTCTGCCGCTGAGTCATGGGTTCGGTTCCGTTCGACGAACACTCGTAACGGCCACCCATCGGCACTATCGGGCTCGAAATCAACCCGTTCGAAGGGTTGCTGGCAACGTGCCGAGGGTTCAACTAGGATTCACGAGTCCGCTGAGCCGACCACCCGAGGATCACCACCGATGGCCGAAGACGACGACTTCATTCTGCTGTTCGCCGGCACCGTGGCGATCGTGGTCGCCGTGGTCATTTCCAGCCTCGTGGCCCTGGCGATCGCCATCTGAAAGCGCCCCCCGGGGCTCAGTTTTTCTGACGGGTTGTCGACGCCGTTGCCTTGAGCCGGCACCACTTGCCTCCGATCGGAGAGCATGGCATCGGCCCGCGACCTCTTTTCTGCCCTTCGGGCGACACTTGTCGTCGCGCTCATAGCAGCGGTATCGATCGCAGCGGTCCCTGCACCGGCATCTGCAGCCCAGCTCGTAGACCTGAGGTTCGACGACACGACCCCGGGGGTGCTGGTGGTCGAGTGGACTATCGACGACGCTGCTCGATCGACCCTGTTGTGGGGTACCGACACGACCTACGGACGGGCTGCGGTGAAGGCCACCCCGGCCACTACCCACCGGGTCGAAATAATCGACGCCGAATGTGGCACTACCTACCACTTTGAGGTGGTGATGGTGGGCCCAGACGCGGTCGTCGCCAATAGCGCCGGCCACACCCACGTCACACCCGAATGTGAACCCCCAGGCGACCCGGCGCCAGACATGGGTGTGCCCGAGGTCGAAGTGGGACGCGACACAGCGATCGTCACTTGGCGGTCGGCAGCCCCCGGGTTCGGGTCGATCGTGTACGGCCGCGAACTGCCCTACGGCTCGGTCGTGACCGAGCCAGGTGAGTTGGCGGTCGATGTACACCAGGTGAAGCTCGAGGGGCTTCAGTGCTCGACCTCGTATCACTTCGCAGCCATTACCCGAACGGTCGATGGCCTGTTCGAATCCTCCGACGACAACGTGCTGACCACCACGGCATGCCAGACGTTCATCTCCGACGTGGGGGTCGACGTCGGATCCACCACGGCGACGTTGTCGTGGACGACCGCAGCGTTCGCCGACTCGTGGGTCGACGTCGAGGCGGTGGGCACCTTCGATACGGTTGCGGGCACCACACATCGGGTCGATCTCACAGACCTTTCTTGCGCCACCGATTATCCATACGTCCTCGGGGCAACAGACCCGCTCGGTGCCGAGTTCTCGGTATCGGGCGAGTTCTCGACGCCCGCGTGCGATCAGACCGACCCCATCCCCGGCCTGCCCGGCCAGGACGCGACACCCAACAATCCGACACCGGCCATTGCCGATCCAGTGGTAGAGCTGGGAGAGACGAGCCTGGCCGTCTCGTGGACCACAGACGTCGTCACCGGCGGCCAGGTGGCGTGGGCGCTGATCCGCGACCCGGCCGGCGTCGAACCCGCCTGGACGGTGTTGGCGACCCCTGACGCGGGTGTCGCCCACCGCGTCGACATCTACGAACTGGAATGTGGCACCGACTACTCGCTGCGCATCGAGGTGATCTCGGCGACGGGGGCCAGGGTCGAGCAGCCGCTGGAGGCATCCACGCTTGCATGCGGCTCGGGTATCGAGATCGATCCCCCGACCACCACCGACCCTGAAGAACCCGCAACTCCCCCGCTGCGAGTCATCCACGAGAAGGTCGCCGACGTATCGAAGACTTCCGCGACGCTGGTTTGGGTGACCGACCTTCCGGGAACCGGAGTTGTCCGCTTCGACAGTGTCGAGGCCGCCAACGATGGCCTCGACCGACAGGTGTCCAGCTCGGTGCCTGGCGTCAGCCAGCGGCTCGTGCTGAACGATCTCCAGTGCGGAACCAGCTATCTCTATTCGATCTCGGCCATCTCCGCCGCGGGCGTGACAACCGATGCACAGCCGGGCGAGTTCCGCACCAACAACTGCGAAGGCGCCGACCTGATCGACATCGACGTGCGGCCAAGTGACACTGCCGTGGTCGTGGCCTGGAAAACCGACGTGCGAGCCGACTCGTTGGTGATCTTCGGCGTCGACCGAACCTACGGCGCAGCGGTGTACTCGCCGGCCCGGACGACCGACCACCAGATGGTTCTCAACGGTCTGCGCTGCGACACGACCTACCACCTGAGGGTCATGTCCAATACCGGCTCTGGTGCGGCGACATACAGCGCCGACATGTCTACGACTACCCAGCCCTGCCGGTCCGATCCCACCGATCCGGGGCCCGGCCCCATAGACCCCACCGACCCAGGGCCAGGCCCCACAGACCCGGGACCCGACCCCGCAGACCCAGGGCCGGACCCCACCGACCCCGGAACCGACCCAGGGCCGGACCCCACCGATCCCGGACCCGACCCCACAGACCCGGGCCCGGCGACGCCGCTGGCGTTGACCGACGTCGAGGTCACGGCGGGCTTGGTGACGGCCACGGTTTCGTGGATCACCGACAAGCCATCGATCGGCGCAGCCGAATACGGCCTCAGCACCGCCTACGGCAGCCGCGTCGACTCGACCGACCAGGCCATGCGTCACCTGGTGACCATCGGTGGCCTGAGCTGCTCGACGACGTACCACCTGCGCGTGTTCGCTCGCGCCAGCGATGGCAGCGCAGCTGCCTCGAACGACGTCAGCTTCGGCACACAACCATGCCCGGACGACACCCTGAGGTTCGTGGGCGTCAACGCCGCCACCGACGCCGACCGGGCCGTGGTGCTGGTCACTACCTCTGTCGAGGCGGCGGTGCGGGTCAGATGGGGTGAGGGGTCGAGCCTCACCAACGCCATCGGGCCGACCCAGCCAGCGCTGGTGCACAGCATCGAGCTGGAGAACCTGGCCTGCGGGACCACCTATGGCTATCAGGTCGAAGCAACCACCGCAGATCGGTTCGCGAACACGACAAGGCTCGAGTTCACAACCCCACAGTGCCGCGCCAGTGGGTAGTCTCGGGTCGGTGGAAGCACAGGCCTACGCAGCCCCCAATCCTGCGCCCAGTCCAGACGTCAAGCCCGGCAAGTTCTGGTACTGGATTGCCGGAGCGCTGGGGCTGGCCGCGCTGGTTTTCGGCGCCCTGGGTGTGGCCAACATCGTCGGCCTCTTCTCCAACATCGAGCGCTTCACCAGCCCCCAGGTGTTGACCGTCACCACCGACCGGCCGGTCACGCGCACGGTGTTCACCGACACCCGATCGGCCAACGTCGACATCACGATCGTGCGTCTCGACGGTGGATCTACCCAACCGAGGGTGTTCTCCGCGGGCAGCGACTTCGAGTTCGAGGTCAACGGCGTGCCCTGGTACCGGGTTGCCGAGGTCAGGTTCCCCGACGCCGGAACCTTCGAAATGAGCGCAACACCCGTCGGCGCCGAGTTCGCCCTGGTGCCCGAGTTCGAACCCTTCTTCGTGCGGATCGGCGCCTGGTTCGGGGGCGCCGGCCTGGCGGCGGCCGCGGGCCTGGTGGTGCTGATAGTCACCCTCGTCAGGCGTAGGCGCGCCAAGCGCAGACTCGAGCCTCCTATGGCCTCGTGGGGGCAACCGCCCGCCCCCGGCGGATGGCAAGCTCCGCCCCCGGCCGCACAAGACGGGTGGCAGCCACCGCCGCCTCCGCCGGCTTGGCCCGCGCCATCCCAGGCTCCAACTCCGCAAGGCGCTCAGCAGCCAGCGCCCGCCCCACAACCCGAACCCGAGCCCGAACCCCAGGGACCTCCACCCAAGTCGTCGTCGTTCGACCCGTTCGCTCCGCCGCCGGCTCCGCGACCGCCCGACCCAACGCCGCCGTACAACCCCATCATCAATCCTCCGGAAGACTCGGGGCCGGTTTCGAAGGGTTGATCGAGGGGCCCGTCGGCTCAGTCCCCGAACCTGCTCCTGCAATCGGGTACCGGAGCCACCGCAATCCGCCCGCCACACGACGCCCCCACGAGGCTGGCGTCAGAAGTGTTCGGCGCCGCGGCGATCAGCAGGTCGCAAGCGACCATGTCGCCCTCGCTGCATTCGTCGGACACCCTGCCGAGGCCCTCCGACGATGCCAAGATGAGGCCATCTGGCCCCAACTCGAGCCCCTCCGAGCACAAGCGCTCTGGCGAGCGTGCCTGGCCATCGGCGCCACATGCGACCGCGATCTGTCGGTACTCGCCAGGTCGGAAGGCCCTGAACCACAGCAGGTCACAGCCGAACATGCGACCTTTTCGGCAGTCGCTCGCCAGAGCGTCCAGCGAGGCATCGTCGCCGATCTGGGCCGCAAACCCGTCGAACGCGACGTCGAGATCATCGGCGAGGCAGTTCCCGATCGCTTCACCCATCACCTGGTCGGCCTCGTCGGATCGGCCCACTGCCAACACCCGTGCCGGGTCCGCCGCATTGACAAAGACGTAGGAGGCCACACATCGAGCACCCGGCCGGTCGACCTCGAAGCCCATCACCGCCGACAGCTGAGCCGCCACCTCGTCTTGGAACCATTGCTGATCGACCAGCGAGGGAACACAGTTGCGGGTCGCCTCGAACACCGCCACCCGGGCCTCGTCGCCATCCGGGCCGATCTCGCTGAGGGCGGCCTCTCTGGTCGAATCCTCGATGATCGAGTCGAAGCACGACCGTTCCTCGGGCAACAAGAATCGGTACGCGGTGACGCCGCCAGGGTCGGCCCCTTGGTCGATCGCCGCCTGTCGCCTCGCCTCTGAGCTGACCGGGTCTACGTCGTCGGGCCCGCAGGCACCGGCCACGACTGCCAACGCCAGTACAGCCGCGCGAACCATCAGTCGCGCCCGCATCGAGCCCGCCGGGGCGCGATTGTTCCGACCGCCAGAACCCACCGCCTCGACCGCGCAACAGGGCTGATACAAAACGACTCTCTCCTTTGCTCAGAGGCTACGATCTTCATCCCGGATATCCGGGTCCGAGCCCACTAACCACGGAGATGTTCTGCGGATGGCGCGTGTAACCATCTATCACAACCCCAATTGAGGCTCTTCGAAGAATGCCTTGGCGGTCGCCGAGGCGAAGGGTTTGACCGAGGGCGAAGACTACGAAGTCGTCCTGTACATGAAGACACCACCAGATCGCGAGGCCCTCGAGCACATAGTCGAGGTTCTGGAGGACCCCGTCGAGGACCTGGTTCGCAAGGATTCCAGATTCAAGAAGCTCGAGCTCGACGAACAGGACTACGTCTCGAACCCGCAGGCAGTCGTCGACCTGCTGGTCGACGAGAAGGCGTTGCTTCAGCGGCCGCTGCTTGTCAGCGAGGGCCGCGCCATCATCGGTCGCCCCAAGGATCGCGTCGGCGACTTCCTCGACGCCTGAGCCGCTCAGACGGCCTCGGGCCCAACAGTTCAACATGACCCAGGCAACCTCGCGCGCCCCCGGCGCGCCCACAGTTCTTCGCCTCAGGGCCTGGCAGCGAGCAGCCCTCGACCAGTTCCTCGCCTCTCCGCGTCCCGACTTCCTGGCCGTGGCCACCCCGGGCGCTGGCAAGACCACGTTTGCGCTGACCGCGGCGCGCACGATGCTGGCCCAAGACCCCCAGACGCGGCTGGTGGTTGTGGCGCCGACGTCACACCTCAAATACCAGTGGGCCGACTCGGCGGCCCGCTTCGGCATCGACCTCGAGCCCAACTGGTCATCATCTGATGGTGGGCTGCCAGACGAGGTCGACGGCATCGTCACCACGTACCAGCAGGTGGCGACGTCGGCGGCTGCCCTGCGCAAGCTGTGCGTCGACGCCTTCGTGGTGTTCGACGAAGTTCACCACGCCGGCGAAGACAAGGCCTGGGGTGACGCGGTGACCACCGCATTCGAGCGCGCCGGCCGCCGGCTGGCGCTTTCCGGCACACCGTTTCGGTCCGACAGCTCACCGATTCCCTTTGTGCACTACAGCGGCGGCGACGAGGCCGTAGCCGACTTCGACTACGGATACGGACCTGCACTGGTCGACGGGGGCGTCGTCAGGCCGGTGTATTTCCCGCGATTCGACGGCTATATGGAGTGGTCGGCCCCCGACGGCATGGTCATCAGCGCCACCTTTGACGACCCGCTCGATCGACAGCGCGCCAACCAGCGGTTGCGGGCTGCTCTGTCGCCTCGGGGTGACTGGCTGCCCACGGTCATAGGCCAGGCCCACGAGCAGCTCATGCGCATCCGACGCGACGAACAACCTCGCGCCGGGGCGTTGGCGATCGCCATCGATCTGGAACATGCGAGGGCCATTGCCGAACTGTTGCGTGCCCGGCACGGGGTGAGGGCCACTGTGGCGCTCAGCGACGACCCGAACGCATCCGATCGCATAGCCGAGTTCGCGGCCGGCGACTCGCCCTGGATCGTGGCGGTGCGAATGGTCAGCGAGGGGGTCGACATCCCGCGGCTACGCATAGGTGTCTTCGCGACCACGACCACCACCGAGTTGTTCTTCCGGCAGGCCGTTGGGCGCCTGGTTCGCCTGACCCCTGATGGCGGAAGCCAGCGGGCGTTCATGTTCATCCCCGACGACTCGCGTCTGCGATCATGGGCCGAGCAGATCGCCCAGCAGCGTCGCCACAGCCTCAAACGCAGGGCCGGCGACGAAGACGACGATGTGATCGTGCACGCCGAGGTCGACGAGGTACCCGACCCGGCCGACGATTCCGAACAGCTCTCACTGTTCGATGTTCTCAGCGCCGTGACCCTGTCGTCTGGTCCACCCGAGATGACCGTGTTCGACGCCGCATTCGAAGACGTTCCCCCCGCGCCGACGTCGCCGGCCTTCGATATCGCCGAGCACGATCTGCTGCTCGAGCTGACGCCCCTGCCCGGGCGCTCGATGCGCCCTCAGACCGCCGGCTCGACGCCCCGCAAGGAACGCGAAGCACTTCGCGACAAGAACGCCGATGTCGTCGCAGAGCTGGTGGCCCTGACCGGCAAGAACCACGGCCAGGTTAACGCCGAGCTGAATCGGCGTTCCGGGGTGCGGTCGGTGGCCGAGGCGGGGCGTACACAGCTTCGCCAGCGACTAGAAGCCGCCGAAAGCTGGCGCCGCGAGATCTCCGGCCATCGGTCACCCTGGAGGGTTTCTTAACCACTTTTCGTGACATTCTTGCCGAGTTGATCTATCTTGCTCACTCTACGCATTCAGGGAGAGTGGCATGTACCACGGAACGTCACTTCAAGCGCTCACGGTTGGCGCTCCAGGCCGATCCAGGCGGACGATCGGGTCCGTCTTGGCTGCCTTGGTGATGCTGACCTCGGTTTTTGTGGCCGCGCCCGCCCGGACCACCGACCAGGGCGGCCTGCCCGACTCGCTTGCCATCAACTTCCAGCCCGCCAACAAGGAAGTGCCGACGGGATTCCAGCCCGACGCCGGTCAGCCCTATGCAGCCCAGCGGGGTTATGGCTGGATTCTCACCGACGGCAACGACCGCCAGTGCGTCGACCGCCACTTCGCCGCCAACCAGGAACTCGACACCTATTGCCACGCGACTTCCTACTACTGGGACGTCGACGGTTTCTGGACCCCGCACGACTCGCCGGCGACGTGGCGCGCCGACCTTCAGCCCGGCACCTACGACGTGACGGTCGTCGTTGGTGACCCCATGAAGCGCACGCCCGGCATTGCCCACTCGGTCCAGGTCGAGGGCGTCACATTCTTCGACCGCGAGCCAACATCTGACTCGATGACCTGGGCGCGAATCACCAAGCGCGTCACGGTCGAGGATTCCTCGCTGGACGTGTCTTTCGCCGGAGGTGATCTGACCAAGATCGTGTCGATCACGGCCCAGCGCGTGGGTGCGACGACCACCACCACCCAGGCGCCGACCACAACCCAGGCCCCGACCACCACCCAGGCCCCGACCACAACCCAGCCGAAACGGGCCATGTCACTTTCGGTCAACTTCCAGCCCAGCGGTGCTGCGGTGCCGCCCGGTTTCGTGGCCGACTCGGGCGCCGCCTTCAGCGCTGAGACCGGTTTCGGGTGGGTGCTCCCAGACGGTTCGCGCCGTCAATGCGGTGACCGCAACGCGGTTGCCGACCAGCGAATCGACACCTTCTGCCACGCAACGACGCGGTACCTGAATCAGGGCGGGCGCTGGGTGTCGGTCGACTCGCCGGCGGCCTGGAAGGCTCTGGTTGCCAACGGGCAGTACGACGTGACCGTGACCGTCGGCGAAAGCCGATATCAGTACTCGAGCATCGCCCACTCGGCTCAGGTCGAGGGGGTCTCGTTCCACGACCGGGTCTTGACCACACAAGCCAGCCCCACGGCTTCGGCGACCCATCGCGTCACCGTCGCAGACGGATCGCTCGACCTGACCTTCGACGGCGGGACCAAGACCAAAGTCGTTTCGGTGACGATCGTCGCCGTCGGTGATACCGGCACAACCACGACGACCGCGGCACCCACCACCACGACGACCGCAGCACCCACCACAACAACGACCGCGGCACCCACCACAACAACGACCGCGGCACCCACCACCACGACAACTGCCCCGCCCAATCCTGCGCCTTCGGCCCCCGTCATCGATGTTTGGGGTGGCGATTCGATCTCGGTCGGAAGCCGTGGTGTGTCTCAGCGCTTCGTGAACATCTTGGGCAACGTCTCAGACGAAGGGACGGTAGTGAACCTCACGGCCCAACTCGAGGGTGGTGTGGCCCGTTCGATGCGGATCGGACCCGCAGAGCGCCGCCTGGTCCAAGATGGCGATTTCAACGTCGACATTCCGATCGTCGAGCTGCATCCGGGTATCAACCGGGTGACCCTCGTGGCCACCGACAACAGCGGCCTCACCACCACCAGGGTGGTGTCCATCGACTACGACCCGGTCTCGGTCAGGCCCAACATGGTCGTCGATTGGACCCAACTGGGCTCGATCGATGAGGCGGCGCATGTGGTCGACGGCAAATGGCGCATCACCAACGACGGCATCCGCACCGCCGAGCCTGGTTACGACCGAATTGTCAGCGTCGGTCACATCACCTGGGAGAGCTACGAGGTTCTTACGTCGTTCACCGTTCACGGAATCACGCCGGATCATCTGGATCAGCCGTCGAACGGCGCCGGGGTGGGCATCGCTGCCCACTGGACCGGCCACTCGTCCAACCCTGACGGAAACAACCCTCTGGTCGGATTCTTGCCAGACGCCGACGGGTTCGTGCCACTGGGCGCCCTGGCGTGGGTCAGGTGGCGAACGGCAGGTACCTCCGCCGAGATGATCGATCATCGCATCGACGTTCAGCAGTCGAGCCGCTATCAGATCGCCACCGGTGAGACTCATCTGATCCGCATGCAGGTAATCGGCGGTCAGGTCACCACCTACCGGTGGCGTGTCTGGCGGGTCGACACCCCAGAACCGAGCGGTTGGCAGGAGTTCACCACCACCGGCGGCGAGCCCGCTCCACACAACGGATCGATCGCACTGTTCGCCCACGAAGCCGACGTGACCTTCGGATCGGTGTCAATCACGCCGTTCGGCTGAGCCCGAACCACCTCGATTGCGGGGCAGACTGTGTGGCGTGAACAACGGCACCGGTCTGCCCCGCAACACTTTTGACGTCGCCATCATCGGTAGCGGATTCGGGGGTTCGGTCGCAGCCCTTCGCCTGGCCGAGAAGGGCTGGTCGGTGGTGGTTCTCGAGGCCGGCAAACGCTTCGAAGCCCAAGACTTTCCGAAGACTTCCTGGGATCTGCGCCGGTTTCTGTGGGCACCCGATCTCGGCTGCCGCGGCATCCAGCGCATCAACCTGCTGAAGGACGTGTTGGTGCTGTCGGGTGCCGGAGTCGGCGGGGGCAGTCTGGTTTACGCCAACACCCTCTACGAACCACTCCCCCAGTTCTACGACGATCCCCAGTGGAGCCACATCACCGATTGGCGCTTGGAGCTGGCGCCCCATTACGACACCGCCAAGCGGATGTTGGGTGCGGTCGAGAACCCCCACGACACGCCCGCTGACGAGGTGATGCAACGGGTGGCCGCCGACATGGGCGTTGCCGACACCTACCACCGAACACCTGTGGCTGTGCACTTCGGCAAAGCCCCGGGTGAGCGATCGGCCGACCCGTTCTTCGGGGGCGTCGGCCCCGATCGAACCGGGTGCCTCGAGTGTGGTGCCTGTATGACCGGCTGCCGCCACGGTGCCAAGAACACGCTCGACCTCAACTACCTGCACCTCGCCGAACTCGCTGGGGCCGAGATCAGGCCCAACTCGCAGGTGGTCGACATCGTGAGTCGCCACGACCAGTGGCTCATCGACGTCGTCGAGCCCGGCCCTCGCCGAGTGTCGACCCCGTCGGTGACGGCCAGCCAGGTTGTCTTCGCTGCAGGGGCGTTGGGCACACAACGGCTGTTGCACGAGTTGGCCCACCGAGGGCGCATCGAGGTGTCGCCGCGACTGGGCGAGCTGACGCGTACCAACAGCGAGGCCATAGTCGGCGCCACCGCGCCCGCCGACGCAGGGCACGACTTCACCCGCGGCGTGGCGATCACCAGCTCGTTCCACCCCGACCCTCAGACCCACATCGAGCCGGTGCGCTACGGCAAGGGATCAAACTCGATGGGGCTGCTGGCGACCTTGTTGGTCGACGGCGGCGGCCGGCTGCCGCGGCCCTTGAGATTCGGGCTCGAGGTCGGGCGCCATCCCATCAGGTTCCTTCGCAGCCTGTCGGTCAGGCGGTGGAGCGAACGAAGCGTGATCGTGCTCGTGATGCAGTCGCGCGACAACTCGCTGCGCACCAGGTTGGCGCCATCGAAGATCTTGCGCCGGCAACGGCTGGTGACAGCCCAGGGCCACGGCGAACCAAACCCCACCTGGATTCCTGCGGCCAACGAGGCTGCCAGGCGGGTGGCGCACCACATCGGTGGCCAACCAGCGGGCGCCTGGAACGAGGCTCTGCTGGATGTTCCGGTGACGGCGCACCTGATCGGTGGTTGCGCCATCTCCGACAGCCCCGAGACGGGCGTGATCGACCCATATCACCGCGTGTTCGGCTCGCCAGGGCTGCACGTCGTCGACGGCGCCGCCGTATCGGCGAACCTGGGCGTCAACCCCAGCCTCACCATCACCGCCCAGGCCGAACGAGCGATGTCGTTTTGGCCTAACAAGGGCCAGACCGACCCTCGCCCGGCCCCAGGCGCCCGTTACGAACGGGTCGATCCGGTGCGGCCACTGCGCCCGGTGGTACCGGTCGATGCACCGGCCGCGTTGCGTTGGTGATCTCACTTACAGCTCCGCAACGGCCGATGGAACCGGGTGAGTTCGACATGCACCCCTAGTCGACCCAAACACAGCCGTGGGTCGAAGCCCCTGGCAGTTGTCGCCATGGCGGCGTCGGTGATGCTCTCGGGATGCTCGCTGACCGGCTCGACAGGCCAGCAAGACGCGGCGAACGAGACCGCACCAGACGCTGCGACAGCCCAAACCGCGCCGACCACCGACACTGGCGGTGAACAAGTCGTCATCGCCATCCCCATCGCCAACGGCCGCACGGCGGTTGCGCCGCCGGTGTTGTCCGAAGCCGACGTGGCCTCGATTCCGCTGCCCGGCACCACATCGGACCGCCCGGCCGCCGACCCAGCACCGGTTGCCGAGGAAGCAGAGACCGTAACGACAGATGGCGGCGCCGCAAACCAGGCTCCCGACGATGATGGCGCGGTCCCGGCGCTACAGCCGGGTTGGCCGTCGCCTGGGCAAGACGCCCCCATGCCCGCGTCGATGGTGGCGGTCAGAGGCGGTGAATCGGTGGTGCTGGTCGAGACCACGTCCGGCCGGGCGGCAGTCATCTTCCAGACGTCTCTTGCGGTAGACCCCGAAGACCGGGTCGGCCCCAACTCGCCGGTCTCGGTCGACGTGTCCGGTCACGGTGTGGTCTATGTCGAGACGTGCTGTGCCGACCCCACCGCCTTGATCACGCCCATCGACATCGGCGACGCTACGGCCACGAGCACGAAGCTGGCAGGGTCTGGCCCGGCGCTCTCGGGCTCTGGCGATCGCGTCGCCCTGATCGATCCGCAGGGCCGAGTAGCGGTGCGACAGGTCCAGACCGATGAATCGGCCGAAGCATCGCTTGCTCCAGGCCTGATGCCTCACTCGGTCTCTTGGTCGACAGACTCGTCGTTGCTGGTAGTCGGCGCCGGCGACGCGAGCGGAACTGCCATCGTCACTGTCGACGCCGCCAACCTGTCCGCGAGGGAGGTTCTGCGGCCACCAGCCGGAGCGTGGACCATGCCCCAGATTGCGGCCGGTGGAACGATCGTGGCCAACGCTTCCGATGCACAAAAGAGCGCGCTGGCCCTGATCGATCCGATCACGGGCACGACGCTGAGCACCATCGAGCTCGAGATCAGCGGAGGCATCGTCGACATCGACCTCGACTCGACCGGTCGCTGGCTGTTGATAGTCGACGGCTTGGGCCGAGCCTTGGCGTTCGACGGAAACGAGCTGACGCTGCTGGCGGGCGACGGCTACACGGCCGCTTCGTGGTGATGGCTCACAGACCTAGCAGAACCGAATCCTGACCCCACCACCTCGATCTCGGTGCCCACAAATTCTGGCTTGCTGGCCTTGACGTCGAAGCCCCTGATGCCCTCGGGACGCCCGTCGTCTGGCGCGACGAAGCGGATTGTCTGATCGGGGTTGACCACCACCGTGTGCGCTTCGCAGGCCACGCCCAGAACACGGGCCCAGGTCTCGGCCAGTTCGCCGGGCCGCTCGGTTTGGATCTCGAGGCCGCAGATCTCGAGAACCTTGTCGGTTCGGACGTGCTGGCGCCACTGGGGGCCCGCCCATTTCCAGTCATCGACCGGTTGGGCATGGTCTAGCGACACGATGGCACCGGCGACGTCGGCGGGGTGCAGGTGCGTGCCAGACATGGCCGGGCTGTCGTGTTGCCAAACGACACGGATTCCGGCGTCGGCGACCCTGCGTCTGGCCGCCTCCAGATCGTCCAGCTGGAAGATGGCCATGTAGCCGCCGTCACCGCCTCGCCGCTCGATGTAGCGACCCGCCGTGGTGCCCTCGCGCATCGGCGACACGACCTCTAGGAACGTGTCGCCGATTGGCATCAAGAAGTTGTCGAGACCGAACTCGCCCACCCCGGGGTCTTTGAAGCACCTCTCGACTTCCATTGCCGCACAAAGTGCGTCGACAGAGGCGTCGAGATCGGCGGCCACCAGGGCCACTTGGCGGAGTCGGACAGGGTGATGGGCCATGACCCGAGGCTAGACCCAGCGCTTGCGACCATGTCAGTTCTGCGCCCGCCCTGGGTTGTGCCCCCGTCGGCTTCAGCCCGCGTACTGATCGAGGGTCCCCTGCTCGATGGCTGCCAATGCAGCCTCAGCCTCGGCCTCGGAGACGACACCGTCGGCGATGGCACCCTCGAGGTCGCCGTCGGACAAGATGATGACCGCCGCAGCCAAAACGCCCTCGTCGGTCAACGAGTCGGCGGGCTCTGCAGCTTCGGGTGTTTCCGAATCTGCGGGCTCGCTTGCCGGGCTGTCGTCTTCGCGGGGCAACGCCACCGGAATATCCAGGCCTTCGCCCTCGGTGGCGCCGGCGAAATTATCAACCTCGTCGACGGCTCCGGTCGTGGAGATCGTGCCTTCGAGCTCTGGCGCCGACTCGGACGGCTGCGATGCCGCCGGCTCGGCGGCACCGCCCGAGCATGCCGATAGCACCACACCCGATCCCAGCAGCAGCGCTGCGAACTTGCCCGCGAATTTCGACACCACACTTCTCCCAAGTCGCCTATCGGTTCAATCGGCAGAACCGGCTCGATTCGTTAGACCGTCGGGCTCACAGCTCGCCGGGGACCGTCGATGGTGTCTCACCTTCGGGCGACTCACCGGCCGAATCGTCAGTGGAGTCTGGCGACTCGTCGGAGTCATCGGTCGATACGTCGGAATCATCAGCCGACTCGTCGGAGGAGTCATCGGTCGACTCGTCGGAATCATCGGTCGGCCCGTCGGAGTCGTCGTCGTGGTCGGCGTCGTCACCGCGCTGTTGACGCTCTTCCTTGCGCTCTTCGCGCTCTTCCTTGCGTTCTTCCTTGCGCTCGTCGCGATCATCCTTACGCTCGTCGCGACTTTCTTCGCGCTCTTCCTGACGTTCTTCGCGCTCTTCCTGACGTTCTTCGCGCTCTTCCTGGCGTTCCTTGGCCCTGTCGCTTCGCCGGTCCAGCGCGGAGTCGATGATGCGCTCGACTGCCGTGCGGTCGTCGTCGGTCTCGTCGGCTTCTCCGTCATCGTCGTGATCGGGACGGATCGACTTCATCAGGTCGCGTATCTCGTCACGTTCGAAGCCGGCCTGATCCAACGCCTCGCGTATCGATTGGCCGTCCTCGACGACGATTCCGGCCTGTGCAAGCCGTTCGACGATGGCCTGACGCTTTGCGCTGCGTTCTTCGCGCTTGGTTTCGATGCGCTGCGCGATGGCCTCCTCGAGCTGGCCCGACTGGCGAAGGTCCTCGATTGCGGCGATCTCTTCTTCGGTCAGGTTGCCGCTCTCGATCGCCTTGTCGAGACGCTCGTTGACCCGCTCCAGAAGCTCTGGCGGAATCGACGACGGGTCGAGACCGCCGGCCTCGAGCACCGCTGCGATGTCGCCAGCAGGTTCTTCACTGTCGACCGCCCCGGCAGGACCCGCACAGCGACCGGCAGCCAACATCAGAGCTGCACCGGCGGACAGGGTTCGTCGAGCAAGACTTGCAGGTCGGGGCTGTGGCACTTGGTACTCCCTATAGATCTGGAACGTCAACTCGTTCGACACGAAGCACCGGGCAACTTGAGTCCAAATCCACAACTGCCCCCGACGGCGGTGGGGTTGCTACCCTTTGGGAAGCCACCGCTGTGGTGTGGGAGAGAGTCGAACCGGACGCGCCAGCGCCCGGTTCGTCCGCCGAAGGCGCAACCGCCCCCGGAATCGCTCAGGCAAACAGGACCACACCACAGGGGCGACGCTGGAGAGAGGTACGGCTCGTATCGCCGCAAGCGACACGAACGCAGTACCCACCGAAGGGGCAGGCCGAAGCTCTCGGCTCAATCTCTCAGGTGCAGTGACAGCGGGGGGCGTCGACACGACAGACGCATACCCAACGCTGGAACGCAGATGAACCCCGACACTCCGGACACGCCATTCCTGACCACCCCGTTGCATTCGCTGCACCTCGAGTTGGGCGGGCGCATGGTGCCATTCGCCGGCTACGACATGCCCGTGCAATACGAAGGTGTCGTCGCCGAGCACAACCACACACGCACCAAGGCCGGCCTGTTCGACGTGTCGCACATGGGCATCGTCGAACTACACGGCGACCCCGACCACGTCGGCTCACAGCTCGAGTGGGTGCTGCCATCGGCCATCACCACACTGCAGCCCGGTCGTCAGCGCTATTCGTTCCTGACCAACCAACGGGGCGGAATCATCGACGATCTGATGGTCACCAGAACCATGGGCGACGACGGCCCGCCATTTGTGGCCGTGCTGAACGCCTCGCGCAAACACGACGACATCGCCCACCTGCAGGCCAACACCGAAGGCGTCGACATCGTCTACCGCGACGACCTGGCTTTGCTGGCGTTGCAGGGCCCGTTGGCCGTCGACGCCTTGAGCAGGCTCGACCCATCGGCGGTCGCAATGAAGTTCATGGACGCAGCGATGCTGCAACTCGGTGGTATCGACTGCCCCACCTCGCGTTCTGGGTACACGGGCGAGGACGGATTCGAGATCACGGTTCCCGCAACCCAGGCCGAAGGCCTGGCCAGGCTGCTGCTGGCCCAGCCCGAGGTTGCGCCAGCCGGCTTGGGCGCCCGCGACACGCTCCGCCTGGAGGCGGGCCTGTGCCTGTACGGCCACGAACTGACCGAGGAGGTCACCCCGGTCGAGGCCGATCTGGTCTGGGCGATCCAGAAGCGCCGCCGTGAACAGGGCGGTTTCATCGGCGCCGAAACGGTGCTGCGCCAGCTGAATGAAGGTGTTGGCCGCACCCGCGTCGGCCTCAGACCCAACGGCAGACGTCCGGTGCGCGACGGGTCGCCCTTGGTGGACAGCGAGGGTGAAAGCGCGGGGCTGGTCACCTCGGGCGGCTTCGGACCAACCGTCGGAGCGCCCGTGGCCATGGGCATGGTGAGATCCGACCTTGCCACTGAAGGAACCGTGCTGAGCGCCGATGTTCGCGGAAAGGCCGAAGAGGTCACCGTTTGCGCCTTGCCCTTTGTCCCCCAGCGTTATGCCCGCTGATCCCCACCGCCCGCTGACACCCTGACAGACCAGGACCCACCGTGAACCAGATTCCACTCATCAGCCAGCTCTCCGACGAGGCCGCCTTCATCGGCCGACACATCGGGCCCTCCGACGACGACATCGCCCAGATGCTGTCGTACCTGGGATACGACTCGCTCGAAGCACTCATCGACGCCGCTGTGCCCGGGGGCATACGCACCAACTCGGTGCTGAACGTCCCCGCGCCCACCAGCGAACTCGAGGCCCTGGCCAGGCTGCGCGCCAAGGCCGACCGCAACGTGGTCAACACCTCGCTCATCGGCATGGGCTACCACGACACCTTCACCCCCAGCGTCATAGTCAGGCGCCTGCTCGAGTCGCCGGCCTGGTACACCGCGTACACGCCATATCAGCCCGAGATCAGCCAGGGTCGTCTGGAGGCACTGCTGAACTTCCAGACGATGGTGTCTGACCTGGCGGGGCTCGACATGGCAAACGCTTCGCTGCTCGACGAGGGCACCGCCGCAGCCGAGGCAATGACCTTGGCCAGACGGTCGACCAAGTCGACGTCGAACGCATTCTTCGTCGACTCCGATTGTCATCCCCAGACCATCGACGTGGTCAAGACCCGGGCCGAGCCACTGGGCATCGATGTGGTGGTCGGCAACCCGCTTACCGACCTGGATGCCGCGTCGGTCTATGGCGTGTTGTTGCAGTTCCCTGGCTCGTCGGGCCAGGTCACCCCCGTGGGCGAACTGGCAGATCTGGTCGAGCGTGTGCATCATGCGGGAGGCCTGGTCGCGGTGGCCGCAGACCTGCTGGCGTTGACGTTGCTGACCCCTCCTGGCGAGTGGGGCGCAGACATCGTCGTCGGCTCGTCGCAGAGGTTTGGCGTGCCGTTGGGATTCGGCGGGCCACATGCGGGCTTCATGGCCGTTCGCGACGCCTACCGTCGCTCGATGCCGGGCCGTCTGGTCGGTGTGTCTGTCGATTCGGCGGGCCGCCCGGCAATGCGCCTTTCGTTGCAGACCCGAGAGCAGCACATACGCCGCGAGAAGGCCACGTCCAACATCTGCACGGCCCAGGTGCTGCTGGCCGTCATCGCCTCGATGTACGCCGTCTATCACGGCCCGGACGGGCTCACCCGCATCGCGACGCGGGTGCACCGGCTCGCCTCGGTGTTGGCCAAGGGCCTGGCCGACGCCGGCTACGAGATAGTGAACGACCACTGGTTCGACACCATCACCGTCAGGGTCCCCGACCGGGCTCAGGCCATCGAGTGGGCCGCACGCGACCAGGGCATCAACCTTCGCCGAACCGGAGACGACCTCATCGGCATCAGCCTCGATGAGACCACCGACTCAGCCATCGTCCGCGGCGTGTGGAGGGCCTTCGGGGTCGACCGGGCCGTGATCGAGATCGAATCGTCGGCCCCCGACGGGCTGCCCGAGGGCTCAGCTCGCACATCGCCGTTCCTCACCCACGAGGTGTTCCACAGCTATCGCTCTGAAACAGACATGTTGCGCTACATGCGCCGCCTGTCGGACAAGGACGTCGCTCTCGACCGGGCGATGATCCCGCTGGGCAGCTGCACCATGAAGCTGAACGCCACCACCGAGATGGAGCCCATCACATGGCCCGAGTTCGGGCGGATGCACCCCTTCGCTCCGCTCGACCAGGCGGCCGGCTACATGCAGATGATCCGCGAGCTCGAGACCCTGCTGATCGAGATCACCGGCTACGACGCGATCAGCCTGCAACCAAACGCCGGCTCGCAGGGCGAGTTCGCCGGGCTGCTGGCCATTCGTGAGTATCACAAGGCCAACGGCGATCACGAGCGAAACGTGTGCCTGATCCCCGAGTCGGCGCACGGAACCAATGCCGCGTCCGCCGTGATGGCTGGCATGCGGGTGGTCGTGGTGGGTTGCGACGACTTCGGCAACATCGACATAGACGACCTGAAGGCCAAGATTCACCAGCACGGCGATGCCGTCGGCGCCCTGATGATCACCTACCCCTCGACCCACGGCGTGTTCGAGGAGTCGGTGCGCGAGGTGTGTTCTCTGGTGCACGCAGCGGGCGGCCAGGTATATGTCGACGGCGCCAACATGAACGCCCTGGTGGGCGTGGCGCCTCCCGGCGAGTGGGGCGGCGATGTGAGCCACCTGAACCTGCACAAGACCTTCGCCATCCCCCACGGCGGTGGCGGCCCGGGTGTGGGCCCGGTGGCGTGCAAGGCCCACCTGGCCCCGTTCCTGCCCAACCATCCGGTCGTCGCCGAGGCCGGGCCAGCCACCGGGCCCGGTGCAATCTCGGCCGCCCCGTGGGGTTCGGCCGGCGTGCTGCCGATCTCGTGGATGTACATCACCCTGATGGGTGCCGAGGGCTTGGTTCGCGCCACCCAGGTGGCCATCCTCAACGCCAACTACATAGCCAAACGGCTGGCCGACTCGTACCCGGTTCTGTACACGGGCCCCAACAACCTCGTGGCCCACGAGTGCATCATCGACATCAGGCCGCTGCACGAGGTGTCGAACGCCGACGTCGCCAAGCGTCTGATCGACTATGGCTTCCACGCCCCCACCATGTCGTTCCCGGTGCCCGGCACCTTGATGATCGAGCCGACCGAGAGCGAGAGCCTCACCGAGATCGACCGCTTCTGCGATGCCATGATCTCTATCCGCGGCGAGATCGACAAGATCCGCTCGGGCCAATGGCCGGCCGACGACAACCCGCTTGTCAACGCCCCACACCCGGCGCTCGACCTGCTGGGCGGCGAGTGGTCGCATGCCTATTCGCGAGAAGAGGCCGCGTATCCGGTCGAGGGGCTTCGCAGCGACAAGTACTGGGTGCCTGTCAGCCGTATCGACGAGGCCTACGGCGACCGCCACCTGGTGTGCTCGTGCCCCGACCCGAGGGCCTTCGAGGAAGCCGACCTGTGAGCGAAGAACCCCAATACGGCTACTTCCCGCTTGGTGAGTTCCTGGGGATGAGCCTCGAGACGGTCTCAGACGGTGTGGTCGCCGAGATCGACATCGGGCCCAAACACCTGAACCCCAACGGGGTGGCTCATGGGGGCGTCATCTTCACGATGCTCGACACGGCCATGGGCAAGGCGACCATGGAGGTGATTCCCGATGGCTGCTTCTGCGCGACCATCGAGATCCAGACCCGATTCCTGCGTCCACTGATGCCGGGACCATGCGTAGCAAAGGTCACCGTTACCAAGCCGGGCCGCACCATCGTCCACCTGGGTGGCGAGGTGTTCGACGCGGCCGAACGGCTGGTGGCCACGGCTTCGGGGTCGTTCAGCGTGATCACGCCCTAGGCGCGGCGATCAGGCGCCACCTCTGCGTCCGGCCCGGGCGGCGAAGGCGTCCAGTTCGTCGAGAACCTCGGGCGCGGCCCATTTGCGGTCGCGGCGGTTGCCGGTGATCTCCGACAACACGCCGGCCTGGGCCAGTCGCTCTATGGCGCGGCGGGCATTCACCGGGGCAACACCGGCTTCGGCCCGCACCACATTGCTATCGATGACCGGCTGACGCAGCACCAGATCTGCCACGGTCCACACCGCCGAATCGGCACGGGCGTTGACGCGTTGGTGCCATCCGGCGCGCAGGGCCCTCAGGTTGCTGACCAGGGTGGTTCCGTTCTGGATGGCCAGAAACGCGGCGTCGGCCACCAAGGCCACGATTGGGTTGGGATCGCCGGCGCGGTAGCTGCCCAGGGCCCCGAAATAGGCACCGACATCGGTCAGCAGGCCCGCCGATATCGGCACGTTCACCGACCGGGTCAGTCCCTTCGACCGCAACAGGGCGTGCAGAATCGCGCGGCCCGTGCGCCCGTTGCCGTCGGGGAACGGGTGAATCGTCTCGAACTGGGCGTGGCCGATCGCGGCCTGGGCCAAAACGGGCAGATCGTCTCGGTCCAAGAACGCGACCAGGTCGTCCATCGCATCGGGAACGCGATCGTGATGCGGAGGCACGAAGTCGGCCTGGTGAGGACCGAACGGACGTCCGCCTATCCAAACCTGTTGGTCGCGCCAGCCCCCGACGTGGGTGGGTGCGCTGGCCTCCAGCAGAACCCGCTGGGTTTCGATAATCGCCTGCGCATCCAGCTCGTCTGCCAGCCTGATGGCGGCCTGCATGGCGCGGGTGTTCGAGACGATCACCGCCGCATTGGCCCTGCCGCCGTCGAGTTCGGCCAGGGCTATGGCTCTGGCCGACGAGGTCAGGTTCTCGATCTGGCTCGATGCCACCGACTCGGTCCGCAGCAGGATCGCCGCAAAGGGGGTCAGGTCCGAACCGAAAGATTCGTCGAAGCGGGCGATGGCCGCCGAGGCGTCGTCGGCGCGGGCCAGGGTCTCGGTGTCGAGATCCAGCGAATCGACGCCGGCTATCTCGGGCACCACGGCCGCCAGGTATGGTCCTCGGTGGCGCCGCTGTTGGGTGCGCGACATCATCGAGGCCGAAGATGGCGTCCACTCGCGCTTTTCGTATGAGAGTGCGGGCCAAGCGGTGCTCATGGGTTCCCAGAGAGTCTCGTTAAGTATCTTTATCAACCTAAGGATACCTAACGGCCGCTGATGCTGACACTTCAATAGTTGGCGCAGAGTCCGCCTCCACTAGCCTCCGGCCATGGGCGACTACTCCACCTCCGAACGCGACGGCAACCTCTTCATCATCACCATCAACCGACCCGATGTGATGAATGCGCTGCACCCGCCGGCCAACGCCGAGCTGGCAGGCCTGTTCGACGAGTTCCAGAACGACCCCGACCTGTGGGTGGCCATCATCACCGGCGCCGGCGACCGGGCGTTCTCGGCAGGCAACGACCTCAAGTACCAGGCCGGCGGCGGCGACCGGTCGGCCATGCCGGCCACCGGTTTTGGCGGCATCACCTCGCGCTGGGACCTCGACAAGCCGGTGATAGCCGCCGTGAACGGCGTGGCCATGGGCGGCGGCTTCGAGCTGGCGCTGGCGTGCGACCTCATCATCGCGTCCGACAACGCCCGGTTCGCCCTGCCAGAACCCAAGGTCGGGCTGGCAGCGCTGGCCGGCGGTGTGCACCGTCTCCCCCGCCAGATCGGCCTCAAGCGGGCCATGGGCATGATGCTGACCGCCAGGCATGTTTCGGCGGCCGAAGGCCTCGAGCTCGGCTTCGTCAACGAGGTGACCACCCAAGATCGCCTCATCGAGCGGGCACGCGAGTGGGCGTCGATGATCCTGGCATGCTCACCGATGTCGATTCGTGCCACCAAGCAGGCGGCGATGCTGGGCCTGAACGAGCCCGGCGTGCAGGCAGCCCACGAACGCAGCTACCCGGCCGTTAAGGCCCTGCGCGAGTCAGAGGACTTCATCGAGGGGCCCCGCGCCTTCGCCCAGAAGCGATCGCCCGAGTGGAAGGGCCGCTAGGCGCGCCGGTCAGCCGACATCGCTCAACCACCGCCTGGCCTGCGCCGGGGTGCGCAGCCGCACCACCTGGGCGTGTGCCCACTGGCCCTCGTCGAGCATCTGCTGGTATTGGCTGCGGTACTCGTCGAAACGGGTCCAGCTCCAGACGATGATGTTGCGCTGGGGGTCGAGCGAATAGAGGTTGGTCCAAGGCTCGCGGTTGCCGTTCCACAACTCTTCTCTGGTGATCACCCGGCGCAGGGTTCGCCTGACGACGCGTGCCATCACGCGCGGCTTGGAGGTGTCTACCCACACGATCGTGTCGGCGGCCTCTCGAACCTGACGGCCGCCGTGTGAGTTGTAGTTGCCGTCGCTGGTCCACCCGTTCGGAGCATCGGCCAGCCGCTGAGCCACGCGCCTGGCGAACTCGCCCTGGGGCAGTTCGGTCCAGCCCGGCTGGTGGAAGATGGCATCTAGCTCTATGTGTTCGACGCCCAACCGCCTGGCCACCTCGCGGGCCAGAGTGGTCTTGCCCGCTCCACTGCAACCAACGAATGCAACCCGCCGCACCAGCACGACGCTAGCGTCGGCGAGCGAGCAGGGAGGCCCATTTGACCAGCACACCAAAGATCATCCTGGACTGCGACCCAGGCCACGACGACGCAATGGCGATACTGGTCGCGGCCACATACGGCGACCTGATCGGTATCACCACCGTGTCGGGTAACGCCCCGCTGGACATGACTACCCGCAACGCCCTGCTGGTGTGCCAGATCGCGGGGCTCGACGTGCCCGTGCACGCCGGAGCCGCCCGCCCACTGGTCATCGAGGCCAGACATGCCCGGCAGGTACACGGTGCCACCGGCCTCGACGGCCCCGACCTGCCCGGCCTCAACCGCCAGGTCCACAGCACCGACGCCGTTCGGTTCATCATCGACACGGTCAGGTCGACCGACGATGTGTGGCTGGTGCCCATCGGGCCGCTGACCAACATCGCCCTGGCCCTGCGCGAGGCCCCCGACATCGCCCAGCGCATCGCCGGAATCTCGCTGATGGGCGGGTCTGCAGGCCCCGGCAACGTCACCGCCACGGCCGAGTTCAACATCTGGGCCGACCCCCACGCGGCTCGGGTAGTGCTGTCGGCGGGCATTGCGGTGGTGAAGATGGCGGGGCTGAACCTGACGTCCCAATACACCGTCGACCGCGGCACGGTGCGAGACCTCGCATCGCAGGGCACCGAGACATCTACGTTCGCCTCGCAGGTCATCGAGGCCTACGTCGACGCGGGCCAGCGCATCAGGGGTGTTGCAGAGGCGAACCTGCACGATCCGTGCGCGGTGTTGGCCCTGACCCACCCCGAGTTGTTCACGTCCACCCACAACCACGTCGACGTCTCTACCGAAGGCATCACCGAGGGCATGACCGTGGTCGACGAGCGCGGCTGGGGCGGAGCCCCGCCCAACGTCGAGGTGCTGCGCACGATCGATCGCGACGAGGGCATAGACGTGTTCGTCGCAGCTGTCAGGAGGTTCCAGTGACCGCCGACGTAGTTCAGATCGCTGCGCCGAGCTGGCAACGGTTCGGCCCCCGCCTGGTGGCCGAATTCCCCGACTTCGAATGGATAGTCGTCGACACCGACTCGGTGATGCTCCACACCGCCGCGGGTACACAAGCCGAGATCGAGCCTCAGCAGGCGCAGCCGACGGTCGCGTGGATGTGCTTCGAGGTCTTCGGGTCGCCGGTGATGCGCCGCCACTTCAAGATGGCCGAAACCGCGCCGACCGTCGAGCTCGTTCACGCCTCATACGCCGGTCTCGACGGTGAGTACTGGCAGCGGCTGGCCGACCGTGGCATCGAGGTCACGTCCGCCCACCTGTCCGGGGTGCCGATCGCAGAGTTCATCATGCACAGGGTGCTCGACTGGTTTCAGAGGGGCCCGGTTCGCCATCACAGCCAGGCAGCCCATCAGTGGCATCGATACGAGTATCGGGAGGTATTCGGCACCAACTGGCTGGTCGTGGGAATGGGAGCCATCGGCACCGAGGTGGCGGTCAGGGCCCGAGCGTTTGGTGCCAGCGTCACGGGCGTCAGGCGCAGCCCGGCAGGCGACGAGCCGGTCGACGCGATGATCGGCCCAGACGACCTGCCCGATCACGTGGGCAAGGCCGACGTTGTGGTGTTCACCCTGCCGTCTTCGCCGGACACGGACGACCTGGTCGACGCCGACCTGCTGGCCCGCTTCAAACCCGACGCCGTGCTGGTGAACGTCGGCCGCGGCTCGCTGATAGACGAGGACGCGCTGCGTCAAGCGCTCGATGCAGAGCAGCTCGAGGGAGCGATTCTGGACGTCATGCGCACCGAGCCCCTGCCCTCGGATCACTGGATGTGGGACCACCCCAAGGTGTGGGTAAGCCCCCACAACTCGGCGGCGGGCAACAACCGGTTCGAGCGCAGCTACGGCCACTTCGTCAAGGCCATGCGCGCCCGCTCGGCCGGCCGGCGCTAGTCCAGCAGGCCGCGCTCCCAGCACCGGCCCACCACCTCGACCAGACGTTCGGTCGGCAGGTCCTGGGGCGAGACGGGTCCGGTGAAGTCACCGAAGACGATGTCCTCGTCGGGCCCGACCACGTCGTAGGAGAACTCGTCCAGATAGATCGGCAGCCGGTCGTACTCGTCGTCGTCGTACTCGGGGTACAAGGCTTCCCAGTCGATCAGGCCCTGCTCCTCGCGCAGGTACTGCTCGGCCTCATATGCCTCACAGTCGAGTTCGCCCGCGGCCGGCACGTCCGCGGCGTCGTCGGCCGAGGCCGAGCCCATCTCGTCGGCCATAGGAGCACCCATCGGCGCGCCACCCATGACCGCCCCCATTTCCGAGCCCATCGGTGGCTGTGACATGCCGCCCGACATCTCCATCGGAGAAATCTCATTCGACATCTCATCTGACATCCCAGTGGGCGAGGTGTCCGAGTCGGCCATGGGGACCGGCGCCGATGCGGCCAAAGCCGCTGTGGCCTGGCCCGAGCCGTCGCCGGCCACCAGGCTCCAGGCGCCGATTGCGGCCAGCACCCCCACGGCGCCCATCGCCGCACCTCGCAGCGTGGCCCGAGCTGTGCCGTGCCGGTTGTCGGTGGGTTCTGTTTCGTTCATCTGGTCAGCTCCAGTGGTCTGGTCGGTGTGTCGACGACCGACGCCGGGTCTATGTCGAGCACCCCTGCCACCAGCCCGGCCAGGTACGACCGGAAGTCGGTGGTGGGCACGAAGTTGTCGTCGGAGTCGAGCCGGTCGAGGTCTACCGGGCTTCCGTGGTGGCCGCCGATCACGCTCGACCCCACCACGAAGTGGGTGCCGGCAGTGCCATGATCGGTGCCGCTGCCGTTCCACTCAGGTCGACGCCCGAACTCTGACCAGGTGGCCACCACCACGGGGGGTCCGCCGGGGGCCAGCACCTCGAAGAACTCCCTGATCGCGTGGTCGAGTTCGAGCAACAGTCTGGGGTGCTGGTACCACTGCTCGCCGTGGGTGTCGTAACCGCCCTGCCATGCGTGGAACATGCGCGTTCCGACCCCCGAGTTGATCATCGAAGCCACCAGGCGGAGCTGCCGGCCGAGGCCACCGGACCACACGTCGTTCTCGCCGTCGAAATAGCGCGGGGCGCCATCGCTGATGACGGCGGGCGGCGTGTCCTCGTAGCCAGACGACAGGTCACCGACCTGTTGGGCGATGTCGAACACCATCGACTGGCCTCTGCGAACCTGCGCCACCAGCGACGGATCGCCACGGCGATCTTGGCTCAGCGATCTAACCCCGTCGTACAGCGACCGTTCCCACGGCTCGACCTGCACCCACGGCAGGTTGCCGTCGACCGGCACGGTGGCCGCCGACCAAGTCGGCCCCATCAGGGCGGCCGATGCGGTCTCGACGCTCATCCCAATCAACGGATCGTGGGCGCCTCCCCCAATCGAGTCGAGTGCACGCCACATCCAGCCGGTGCGAGAGCTCAGGTCGATCGAACCCTTCTCCCACGCGTCGGTCTCGTCGAAGTGGCTCAGCGTGGCATCGGCACGCCCGACCCCGTGCACCACGGCCAGATTGCCCTGTCCCCACCGGCCGGCCAGAAACGGCATCGCGTACAGCCCGAACGACTCGTCCAGCGGATCGGTGTTGGCCTCGTCGACCGCACCATCGCCCCTGAGGTCGCGGTATCGGCCCGAACCCAAGGGCACGACGTTGTTGAGGAAGTCGTTGCCTCCCTCCATCTGGATCATCACCAGAATCGGCTCGCCCGATGACTGAGCGGCTGCGGGTATGGCTCCGGACAGGTCGACCCCCTGACGGCCTGGGGCGGACGCGGCCCCGGTCGGCAGCAGCGAGCGAACGCCCAGACCCACCGACCCCACGGCGGCGGCGCCCGCGCCCATGGCGAGGAATCGCCGCCTGCTCAGTTGGCTTTGTTGGCTCAGTTGGCTCTGTTGGTGTCTTTGGTTGGTATCGAATCGGTTCATGCCAGTACTACCTCCGGGCTGACGAAAGCTGCGGCTATTGCGTGTTCGACGGCGATCCAGCCGTCGGCGGCGGCGGCTGTGGCCACGGCATCTACGGTGTCTTCGGACCACTCGACCAGGCCGAACTGACGCAGCACCGCCTCGGCCAGCCTCTTTGGCGACGTATGAGCGGCCAGCCGTTGGGCTATACGGCTTTCCGATTCGACGATGTGCCAGCCGATTTCGCGCCCCACCACCAACCTGGCTGCCGACCTGTTGGCGTCGAGCCACGGTTCGTTGTGGGCCCAGCCGCCGACGTTGGGCGGGTAGGCGGGCTCCTGGCCCATCCGCTCGGCCCACCAGCTGATGGCCAGCGAATCCCAGACCTCGGGGTTCTCGAGATCGCCGTCGTCGCCGTAGTCGAATGCCCTGCCGTTGGGGTCGAGCATGTCGATCTCGAAGTTGCGCGCGGTTCGCACCAGTATCTCGACCGGCTGGGTCACCAGACCGGTCATCACTTCGTTCGAATAGAACTCGGGGCTGGTCAACAGCGTCACCAACCCGTCGTGAATCGATCCGTCGGGGCCTGCAAGCGCCGAGGCGATCGGCGCCAGGGTCTGGGGGGTGGGCTGCGTCCCCGCATATCGCGTCCACAGCCGGGTCGCGATGAACTCGGGGCACTCGGGCCTGGCCGTTATCGTCGCGATGAGGTCGTCGGCCGACAGATCGCCGGTCACACCCAGGAAGGTCTTTCGTCCGAAGTCGTGCAGCTCGGGCAACAGCTGGGTGCCCATCGGCCGCCACTGCTCTTCGTATCGCAGCGCATAGCCGGTCAGGGCCCTTGCCGCTTGGGCTACATCGAGCTGGCCATAGCCGTTGCCTGCTCCCATCGAGAACAGCTCCAGAAGCTCCCTGGCATAGTTCTCGTTGGGTGCCCCGACCTCGCTCAGGTGCAGGTCGAGCCAGATGTTCATCGCTGGGTCGTGGGTGACGGCGCTCAGGATCTCGTCGATGCCGCCCAGGCTGTGACGGCGCAGCATCACCATGTGCTGGTGCATCAGGTCGGCCCATTCGACCTTGCGCAGCGAGGTGGCGAAATGGCCGTGCCAGAACCACGCCAGCCTCTCTATGGCCGGTGTCGGCGAGGTGACGGCCAGGTGCCACCACCACAGATGGAACTCGTGATCGAGGATTACCGAGTCGCCCTGGGTACGTCGATGGGGCGAGCCCGCGGGCGGTGCCGCGTTCCAGTCCAGCAGGGCGCGCACCAGCTTCTCGATGTCGCCTCCGTCGGCCCACGCCGAGATCTGTTCGGGTGTCGCTCCCCAGGCCGCCCGCCTGAACAGGTGGGCGACGTTGCGTGGTGTGGCCTCGACTTCGCTCATGTCAGCGACTTTGACGGCTCACGATGATGTGATCGTGAGGTCGGGCTTCATGTGTTCTTCATCGAGGGCCGCGCGTCGCTACGCTGGCCTGCGTGTCCGGCGTCTCCACCCTCTACGACCGCCTCGGGTGCACGCCCGACGCCGACGCCAGCACCCTTCGCAGCGCCTATCGCGAGCTGGCCAAGCGCTATCACCCCGACGCCAACTCGAACATCGATCCCGGTGTCATGGCAGGGGTCAACGAGGCATGGAAGGTGCTTTCCGACCCGTCCAGGCGCGCAGCGTACGATCGCACCCTCATCGATCTAACAGTCGAGAGCCGGCTCACCATCGACAACAGCCACGTCCCACCAACCCCGCCCGAGTTCCAAACCCGCAGAGACGCTTGGTTCGCGGGAATCCGTGTGCAGATCGTGCGCCTGACCCGCGAGGCGGCCAGATCGGCTGCACTGGCCCTGTCGATCAAGCGTGGCGGACACCCCAGGGCCGTTTACGACGCCCGCATCGACACGCTCGTCGCGTACAACATCAACGACACCGCCGACCGGGTCAAGGCTGCACGTGCTGCGGGTGCCGCCCCGCTGGATCTGGGCCTCGCGTCGGCTCTGGTCGGCCTCACCCGCCTGGCCGAGCGCACCTACGCCGACGCCAGACTGATCGGTGTCAGCACCGGCCACCAGGTGCTTGCCGAGTTGATCGACCGCACCTGGGACAACCTCGCCCACGGGCTGAGTCACGAGGTCACCACCGCGCTGGGTGCCAACCCCCATCTCACCCGGCGACTGCGCGACCTCTGATCCGTCCGGTCACGGCGCCGGCACCAGTTCCGCGTACAACGACAGCACGTCGGCGGTGGCGATGGGTCCTGTGGCAAACACCACCACTCGCCTGCCGGTCCACACCAGATAGACGACCTCGTTGTCGATGTCTTCCCAGCCCACCACGTTGGCTCCGCCCGGCAGCTCTATCGGGAACACCTCAGAGTCGCCCGCAGAACCGATGATGTTGGCCGCGTAGATGTCGGTGTCGATGCCACCCGACAGAGCCTCGTCGATTCCCGCAACCACCAACACCGCAGCGAACTGACCGTCGGCGTCTGACACCTCGAGAGCTTCCAGGTACACGCCCGGACCCCCGGCCAGCGCCCCCTCTACCCCCAGCCCAGCGGTGGCTTCATCGGTCAGCAGGGTCGACTCGTAGCCGGGCAGCGACACCGTGAGCCACGGCCACAGGCCGGGTTGAACACCCTCTAGCTCGGCCCGAGCCGCACCGATGCTGCATCCGTCGACCAGGCGCAGAACGTCTGACATGGCACCGCCGGGGGCGGTTTCGTTGGCCAGGGCGTCAGCCAGGAACGCCTCGGCCAACCCGCCCGATAGCCCGAAGCCGAGGCAGTCTGTTATGGCGGGGTCGATGTCGGCGGGGCCTCCGGCCAGCAAGGCTCGCTGAACCAGTTCGGCTACATCTGTGCAGCCGGACCAAACCGCCACCACCCAGTCGATCTGTTCTCGCGACAGCCGGGCATAGGGGTCGTTGTCGGGGCCGTCAGGGTCCGCGGCGGTCACCCCGGCTTCGGCCAGAGGGCCCACGCCCACTACATCGACCGTGCCCGCCGCGATGCAGCGGGCCACGGCAGCGTCTATGGGCAGAACGCCGTCGGTCTCGAACACCGTGGCCATCGCGTCGACCAGCTCTGCCACCTGGGCGGGATCGTCGGTGGTCGACGTCGTTTCATCACCGTCCGAAGTCGGAGTCGATGCCCCCGAGCACGATGCGATCACCCACAGCGCCAGCGCCACAGCGATGTGGGTTGTGCGTCTTACGGGGGGCTTAACTGTGTTCTGACACACTTCCAAAACCAACGTGCCTGGGCGATCATTCTCGATTCTGGGCACACTAGACGGAGCCGGCAAGCAGACCTGGGCGCCAGCAAGCAAGCCGGCAGATACCAAATGCCACAAAGACCCATCGCAGTCGCACCGAACACTCGCCCCGCCATGCACCAGGCACTGGCCGAGGCGGTCGAGCGCGCCGGGGCTCGGGTCAGCGACCTGGCCGAGGCCGAGGCGCTCATATTCGCCGACCCCGCTGCGGCCGACACCTTCCCGTCGATAATCCAACAGGCACACAACGTTCGCTGGGTCCAGTTGCCCTATGCCGGCATCGAGACGTTCGTCCAACATCTCGATCCACGCTTGGTGTGGACTTGCGGCAAGGGCGTCTACGCGAGGCCAGTCGCCGAGCACGTGTTGGCCTGCGCGCTGGCAGGCTTTCGAAACCTGCACCAATACGCCAGGGCCAGCTCTTGGTCCAGACCCATTGGCACCAACCTGCTGGGCGCCAGGGTCACCATCCTCGGCGCAGGTGGCATCACAGATGAACTCCTCGACCTGTTGGCACCCTTCGACTGCCAAACCACGGTCGTGCGCCGCAGCGCCGAACGCCACCCGTCGGCCGACCGCACCATCGCCACCGCGGACCTCGCAGGCGTACTGCCCGAAACCGACCTTTTGGTCGTGGCCTGGGCCCTCACCGACGAGACCCGCGGCCTCATCGATCGCCACGTGTTCAACGCACTGCCGTCGCACGCGTGGCTGGTCAACGTCGGGCGTGGCGCTCATGTGGTTACCGACGATATGGTCGAAGCACTGGCCAACGGCTCTATCGGTGGCGCAGCGATCGACGTCACCGACCCAGAGCCGCTGCCCGAGGGACATCCTCTGTGGACCGAGCCCCGCTGCCTCATCACACCCCACGTGGGCAACACACCCGAGATGGGTCTGCCGCTGCTGGCCGATCGGGTCAGGCGCAACGTCGCACTGTTCTGCGCCGATGCCGCCCCCGCAGACCTGCGACACCTGCTGGGCCTGGTCGATGTCGAGGCGGGCTACTGAGATGACGAGCACCACCATGCGCGTCGGCGTCTACCCAGGCTCGTTCAACCCGTTCACAGTGGCTCACCTGGCTATCGCCGAGGCCGCCAGAGAAGATCGCAACCTCGATCGGCTGCACCTGGCGATTTCGCGGACCCCGCTGGGTAAAGACACGGTCGAGCGCCCTACCTTCGAGCACCGGGTTCAGGTGCTTGCCGAAGTCGTCGCACAATACGACTGGCTCGATCTCATCATCACCAGCGACCGGTTGCTGGCCGACATCGCCGAGGGTTACGACCTGCTGGTGATGGGCGCAGACAAGTGGCACCAGATCCACGAGCTGTCGTTCTACGCCGACGATGCCGCCCGACGAGACGCTGCGCTGGGCAGGCTGCCAGAAGTGGCTGTAGCACCCCGACCGCCTGCACATACCCCACCCGAACTCGAACTCGATGTCGCCAAACACCTGGGCGACGTGTCGTCCACCGGGGCACGCAACGGCAACACCTCGTGGATGCACGAGGTGGCCCGGCGCTTCGCCGACCGCACAGGTGCTTGGACCGACCCAGACCGCTACGAGGCATATCTCGCCGAGGACCATCGATGACCGCACCGAGAAGGCCCCGCCTCAACCTCAACCCAGACCTGGCTCGAACCGACGCCGTCGACTGGCGATCGCGCGGCGTCGATGCAACCGCACGCATCCGCATGGCCGGGTGCCTCGACTCGGTGTTGCGGTCGATGGACAGGCGCTGGATCTACGTCGTTGTTCGAGACTCGAAGCCGATCTACCAGTCGACAGCCCTTCAGCGCCGGCTGATCGTCGGACCCGACGACTACTCGTGGATTCCGGATGAGGTCCTCGACCTCGAGCGTGGCGTCGTCGAACTCCCCGGCAGCGCTACACCCATCCTGGTCAGGCGGTGCGGCCAGATCTCGGTTGCATGGTTGGGCGAACTCGAGGCCGCTCTGCCTGCGTTGGACCAGCCGTTGGTTCCGCCACTCCAGTCGGGTGACCTCGACGAGTTCGCTGTTGCGTTGGCGTCGGCGACCCAGTCGACCAACTGGCATCTGTTGTCCTTCGGCCGCGACGGCAAGCTCGACCCTGTCTCGCCAGGTGCCATGCGTCGCTTCGGATTCGAACAATCGGCGACGAGCTGGACATGGGTGCCAGAGTCGTGGGCCGAGGGCTCCCACGACATAGTCGACCTGGTTCAGCTGCCCGACGGCCGTACCCGGCTGGCCGTCGGAGAACTGGTTCAACACGACCTGGGCACACTGGCCGTGTTCAAGCTGTGCCAGCTCACTCAAGAAACGAACCCCCTGCGCTCGTCGTTTAGCCCGTCGACCGGAGACGGCGACCCCACCAACAGCTAGAGACCGAAACTGATGCTCCTATGGGGTGTATGTGTCAAGCGGCTTGTTGGTTGGGGTGGAGGAGGAGTTGGTAGCGGTGGGCGAGGTCGGCGTCGTGGGTTAGGTTTCGTTCGAGTTTTGAGATGCGGATGGGCCAGGTGCCGAGGGCTTGGGCGACGTCTGTGAGTGTGAGGCCGGCGTTGGTGCGTTGCGTGCGTAGGTCTTTTCCGGCGGGGATGGTGGATGGGTTGGTGAGGAGTCTGAAGATCTCGCGGGCCACGTGGCGTTTTAGGCAGCGGATTATCTCTTTCTTTGACTTGCCTTCGTTGGTGCGTTTCGCGACGTAGGCCATGGTGCGCTGGTCGCAGGACATGCGCACGAGCACGATGCGCCAGAGCGCGTTGTTGGCGTGTCGGTCACCGCCTCGGTTAAGTCGGTGACGGGTGATCTTGCCTGATGATGCCTCGACCGGGCTCGCGCCGCATAGCGCCGCGAAGGCGGCTTCGGAGCGCATGCGGTGTGGGTTGTCGCCAGCGGTGACCAGCAGTGTGGCGGCGACTTCGGGGCCGACACCGCGGGCTGCGAGCAGGGCCGGGTTGATCGCTGCGCACAGTTGAGCGATCTGAGTATCGAGGGTTTCGATCTCGGCGCTGAGGTCGAGGTGGCGACGGGCCAGTGTGCGCAGTGCCGCCTTGGTCGCGTCGCTGGGATCAGTCACGTCAACAGTTCGTAACCGCGCGCACACGGTGACGCGCTGAGCAGTGTTGAGGTCTCTCAGGCGCGCCCGAAGCTGGTCGGGTCCGGTCACGATCAGGTCCCGGATCTGGTTCGCTGCCTGGGTTCGGGCCTTGATCGCGGATCGTCGAGCCAGGCGCAGGACCCGGACGCTCTCCACCGGCCCGAAGCCGCTCTTGGGGACCGCTGTTGCATCACCGTTGAGAGCGGACCGGGCAGCAGCCTCGGCGTCCACGGTGTCGGATTTGCCTCGGCGTCGACGCCGCTGCCGATCGGGTCGATTGACCTCGACAACCTCGACACCTTCATCTTTGAGATAGCGGGCGAGACCAGCACCGTAACTACCGGTGCCTTCCACACCGACTCTGACGACATCTCCGTGGCATTGCATCCATCGCAACAATCGTCGATAGCCCGCCCCATCGGCGCGAAACGACTCAGTCGCGACGATCCGCCCGATGACATCGACAACAGCAGCGACATGAACCTCGCCGTGAGTGTCGACCCCTCCTGTCACTTCCTTGCTGAGTTGGTGCATGCTGGTCACGGTCTTCCTATTCGACGCTCGGATGGGTTGGCACCACCGGCCGGGACGACGGACAAGACATCGACGGGGAACAGCCAAGCTCCTAATGAGGTCACGTTCGTCCGACCGGCTGGTGCGCGTTCGATGCCCGAGCGGATCAGCCGACCGATCAGTCAAAAGACACAAGGCCAGTCACACCCAGAGTCAGACCGACCCACTCGAACACCAAACACATCCTCCCGAACCAGTGAACGACCCCGGTGGACCCTTCGATGTCCCACCCCTTGTTTAGGGTTTGTGGCGTGACAGAGGTGCGGGTGGTGCTGAGCGGCGCCGAGCAACTAGAGGTGATGGATGTCGCCGAGCTGGAGGCTGAGCTTGGTGGTGTTCGTCGTGTGCGGGCTCGTTTGGATGGCCACGAGGCCCGTTTGTTGAGCGCTCTGGCCAAGGCCCGCCAGAGGGCCGCGAACCGCAAAGGCAAGCAGCCTGGCCCGGAAGCCGAATCGCAGGGTACACCCGATCCTGGGCCTCCTGCTCCGTCGCGTAAGGCCCAGCGCGAGGCCGAGGCCAGGTCACAGCGTCTAGCGACGAATCCCGATGTTGCGGAGGCGTTGGAGGCTGGAGACATCAATTCCGAGCAGGCCGACTACCTGACCAACACCGATCTGCCCGACGACATCAAAGCCGGCTTGTTGGCAGAAGCGATGGGCCAGTCTGCGGATGAGACGAGGGCGGCGGTTCGTGAGGCCGAACGCGAACAAACCCGCGAGGACCCTGAAGAGCGGCTGGCCCGTCAGCGGCGACGCAGGCGGGGTTCGTGTGGGATCGACGATGAAGACATGATCTGGTTCAACGCCACCCTCGACCCAGTCACCGGTGCGGCGTTGAAAACCGAATACGACCGACGCGAACGCGCCGCGTTCCACCACGACATGCGAACCATCACAGACCCCAGTAAGCGTCGCAGCCACCAGCAGCGGGGTGCTGACGTCATCGCAAGCATGCTCACAGACGGCCTCCTACCCGCAGCCGACCAAGCCGACCCCCACCGCGGGTGCCAAGGAGAAGGCCGCTGGTTGTGTGAACCTGATCGTCGACATCGACCAACTCGCAAGGCCCGACGGGCTGGCCTACACGATCGACGGCGCCCAGATACCGGCATCGATCGCACGATCCATGCTGTGCAGGGCCCAGATCAACGCCTGGTACCAACAAGCAGACAGGCGCCTGTTGGATCTGGCCTATGACGTCGAATACGCCACACCAACACAACGACTCGCCCTGGCCATACGCGATGGCACATGCAGATGGCGGCACTGCAACACCGAAGCCCAACGCTGCGAAGCCCACCACCTACACCATCGCGAGCACGGAGGATCGACCGACCTCGACAACCTGGCGCTGTTGTGCCCGCATCATCACGACCGGCTCCACCAAAACGGCAACCGACTGGTCATGGGAGACACACCGGACCAGTGGCGACTCGAGGACAGCCACGGCACCGTCATCAGCGAATGGACCAAACCACCACCACGACAACAGACACCGGCCGGCAAACCACCAAACCAAACCGCGCGAGCCGGCTAGCGGCCGCCCTGGGTCAATCGCGCCAGGGACGGATTAGCGCTTCTTGCGCTGTCGAGGCCACCATCGTGCCGTCGATGCGGTGGATGGTGCCGTGCACCAGGCCACGATGCGGCAGATGCCGACGGTCGCAGGTCGTAGAAATGCCATTGGGCCAGGTCGGTTGGCCGATGGATCCACACCAAGTGGTCCAGGCTGGCCGACATCGAGCGTTCGAAGCCGGGGTTGTTCTCGTGCGGTCGACGAGCAGCCCCCACCGGCCCGTGATCGGACGAATAGGCGATGCCCGCCGAAGTCGCCGGCTCGTCGGCGCCGGCCAGATCTGGAACCCTGAACCAGATCCACCGAGCCGGCCGCTGATCATGGGGGATCTGATCGATGGGCACCGAGCGGCTGTCGACCACATCGGCAAAACCGTCGGGCTCGAGTTCGTCGGGATGCACACCGGTGGCCTCGATGACATCGAACACCGGTGTCTGATGGTCGTATCCGTTCTCGAGGACCTGGAACGAAGCCTCCATGTTGAAGATCGCCTCGCCGTATTGGATGGCAACCACTCGACGGGTGGCGAAGCTGCGCCCGTCGCGGATCCGGTCGACGCGATACATGATCGGGTGACGCCAATCGCCGCGCAGGAAGTACGTGAAGGCTGTGTGTCAACAGCTGCTGATCGGGGTCGAGGGTACGCTGAGCTGCCGTCAAAGCCTGGGCTGCGACCTGACCCCCGAAGACTCTGGTGCGCTTCTTGGCCGGGCTCTTCCCGCGGAAGATGTCGTGTTCGACCTGCTCGATGTCGAGAATTTCCGGAAGTGTCGGCGAGTCCAACGCGTCGATGGGCGAGTCTGGGGTCGGAACCGGTCTGATTGCGGATGACGGCACGGGCTCAACACTAGACAGCGGCCGCACCACCAGGCGCGGTTATCTAATCTGTCGCACATGGACGAGATTCTCGACGTCGACCTGCTGGCCTTCGAGCAGGGAACCACCGCCCAGCGCAAGGCGGTGATCGACGGAGTCATGCGCAGCCTTGCTACCGGCTTCGTCTACACCAAACACGACCTGTCATCGACGATGCTCGACGACGCATACGACGTGCTCGGCAGGTTCTTCTCGTTACCTCGCGCTGTGAAGGACAAATACGACGCCCGCGAGACAGGCGGTCAGAGCGGTTACACCCCGCTGCTAGTCGAGACCGCAGCCATCAGCGACGTTCCCGACTGGAAGGAAATGCTGAACTTCGGCGTGCCGGCGCCCGAAGGACATCCGCTCAACCGCAGATACGGACACCGCTATCACCATCCTCTGCTGCCCGAACAAGACCTACCCGGGTGCACAGAGCTGCTGCTCGAGTTTCACCACAAGGTCGCCGCCCTGCAGCAGCGCTTCCTGCGCATCATCGCGGTGGGTATCGGCGCCCACGAGTCGTATTTCGACACCATGGTCACCCACGGAGCCCACCTCACCAGGGCCATCAACTATCCCCCGATGGAAGGCGCACCCGGCACCCAGCATGTTTGGGCCGAAGCCCATGGTGACATCAACCTGATCACGGCGCTTCCCCGTGCCACGGCCAGAGGCCTGCAGGTCAAGGTCGAAGGCAGGTGGGTCGACGCCGAACCACCCGACGACCACGTCATCATCAACACGGGCATCATGCTCGAACGTCTCACCAACGGCTTGATTCCCGTCGGTTGGCATCGGGTTGTCGCCGACCCCGAACAACAGGGCGGGCGAATCTCGGTTGTGCAGTTCTGTCACCCGACGCCGTGGACGATCCTGTCGCCCGCACAACCGACCGTGTCGCCCGAACGTCCCCTCAGGTACGCGGACATCTCCGCCGGCGATCTGCTCGACGAGGTCATCTGGCAGATCGGCCTCATGGGCTGACACGGCCACACCAGGTCGCCGGCCGGGTTGGCTGCTATTTTCGGTCGCAGGTTCTGCACCCAGGAGGCCCGATGCCCACCGCCAACGTCAACGGCCAGTCGATCAGGTTCGACGACTCGGGCGGTGATGGCCCGCCCATCATCTTCAGCCACGGCTTCTTGATGGATCGCACCATGTTCGCGGATCAGGTCGAGAGCCTGCGCGACTCGTATCGATGCATCACCTGGGACGAACGCGGCTTTGGCGAGACACCGGCCACCGGACCATTCACCTACTGGGACTCGGCGCGAGATGCCCTCGCTCTGCTCGACCACCTGGGTATCGACTCGGCGGTGTTCGTCGGGATGAGCCAAGGTGGCTTCCTGTCGCTGCGAGCGGCTCTGCTGGAGCCCGAACGTGTGAGGGCTCTGGTGCTGATCGACTCGCAGGCCGGCGTCGACGATGCCGAAACCCTCGAGGGCTATCGCGGCATGATCGCTCACTGGAAGAGCGGCCAGCCTCTGGGAGAGGTGGGCCAGATGGTCGCCGGCCTGATCTTGGGCGAGCCCAACCTGATGCAGAAATGGATCCAGATCTGGGAATCGCGCGACCGCGACGGCATCGAGTACCCGGCCGGAGCCCTGCTGGACCGCGACGACATCACCGACCGCCTTGCTGAGATCGCCTGCCCGGTTCTTTCGATACATGGCGAGCAAGACATGGCCATAACCATGGATCGCGCCGAAGCGCTTCAGGCCGCGGTCAGCCACGCCCGGGGCCTGGTCAAGGTGCCAGGTGCGGCACACGCCCCCAACATGACCCATCCCCAGATCGTCAACCCGGCCCTGGGAGCCTTCCTCGACAGCCTCGAGCAGCGGTGACCAGCTCGTTTGACCCCTTCTCCGGGAAGCCAAACGACGGACCGTCCGACGACGCCCCTGAGCCGTCGAGCGGCCAGGCATTCCCGGCGCCTCCGCCCGACTACATCAGCCAGGGAACACCGCCGCCACCACCGCCTCCCGGACAGCCTCAAGGCCCCTACCCCGGATGGTCCGGTCAGGCACCCGGGCCCGCACCCGTCTATGTGAAGCCCAGCGGCACCAGCGCCGGTCTAGCCCTAGGCCTTTCCATAGTGGGGCTGTTGGTCTGTGGCGGCCTGCTCAGCCCAGTCGGGATGATCATGGGCATCAAGGCCCGCAACCAGATCGACGCCGGCATGGGCAACCCCGCCGACCGTGGCATGGCCACAGCAGCCTTCATCATCGGGCTCATCGGCACGGTCATCATCGGGCTGCTGATCATGTTCTTCTTCATCGGTGTTGCGGTCGCAGGTTCCTAGACCCGTGACCACGACCCGTTCGCCCGCGCAGCCGTTGCTGCTGGGCCTGTCACCTCGCGTCGCGGTGGGGCTGGTTGCTTCCGGGGGCCTCGGGCTGGCGGCCAGTGTCGATTTGGTGATCGACGACGGGCCGGTTCTGTGCCCGTTTCGGCTGTGCACAGGCGGCTACTGCCCCGCCTGTGGAGGAACCAGGGCCGCAGCCAGGTTTGTATCGGGCGACATCGCCGGGTCGTTCGCTCAACACCCGATCGTCGCTCTGCTGATGATCCAGGCTCTCGTGGCAGCGGGTTTCATCCTTTGGCGCCCCGAGCGGTCGCTTCGATGGATGAATCAGCGCCTGGGCCGCTTCGCATCGGCAATGGGGGTGCTGGCCCTAGCGGTTTGGGTCGCGCGGATGGCCATTGGCGATATCCCGGCACCCTTCGGGCTCTAGCACCCGCAGCGGGGGTGTCAGAACTCCAGCAGCGCGTTCTCGACCACTTCTGAAAGGGCAGGGTGGATGTACATCATCCCCGAAGCCATCTCGTCTACGGTCTGCCCGAAGGCCATGCCCTGTATCAGTTGCTGAATGAGGCTCGCGGCATGCGGCCCCATTATGTGAGCACCGACCAGCTTGCGGGTCGAGCGATCGGCTATCAGCTTCGCAAAGCTGGTTGTGTCCTCCATGGCCCACCCGGCCGCTGTCGCTCCGTAATCCTTGGTGGCCACCATCACGTCGAGGCCCGCCGCACGGGCCTGTGGTTCGGTCATGCCCACCGAAGCCACCTGCGGATGGCTGAACACGGCGTGTGGTGTAAGGGAATAGTCGGTGAAGCGCAGGTCGTCGGGGTTGAGGATGTTGTGGCGCACGTTGCGCATCTCGAGATTGGCCAGGTGCTTGAGCTGGAAGGTGTTCGACAGATCGCCGAACGCCCAGATCCCCGGCACATTGGTGCGCCCCGCGTCGTCGGCGATCACCCGCCAGCCCAGGTGCTCGATACCGGCGGCGTCGAGGTCGAGGGTGTCGCCGTTGGGGATGCGCCCGGTGGCCACCATCAACAGGTCGGCCTCGACCACCTGCTGGGTGCCGTCCGAGCTGAGGCAGTAGGTCATCTTGACCCTGTCGCCATGGCGCTCGACCCGGTGATCGTAGGTGCCGGCGCGCACTTCGACCTGCTGTGAGTAGACGTCTGTGAATCGCCGCGACACGTCGGGGTCTTCGTGGCTCAGCAGCACCGGTCCCCTGTTGACGATGGTCACGTCGACACCAAACGACGAGAACACGTGTCCCAGTTCTGTGGCCACATAGCCGCCGCCCAGGATCAGCATCGACTGCGGCAACTGGTCGAGGCGCATGACGGTGTCGGAGGTCTCGTACGGCACCACCGGCAGATCCAGTGCAGGATCGATACCCGGAATAGCGGGAACGTGGGGCCTGGCGCCCGCGCCCAGCACGATCACCGGCGCCGTCAAGTGCTGGCCGTTGACCTCGACCACCCGTTGGTCGCCCTCGACCCGATCGGACGTGAATCGTCCGACACCGCGGTACACCGTGATGTTGGGGCACTCGTCGCCCACCCGATACTGCTCGCCGCCATGGGCGATGGGGTCGATGCGGTTGAACACGCGGTCGCGAACGTCGGCCCACCTGATGCCGTCGAGGGTCGAGTCGACGCCATACATCTCCGAGTGGCGGATGGTGTGGGCCACATCTGCCGCGTAGATGAACATCTTGGTCGGGATACAACCCACGTTCAGGCAGGTGCCCCCGAACACACCCTTTTCGACTATGGCTATACGCCAGTCGTCGAACTCTGGACCCGGAATCGAGTTCCCAGACCCGGTGCCGATGATGATCATGTCGTAGTGGTTCAAGGTTCAGCTCCAACCCCGGTAGGGCGCGGTTCGGTGGGTGTTCAGTCGCCCGCCCACACCGCCGGCTTCAGGTGAGCCCACGGCATTTCGGCCTCGAACCGGGCGGCCAGGCGCAACAGTGTGCCTTCTGCGCCCATGCGACCCACCAGTTGGCTGCCGACGGGCAGTCCCTCGGTGGTGCGGTGCAACGGCAGCGAGATCGCCGGGTGGCCGGTTACGTTGAACGGCAGCGTGAAGCGGCCCACCAGGCCATAGGTGCGCCCGATTCGCCACGGCTTGTCGGGGTCGGGTTGGGCCTGAGCGGTGGTCAGGGGCGGGCACCCCGACGTGGGGGTCACCAACAGGTCGAAGGGCTGCATCCACGCGAACACATCACGCACCCATGCCTGTTGGCCTTCGGCTGCGGCCGCCGCCTCGGCCGCGGTGATGGAACGGCCCCGCTGGGCGGCAACCCAGTTGTAGGGATCGACCTCGTCTTCGGTCAGCGGTCGCCCCAGGATTGCGCCCAGAGCGTCGACGCGCCTGGTGATCGCAGCCATCCAGGTCTGGCCGTTGACCCGACTGGCCTCGCCCAGCAGCACCTCGGGGCCTACCTCGACGACCTCGCAGCCCCAGGCCTGCAGGGCCTGCGCAGCCACCTTGGCTGCCTCGACACACTCGGGATCGGTGGTGAACCCGTCGCCCGCGTCGGTCAACAGGGCGACGCGCATCGGCTCGATGTCGCGGCCGAGTTCGTCTGAGAATGGCCGTTCGGGCGGGGGCAGATGGAACAGGTCGGCGCTGGTGTGGCCTTGGGTGGCGTCCAACACCGCGGCGGTGTCGCGGACCGTGCGGCTGACCACCAGCTCCGAAATCAACCGGCTGACGCTCTCGGGGTTGGGTTGACGTCCTCGGGTGGTCTTCAACCCGACCAGACCGTTCCAGGAAGCCGGTAGCCGGGTCGAGCCTCCGCCGTCGTTGGCGTGGGCGATGGGCACCATCCCCGATGCCACCGCGGCGCCTGCGCCGCCACTGGAACCCGAGGGCGAACGCGTGACGTCCCAAGGGTTGTTGGTGGGCCCGAACGCGCGGGCTGGGTCACCGGCACCGTGCCCAGCTCGGGCAGGTTGGTCTTGCCCAGCGTCACCAGCCCCGCAGCGCGGAACCGGGCGCCCAGCACCGTGTCGGCCGACGCCCTGTGGTCGGCGGCCTTCATGGCGCGGTTGCCCAAATAGGTGGGGGTGCCCTCTTGTGTGGTGCCGATGTCCTTCAGCAGGAACGGCACGCCCCGCAGGGGCCCTCGGGTGCGTCGTCGGCCGTGGCGATCGCCTGGTCGAACCACTCGAGGATCACCGCGTTCAGCTGGGGATTGACGGCGTTGATGCGCTCTACCGCCGCGGTGGCGAGCTCGGCGGGTGTCGCCTGGCCGGTCGCAACCAGCTCGGCCTGGGCCACAGCGTCCAGTGTCATGACAGCGCCCCGTACACCAGCTGCTTGAGTTCGGGCCGTATCGGGTGATGGCTCGATGGCACCAGCTGGGTCAGGAAGATCACGTGCAGGTCCTCGGCGGGGTCGCACCAGAACGCTGTAGAGGCGGCACCACCCCACGCGAATTCGCCCGGGCTGGAGATTACCTGGGTTTGGGCAGGGTCGATCTGCACCGAGAAACCCAACCCGAATCCCACGCCGATGTATGGCGTCTCAGACCACAGCGGAGTGCCCGAAGACTGCAGATCCTTGCCGCCTGGCAGATGGTTCATGGTCATGAACTGCAGCGTCTTGCGCCCGATGATGCGCTGCCCGTCGAGCGTGCCGCCGTTCATCAGCATCTGGCAGAAGCGGTGATAGTCCGACATTGTCGACACCAGGCCTCCCCCGCCACCCTCCCACGTCGGATCGTTCTGGAACGGGCTCGTGTCGGCGGCGTCGAGCAACGCCGCCATGCCTGTTTGAGGGTGGGGGAAGTAGTTCGACGCCAACCGGTGTGCCTGGCCGTCGCGCACCCTGAACCCGGTGTCGACCATGCCGAGGGGACCCAGGATGTGGTCTTGCAGGTACTGGCCGAAGCTCTTGCCGCTGACCACTTCTACGATTCGCCCGAGGACGTCGGTCGAGTGGGAATAGTTCCATGCGGCACCGGGGTCGCACATCAAGGGCAGTTCGGCCAGGGCGTCGCAGGTGGCCGCCAGGCCCTCGTGACGAATGCCGAAGTCGAACCCGCTCTTGCGATAGATCGTGTCGACCGGATGTGCGTGCATGAAGCCATACGTCAGGCCCGACATGTGGGTCAGCAGGTGGTGGATCGTCATCTTGGTGCTGGCCGGGCGAAGGCGGGGCTTCTCGGCGCTGCCGCCGTCCCACACCTGCATGTCGGCGAAGCTGGGGATGTAGGTCTCGACCGCGTCGGTCAACTTGATGCGACCCTGCTCGTACAGCTGCATGGTCGCAACCGAGGTGATCGGCTTGCTCATCGAGAAGAAGCGATAGATGGTGTCGAGTTCGACCGGACGATCGTTCTCGATGTCGCGCCGACCGTAGTGGTGCAGATACACGACCTTGTTCTGGCGCGCCACCAGGCAATAGACGCCGGGCAGCCGTCCGTCGTCGACGTACGCGTCGAGGTGCCGCGAAAGGTGCTCCAGCTGGGCCGAAGACATTCCCATGCCCTCGGGACGCGTTTCGACCTCGAGACTCATTTGATCCCCCTGTGGATTGGCTCGCACCGAAAGCTACCGCTCGCGGACCGGGGGCGAGATATCGTGCGCGGCCATGAGTGCCAACCCTGGCGACAGCCCGGTCACAGACCAGACGACCCTGCGTTCGCTGTTTGCCGACCGCGACGTTCGCCTGGTGATGGCCAGCCGGTTCTGCAACGCAGCTGCTGCCGCGGCCTTGGCCCTAGCCGCCGGCAAGTTCGTGTTCGACATGACCGAACGCGAACTCGACCTGGGTTTCATCGGGCTCGCCGAGTTCTTACCCACTGCGATGCTGGTCCTGATCGCAGGAGCCATGGCAGACCGGTTCGATCGGCGGCGCATGGCCTCCATCGCTTTGGCCTTCGAAGCCGCAGTAGCCGCGGCCACAGCCTGGTACGCGTCGACCGATCCGACCTCGCCGGGGGTCTTGTTCGCTCTGGTGCTGCTGTTCGGCACCGCCCGCGGATTCGCCAACCCGGCGTCGAGGGCCATTCCGCCCTTGGTGGTAGAGCCCCAGGACTTTCCCCGCCTGATGTCGACGCTGGCCGCGACCTGGCAGCTCGCCGCCGTCCTCGGACCGGTGTTGGCCGGCTTCCTGTACGCCGTCGATCCGGTCTTGCCGTTCGTGGCCATCGCCTGCCTGTTGGCCGCCTCGGCGTCGATGATCCATTTCGTGCGATACAAGATCGAACAAGACTCGAGCGACGAGCGGCCGTCGTTGCGCTCGGCGATGGAGGGGCTGCGCTTCGTCAAATCCGAACCGATCCTGCTGGCGGCGATCGGCCTCGACCTGTTCGCCGTGTTGTTCGGCGGTGCGGTCGCTTTGGCTCCTGCCCTGGCCGAAGAACGCCTGGGCGTGGGCGCGGTGGGGCTCGGTTGGCTTCGTGCCGCCGGCGGAATCGGCGCGGGGCTGACCGCCCTGTACCTGGCCGCCCATCCGTTCAACCGACGCGTCGGCAAGACCCTGCTGATAGCCGTCGGAGCGTTCGGCCTGGGCACCGTGGGCCTGGGCCTCACCCGCAGCTTCTGGGTGGCTTTGGGACTGCTGGCCTTCATCGCGGCCGTCGACATGATCTCGGTGTACATCCGGCTGACCATCGTTCCGCTGGTGACGCCCGATCGCATGCGAGGCAGGGTCATGGCCGTCGAGGCGGTGTTCATCGGGGCGTCCAACGAACTGGGCGCCTTCGAGAGCGGCGTCACCGCCGAGTGGTTCGGTTTGGTCGGAGCCATCGTTTTGGGCGGCGCCCTCACCATCGCCGTGGTCGTCGTGTGGTGGTTCGCTTTCAAGGGCCTGCGCGAGATCGACCGCTTCGAAGACCTCAAGCCCTGACACCCGTCCCCCCCCGCGCCTCACACCCGACGCCGCGCCACGCCACTGAAAATCTGGGGTCGGATATGGGTCATATCCGGTCCGAATCCGACCCCAGATCGGTGGTGGGGCCCCAGATTCGGGTCGAGCCGAACCGGTAGCCTGACGCGGTGACCTCGCCAGGATTGCCAGACCACCTCGACCACACCGTCACCGGCTGGGGACGCCTGCCGGCTTCGATCCCCCTCGAGCGGTCGGGAGACCACCTCAGCCTCGACGGCGAGTGGGAATTCGTCCTGTGCCCTGACCCCGAATCGTCACCGTCAGACGAGCAGTGGCGGCCAATCGCCGTGCCGTCCAACTGGCAGTTGACCGATGCCGGCCGTGCCGACATACCCATCTACACCAACGTTCAGTACCCGTGGCCTGCCGACCCGCCCAACGTTCCTGCTGCGAACCCCACAGGGCACTACCGGCGGACATTCACGGTGCCCTCAGACTGGAACGTCGGCCGGTTGCGCGTCACCTTCGACGGAGTCGACTCGTGTGCCCACGTCCACGTCAACGGCGTCACCGTCGGCTACATGTCAGACAGCCGTCTGCCTTCGACGTTCGACATCACCGACCACGTCGTCGAGGGCAGCAACGAGCTGGCGCTGACGGTCTACCGCTGGTCGGCCAACTCGTACCTCGAGGGCCAAGACATGTGGTGGCTGAGCGGTATCCATCGCTCGGTTCACCTGTGGTCGGTTCCCGAGGTACACATCCGGGACGTGTCGATCCGCACCGACCTTCGCGCTGACGAAACGACCTGCGACATGGTGGTTCAGGTGGCTCTGGGCGCAGGCCAGCCGACTGCGGTCCGGTCGCAGGCGGCGCCCATCCCAGACGGGTATCTGGTGCGGATAAGGGTTCTCGACTCGCACGACGCCGAGCTGGCGGTGGCCGAGGGCGCACCCGGTACCGACGGAACCGTGGTGATGCGCCACACCTTCGGGTGGATCAGGCTGTGGTTCGCCGAGGATCCCTACCTTCACACCCTCGATGTGCAGTTGATCGACCCCGAAGGTAACCCGACTCACACGCATGTCGAGAGCTTCGGGGTGCGTTCGGTCAAGGTCGCGTCCGGTCAGCTGCTGGTGAACGGCCGACCGGTCGAGATACGCGGCGTCAACCGCCACGATCACGACCCAGACACGGGCAAGGTCGTTTCGGAACAATCGATGATCCGCGACATCGAATTGCTGAAACAGCACAACTTCAACGCGGTTCGCACAGCTCACTACCCGAACGATCATCGCTTCCTCGAGCTGTGCGACATCTACGGTTTGTACGTCTTCGGCGAGGCCAACATCGAGAGCCACGGTGTGTGGGACCGTTTGGCCAAGGACCCGACCTGGGAGAACCAGTTCGTACACCGTGTGCAGCGCATGGTGGAACGCGACAAGAACCGGGCCTGTGTCATCGCCTGGTCGTTGGGAAACGAGAGCGGCTATGGCGTCAACCACGACGTGGCTGCGTCGTGGTTACGCGACCGCGACCCCAGCCGCCCGATCCACTATCACCCGGCTGGGCGCCGGCCGTCGGTCGACATCACTGCTCCGATGTACCCGTCGTTGGCCGAGCTGGCTTCGTTGGCCGACGATCCGCGCGACGACCGTCCGGTCGTAATGTGCGAGTACGCCCATTCGATGGGCAACAGCACCGGCAACCTGCACGAGTACTGGGAACTGATCCGGTCGCGGCCCAGGCTGGCGGGCGGTTTCATCTGGGATTGGGCAGACCAGGGGCTGGTGCACCACACCGCAGACGGACAACGCTTTCACGCCTACGGCGGCGACTTCGGCGATGTGCCCAACGACGGCAACTTCTGCATGAACGGCTTGGTGTCTCCTGACCGCGAGCCGCATCCGGCGATGGTTGCGGTCAAGCACGCCCATCAGCCGATCGGGTTCGAACTGCTAGACCCCGTCACCGGTCGGCTTCGAATCGTCAACCGCCAGCAGTGGCTGGATCTTCAGGTCTACGACTTCGAGTGGTATGTCGAGTCGGCTGGGCGCAGGGTGCAGAGTGGAACCATCGAGGTCGATCTCGTGCGCGCCGGGCAAGCCGCCGAGGTCGTGCTGGGTTATGCCACCAACACGCTGAACTCGGCCAACGAGCATCAGCTGACCGTTAGGGCCATAAGGCGCAACCGCACGCGCTGGGCTCCGGCGGGTCACGAAGTGGCCTTCGATCAGTTCCAGATCCGCAGCCCCAACCGGCGCCGACCCGCGCCCGAGCCTGTCGGATCTGCGGTGCGCCTGGTCGAATCTGCCGACTCGACGCTGCTGGTGTGCGGCGACGTCGAAGTGCGGATCGACAACGATTGCGGCCTCGGCTCGCTCAGCGTCGGCGGCGCCGAGCTGATAGCGGCGCCCTGGCGGCCGACCATCACGCGTGCCCAAACCGACAACGATCGAGCCATATTCGGCCCCGAGCAGATCGGCACGGCCCGGGCCCGCGCCGGTTACGACCGCCTGGAGGTGACGGCCAACAAGACCCACTCGGGCGCCGATTCGGTGACCATCGAAACCCACATGGTGTGTGCCGAGACCGATGTCGACCTGCGGTTCGTCACCACCTATCGGCTGCATCCGAACGCCATGCTGGCGGTCGACACCACTTTCACCGCCAACCGCCCGGGTCTTCCGTCACTCGCCCGGTTGGGCATGGTCGGAAGGTTGCGCGGCCACGTCACCCATCTCGACTTCTTCGGCCCAGGGCCTCACGAGACCTACCCGGATCGAGTCATCGGTTCTCGTGTGGCCCGGCACAACATCGGCATCGACCAGGACTTCTACCCCTATTCGATCCCCCAAGAGTCGGGACATCACACAGATGTGCGTTGGGCGGTCCTGGGCGACGACAAGCTCGACAACGCGATCATGGTCGTGGGCGATCCGGTGTTCGGCCTGAACGCCAGCCGTTATGGGGTCGCCGACATCGAAGCGGCCCGGCACATGACCGATCTGATCCCGATGGACGAGGTCGAGGTGCACATAGACGGGTTGCACAGCGGCCTTGGCAACGGTTCGTGCGGCCCCGGTGTGCTGAGCCAATACCAGGTCGACGCATACGACACCCGCTGGCGGTTCGGACTGGTCCCGTTCTCGAGTTCTGACGCACCGTGGCAGATCGCCACCAAGGGGGTGCCGGGAGCATCGCCCTTCCCGGGGTTCTGACCCGATCGATTGGCAGGTCCCCTACAGTGAGTCGTCGAATCGCACAACCCAGGGGGTAGTCCAGATGCCACAGACCGTAAAGGGCGTGATCGCCCGCTCAGTCGGAGCCCCGGTCGAGCTGACCGACATCGTCGTCCCAGACCCCGGCCCGGGCGAGGCTGTCGTGGCGATCCAGGCGTGCGGTGTGTGCCACACAGACCTGCACTATCGCGAGGGCGGCATCAACGACGAGTTCCCGTTCCTTTTGGGTCATGAGGCCGCTGGCATCGTCGAGTCGGTTGGTGAGGGTGTCACCGATGTGGCGGTGGGCGACTTCGTCATCCTCAACTGGCGGGCCGTGTGTGGCAGCTGCCGCTCTTGCCTGAAGGGCAAGCCCCACCTGTGCTTCAGCACCTACAACGCCAGTCAGAAGATGACCCTCACCGACGGCACCGAACTGTCGCCGGCGCTGGGTATTGGCGCGTTCGCCGAAAAGACGCTGGTGCACTCGGGGCAATGCACCAAGGTCGATTCGTCGGCCGATCCGGCCGCCGCCGGCCTGCTGGGTTGTGGGGTCATGGCCGGCATCGGTGCCGCCATGAACACCGGCAATGTGTCGCGGGGCGACAGTGTCGCCGTGTTCGGCTGCGGCGGAGTGGGCGATGCCGCCATCGCCGGAGCACACCTTGCCGGGGCCAGCAAGATCATCGCTGTCGACATCGACGACACCAAGCTCGAGTGGGCCAAGGGCTTCGGCGCCACCCACACCGTCAACTCCACCAAGGTCGATGCCGTCGATGCCATCCGCGAGCTGACCGACGGCAACGGCGTGGACGTGGCCATCGAGGCCATCGGCTTGCCGCACGTCTACAAGCAGGCGTTCGAGGCCAGAGACCTTGCCGGAACGGTGGTGCTGGTGGGTGTGCCCAACCCGACGATGACCCTGGAGTTGCCCTTCATCGAGGTGTTCGGCCGGGGTGGGGCTCTCAAGTCGAGCTGGTATGGCGATTGCCTGCCGTCTCGCGACTTTCCGATGCTGATCGATCTGTACAAGCAGGGCCGCCTCGACCTCGACGCGTTCGTCAGCGAGCGAATCGGTCTGGGCGATGTGGAAGAGGCGTTCCACAAGATGGAGCGCGGCGAAGTGCTTCGTTCGGTCGTCATCCTGTGATCGAGCTCGTCACCACCGACGGAATATTCGCTCTGGACGGGGGCGAGTGGGAGGTCACCAACAACATCTGGCTGGTCGGCGACGACCGCGAGGTGCTGGTGTTCGATGCCGCCCACGACCACAAGCCCATCGTCGCTGCGGTGAACGGCCGCAGGGTCAAGGCGATCGTGTTGACGCACGGCCACAACGACCACATCAACGCGGCGGTGGCCCTGCGCGACGCTGTGGACGCGCCAATCCTGCTGAACGAGGCCGACACGATGCTTTGGCAGGCGGTGTATCCCGACGAGTCGACCGACGGCGGTATCGAACCGGGCTCGGTACTGACGGCGGGCGGGCACGATGTGGGCGTGGTGCACACCCCAGGCCACTCCCCCGGTTGTTGTTGTTTCCACGACACGGTCGCGGGCGTGGTGTTCAGCGGCGACACCCTGTTTTGTGGTGGCCCAGGCGCCACCGGCCGCAGCTACAGCGACGAGCCGACCATTCTTCGGTCGATCTACGACAAGCTGCTGGTACTGGCCGACGATACGGTGGTGCACACCGGACATGGCGACAGCACCACCATCGGGGCCGAGCGCGAGACCGTGCTGGCCCGCATCGCCGAGTTGGGGCTCGAGTTCTGATGGCGCGCTGTGCATTCGTCGGACTGGGCGTCATGGGTTACCCGATGGCGGGCCACCTGTTGGCGGCGGGGCACGACACGGTGGTGTGGAACCGCACGGGGTCCAAGGCTCGCTCTTGGGTCGAACAACACCCCGAGGGCGCGGCCGCCGACACGGCACGCGCGAGGCGGCGTCTGGCGCCGACATCGTGTTCCTGTGCGTCGGCAACGACGACGACGTGCGTTAGGTCGTCTACGGCGACGACGGTGTGCTCGCCGGAATGGCTTCTGGCTCGCTGCTGGTCGATCACACCACCACCTCTGCCGAGCTGGCCAGAGAGCTGGCGGATGCGTGCGCCGAGGTTGGCGTCGGATTTGTCGATGCGCCGATCAGCGGAGGACAGGCCGGAGCCGAGAACGGTGTGCTGACGGTGATGTGCGGCGGCGACCAAGCCGACTTCGACACCGCTGCGCCGGTCATCGATGCCTACTCGAGGCGGTGCAATCTGATCGGCCCCACCGGTTCGGGTCAGCTGACGAAGATGGTCAACCAGATCTGCATCGCCGGGCTGGTGCAGGCCCTGGCAGAAGGCGTCGAATTCGCCAAGAGGGCCGGCCTCGACACCGCCAAGGTGTTCGACACGATCTCGGCGGGCGCCGCGGGGTCTTGGCAGATGGAGAATCGGCACCAGACGATGGCCGACGACCACTTCGACCACGGGTTTGCTGTCGACTGGATGCGCAAAGATCTCGGCTATTGCATCGAAGAAGGCAAGCGCCTGGGTCTGGACCTCGAGGTAACCACCCTGGTCGACGGCTTCTACGCCGAGATTCAGCAGATGGGCGGCGCCAGGTGGGATACGAGCTCGCTGATCCGAAGGCTCAGCCACTGAGATGAGGGTCCTGCTGGTGGAGGACGATCGGCAGCTCGCCGATGCGACCTCACGGGGTCTGCGGAGTCACAACTTCGCCGTCGATCTGGCCTTCGACGGCCAGGCGGCCCTGGACAAGACTGCGGTGACCGAATACGAGGTCGTTGTTCTGGATCGTGACCTCCCGCTCGTGCACGGTGATGAGGTTTGTCGCAGGCTCGCCGGTGGGCGTACGCGCATCCTGATGTTGACCGCTCTCGGCAAGGTCGAAGACCGTGTCGACGGGCTCAACCTCGGAGCAGACGACTACCTGCCCAAGCCGTTCGCTCTCAGCGAGCTGGTGGCCAGGTTGAGGGCGTTGGGCAGGCGTTCCGAGTCGGCAGTGGGTCCCACGCTGACGGTGGGCGACATCTCTCTGGAGCCCCACGTGCACCGTGTCACCAGGGCGGGCAACGAGATCGATTTGACCCCCAAGGAGTTCGCAGTACTGCAGGAGTTGATGTCCAGCCACCCGTCGCCGGTCAGCGCCGAGCAACTGCTCGAGCGGGTCTGGGACGAGAACGCAGATCCGTTCTCGAACGTGGTCAGGGTGGTCATGGTGACCCTGCGCCGCAAACTGGGAACGCCCCCGCCGATAGAGACGATCAAGTCGGTCGGGTACAGGCTGCTGGACACGTGAAGCTCGGTCTTCGCGCTCGCGCCACCGTGGGCTTCGGGCTCGTGTTCTTGGTGCTGGGTATTGCGGCCATCGGCGCGGCTATGTCTTGCTCGAGAGGTCGATGCAGGGCGGCACGACCTCCGAGGAGCTTCAGGCTGAAGAGGCGGCGACCCAGCCGGGCACCACGACGATCGACGGCTCGGTGCTCGACTCGGGCATCAACTTGTGGCTGCTCGACATCGACTCGCCCACCATGCAACTGGGCCTGCGGCTCATGCAGTCGGGAGCGTTGTCGCGAATTGCCCCGCCCGTGGTGCTCGACAACGGCAACTTCGCCGGCGACGAGATCGCCATCTGGATCGAGGCCAACACCGACCTCGAGATCGCCGACGCCGACTTCGAACTAGACCCCGAGAAGATCCGTTCTGGCGAAGACTTCGACCAGATGCTCCTGGAGCCGTTGTTCGACGAGAGTCCGGCGCTGCTGGAGCCGTTCAGGCAGTTTCTCGAGACACTTCGCAAGCGCGACGGCACGCTTCTGTATCCCGGCGGCGTTCAGTTCGACGGCGAGCTATGCGAGTTGTTCTTCGGGTCGTGTACCGACATCGGTTCGATCTTCCCAGCCGTCGATGGAGGCAGCAGCGATGTTGGTCAACTGGTCGTGGACGCAACGATCGCGGCCCAAGCCAAGGCCAACTCCGAGGCCCTGTCGTCGTATCTGACGATCTCGCTCGGTGTCCTGGGTGCCAGCACAGTGGCAGCGTTGGCGCTTGCATGGTGGCTGACAGGACGGCTCCTGCGGCCGGTCCGCGACGTGACCTCGGCCGCCCGCCTGGCTTCTGCCGAGGCGCTGGATCAACGGGTCGGCTACACCGGACCCGATGACGAGCTGGGCCAGCTGGCCGCAACCTTCGACGAGATGCTCGACCGACTCGAACGAGCCTTCGCCGCCCAGCGCCGATTCAGCTCGAACGCGGCGCACCAGATGAAGACTCCCCTAGCGGTGATCAGGGCCGAGATCGACGCGGCCCGACTCGAGCCCGAAGTGGGTGAGACCACGCTCGAGATGCTGGAGCGGATCGAGCGTGCGACGTTGCGCAGTGACTCGGTAGTCGGAGGCTTGTTGACCTTGGCCCAGGCCGAGGGTCACGCTCTGGAGCCCGGCCCGGTCGATCTGGCGTCGACCGTGGGCGACGTCTCGCTCAGCGCTGCGCCCGCCCTGGATGCCCGCCGTATCTACCTGGATCTCAGGTTGCCCCAGCCCGGCGTCGACACCGTCGTCACCGGCGACGACGGCCTGATCGCCTCGGCCATCGAGAACCTGCTGATGAACGTGGCGGCACACGCCGACGAGGGTTCGACGGCAACGGTCGAGTTGGTTCGGACCGACCAGGACTTTCGAATCGAGGTAACCAACAACGGGCCCGCTGTCGATGATGTCGGGCGCCTGCTCGAGCCCTACCAGCGTGGCGCCGGGCGCATCGGAGTCGGTGGGCACGGGCTGGGGCTGACCATCGCCGACGCCATTGCACGCGCCCACGGCGGGCTGCTCGAGCTATACAGCGTCGAGGGCGTGTTCAAAGCCCGGCTGGTGCTGCCGGCCTCGGCGCGGACAGGTGTGCACTGAGCTGGTCCTGGCGAACGCCTATCCAGGCGTGCCGCAAACGACGGGCTCGGACAGCCATCCGTCGGGCTCGGTGAACACGATCCACCGGCCCTTTTGACGGTCTTCGATGCGTATCACCGGCTCGACCGAGAAGGTCTGGCCCGGTTCGCACAAGATGGTCGCCTGCAACCCGAAAACCACGGTCTGGCCGGCCTCGATGGTGTCTGGGCCCACGATCCACACGGCGCCCACGGCCGAGTCGCCCGCATTGACTCCGGGGCCCAGCACGCGAGCCGTGCCGTCACCGGTGTTGGTGACAGACACCTCCATCGATGCAATCGAGCCGTCGAACTCGAAGGCTCGAACCTGCGAATCGAGTCGATCGGTCGCGCGCAGAGCCATCAGCCCTGCTACGACGGCTGCCAGCGCCAGCAATAGCACCAGGGGACCCCACCGGGCGCGCCTGCGGATGCCCGACCGGGTGTGGCCCAGGCCGGCCGCACGTTCTTCTGGCGTGCTGTAGGTGGGGTCGTTGTGATCCACGAACAGCTCACGCTAGAGGCTGAGCAGCTCTATCAGGCGTCCGGCGAAGTCGATCAACATCTCGTCGCTGCCATGGGCTCCGACGAGTGAGAGGCCAACCTGGGTTCCGGCGCGAGTCCGCAGCGGAACCGTCACCGACGGGGCGCCCGTCAGGGTCGCCAGCGCGGTCAACTCCAGCAACCCGACACGTTGAGAGGCGGCTTGGCTCAGGGCGTCGTAGCGACGAGGAGCTCGGGCCGGAGCCGCTGGCAACAACACGATGGCACTGCCGCCCTCGGTCAGCTCGTCGAGTCGTTCGCGGGCCTGAGAGATGACCTGATCAGCCTGTTCGACCTGCTGGTCGGTGATGGTCTGGGCGATGTCGAACCTGGGGCGAATCTCCTCGCCCACGCCTTCGGAACCGAAACGCTCGTAGTACGACCGGTTCGACCTCCACCCCTCCCAGAGCCCGCGGGCGCTGAAGGCTGCACCCCAACGCCCCAAGGTGCCCGCCGGGCCGGCCTGGGCTTCGATCACCGCACCCCCGACCCTGTCGACTGCCGCAGCGACCAGCGGCTCGAGGCCGGCCCTGACCTCGGGGTGAGCGACTTCGAAGGCGTCGGTCAGGATCGTCAGACCTCCTGGTGCCGGAGGTTCTGACCAGTCGTCGAACATCACCCGCCCGACGCTCTCGAACACCGAAGGATCACGGGCGAACCAGCCCACCGTGTCGAACGACGGCGACAGCGGAGCGCAGCCGGTGTCGTCGACGCGCCCGTGAGTGGGCCTGATTCCGAACAACCCGCAATAGGTGGCCGGAACTCGCACAGAACCTGCGGTGTCGGTTCCCAGCGCTATGTCGCAGATCCCGGCAGCCGTGGCGGCTGCGGCCCCGGCCGAAGACCCGCCAGGAAGCCCGTACGGGTCGGCGGGGTTGTCGGGTGTCCCGTCGTGAGGGTTGACCCCGCTGAGCGACCAGGCGAACTCGACCGTGATGGTGGTGCCGATCAAGTCTGCGCCCGCGTCGAGCAGGCGCTGCACCGCGGCGGCGTTCGACTGGGCGGGTTCGGCGTTCGAACGAAGGGTCGGGTTGCCACAGCCCGTGGGCAGACCCTGCACGTCGAACAGTTCCTTGGCGGTGAAGGTCATGCCCTTCAGCGGCCCGTCGCCGGCGCCATGTGCAATCGGACCAGGACCTTCGACAAAGGCGCCCGCATCGGCGCGCAGAAGCGGATTCATCTCATGAGACTGCCAGATCCGCGGACCCAATCCGGTTCGTCAGGCGTCGTGACCGGCATGAAAGTTGAACACCGGTGATTCCTTGATGCCGCTGGGCCATCTGGCAGTGATGGTCTTCAGCCGCGTGTTGAAGCGGACGCCTTCCATGCCGTGGATGTGGTGATCGCCGAACAACGAACGCTTCCACCCGCCGAACGAGTGATAGGCCACCGGAACCGGAATGGGAACGTTCACGCCGGTCATGCCGATTCGCACCCTCAGAGCGAAGTCCCTGGCCGCATCGCCATCCTGGGTGAAGATCGCCACGCCATTGCCGTATTCGTGGTCGTTCACCAGCCCGATCGCCTCTTCGTAGTCGCCGGCACGTACCACCGACAGCACGGGGCCGAAGATCTCTTCGCGGTAGATCGACATGTCGGGGGTTGCGCGGTCGAACAGGCAGCCGCCGATGAAGTACCCGTTCTCGTGACCGGGCACCGAAACGCCGCGGCCGTCGACGACCAGCTCTGCGCCACGCTCGACGCCGGCCTCGATATAGCCGTGGATTCTGTCGAGGCTGTCGCGCGAAACGATGGGCCCCATGTCGGACTCGGGGTCGGTGAACGGAGCGACCTTCAACGCCTCGACCATGGGTTTCAGGGTCTCGACCAGGCGGTCGGCCGTTTCGTCGCCCACTGGCACGGCGACCGACACTGCCATGCACCGCTCGCCGGCCGAGCCATAGGCCGAGCCGATCAGGGCGTTCGCCACCTGCTCCATATCGGCGTCGGGCATCACGACCAGGTGGTTCTTGGCCCCGCACAACGCCTGCACCCGCTTGCCGTTGGATGTGCCGCGGGCGTAGATGTACTGGCCGATGGCCGTCGAACCCACGAAGCTGATGGCCTCGACCTGTGGATGGTCGAGCAGTGCGTCGACGGCCTGCTTGTCGCCGTTGACGACCGAGAAGACACCCGCCGGCAGGCCCGCCTGGTGCAACAGCTGGCCCAGGCGCACCGCCACGGAGGGGTCTCGTTCGCTGGGCTTCAGCACGAACGCGTTGCCGCAGGCCAGCGACACCGGGTACATCCACAGTGGAACCATGGCGGGGAAGTTGAACGGCGTGATTCCGGCCACCACCCCCAGGGGCTGACGTATGGCGAAGCTGTCGACGCCGCTGGCCACGGCCTCGGAATACTCGCCCTTCAGCAGATGAGGTATGCCGCACGCGAACTCGACCACCTCGACACCGCGAGCCAGTTCGCCGCGGGCGTCTTCCAGCGTCTTGCCGTGTTCGGTCGACAGCAGCGTCGCCAGCTCGTCCTGGTTGGCCAGGATCAGCTCGCGGAACTTGAACATCACCTGGGCCCGCTTGGCAGGCGGGGTCGAGCCCCACTCGTGCTGGGCGGCTGCGGCCACGCTCACCACGTGGTCGACGTCCGCGGCGGTGGCAAGCCGTACACGGGCAACGGCCTCACCCAACGCAGGGTTCATGACGTCGGAGAACCTCTGGGATTCACCGGTCCAGAGTTCGCCCGCGACGAGGTGATCGACAGACCTCAAGTGATTGTCTCCTTCGTGATCCGGCGAACAGCCGGTTTCAGCCGGTTCCGGCGGCGGCGCCAGGAAGCTCTATCAAGGGTGACACATAGTCACCGAGCACCGCTTCGTCGGCTTCCTCGAGATCGTCCCAGACACTGGCCGCGGCCTTGTCCGCGTCGGCGAACATTCTCATGATCGGCAGCGCCAGGTTGGGCTGACGGCGGTATGGCGCCCACTCTCCCACCGGTTGGGCCAGTCGATCCGACACCACGTGCAGAACGAACGGGTTGACGGGCAGGCCGATATGGGTGCCTGGCACCTCGATGTTCTCGGTGCGCGGGCCCGGGCGCGTAGCGGCGGCGCGCCAATCGACCACCCCGTCGGTGCGGGTCCAGATCGAGGTCACGGGCACCTTCAACCGCTGTGTGGGGTCGAAGTCGCCCAGGTCGGCATCGGTTGACGCGATTGCGTCGAACACCTTCGAGACGGTTCCGCGACGCTTGCCCACGCCACGGATGGGGCTGCCCATGGTGATCACCGACGAAACCAGGTCAGGCCGGTTGAAGGCGAGATAGCGGGCGTAGACGCCACCCAAGCTCCAGCCGATCAGATCGATCTTGGTGCCGCGATCGTCGGCCATGTCGTCGAGGCGGCCCAGCATCGCGTCGACCACTCGCTGCGATGGCCCCACATTGAGGCCCTCGCCCCAACCCTTGGTGTGGTGCCCCAGCTTGCGCAGTTGCCGCTTGAGGCTGATCATGTTGGTGTCGGTGGCCAGGAAACCGGGCAGCAGCAGAACCGAGCGGTTGCCCGTGGGCATGTCGGGGAACAGGCGCCTGGCGGCGAAGGCGGTTGCGTACTCGAAGGGTGCCATCACCTCGGCGAGCGCGACGAGACGTCCTGGCCCGATCTTTCGACCACCCCCTCGGCCCAACAGATTCGACACCGGCGTTCCTTTCGCCCGTCAGGGTCCTCGCCAAGTTCACCGACCCGCCGAAACGAACCGGTCCCCCGAAACAGACCCTACGTCACCATCGGCATTGTGTGCGACACGGTCAAGTGTGTTCACCTCACTGCCCTGAACCGCGAGCCATACAGTTGCCCCCATGGGCCTGCTCGACCGCTTCCTCTCGGCCATGAGGCCGCCCACCCAGACCAGGGAGAGCGGCCCGCCTCGTTCGTCCAATGGCGCATCTTCAATGCACGCCCGCTGGCTCGGCCCGCTCGACGGGGCCGAGGCGGCAGAGGTCGAACTGACCATCGTCGATCCCCCGGCGGGTCGGCACCTTCATTTCTGGGCTCTGCAGGCATCGTTCTACAGCGGTCGCCGGCGGCTGGGCGGGGCCCACCTGGGTCTGCAATGGATCGCCGGCCACCCGGGCAACACGGCTGCGAACTGGGGTGGCTACGGGGCCGGCGGCTCGATCCTTGACGGCACCCGGTCCGATCTGCCCAGCGCGCTGAACAACCCACACACGCGCGACTTCGTGTGGCACCCCGGCAGGGCCTACCGGCTGCGCATCGACCGCGGAATGGCAGGCTGGCGCGGCAGCATCATCGACACATCCACCGGCGACACCACTGTGATTCGCGAGTTGCTGCCCGGCGGCGATCGGCTGGGTTCGTTCGTGATGTGGTCGGAGGTGTTCGCCCCCTGCGAAGGCCCGTCGACGGCCGTTGCGTGGTCTTCGGCAGCGGTCGAACGAGGCGGCACCAGATTCGATGTTGCCGACTTCGAGCTCAACTATCAGAGCTACGAAGACGGCGGTTGCACCAACACCAACACCTCGATCGAAGCTCTCGGGGGCCGGCCGCACGTGGTGCAGCGCACAGCCGTGGCACGGGTAGAACCTGTCGGCTCGACACTGCATCTGGGCCGCTGAGCCACCACAATTGAAAGCGGGTTCAGTTTCGCCGCACAAAACCTATCGGCTCGACCATGTGGGTCGACTGACCACTCATGGGTCTCATGATCACCGGGATGATCCTTGCAACGGTGGGTTTGGGTTTGACATCCGTGGCAACCCTGAAGCTGACGGGAGACCTACCCGGACCCATCGAGGCCGCCCTGCGCTCGGACGGGATGCAGCCTCGACGGCCGCAGACCGGCGTAGCCGACTCTGTCGCTCTGGTGGCCGGCATCGGGGTGCAGATCCTGGGCGCCGTGGTGGCCACATGGCCACTCGACGAGGCATCGACGATGGCCACCATCGCCGTGTCGTGGATAGTCGCCGGAGCGGGACTGCTGTCGCTGCGCTCTCGCTGACCCGACGGCATCTAGGCTCGACAACGTGAGTCTCGACAAGATATTCCTCTACGGAACCCTCATCCCGGGCGAAGAGCGATGGGCCCACCTCGAGCCCTATGTGGTCGACTCCCTGCCCGACACCGCACGGGGCTTGCTGTACCAAACCGACTTCGGCTACCCGGCCGCTCGATTCGACTGCACCAACACCATCGGCGCGACCATCCACGGAGTCACCGTGACCATCGATGCCGACATAGCCGACGAGTGTATGGAGTTGCTCGACGAGGTCGAGGCTGCCGAAGTGGGCCTGTTCCATCGAGTGGTCGTCGTCACCGGCAGCGGCGAGACCGCTTGGTCCTATCAATACGGCACCGGGCTGGATCGACTCGAACCGATCGATTCGGGCTCGTGGGTGCAACACACCACAGGTGAGCCGCCCGAAACCGCCCCGCCGGCCGGCTTTCTCAGCGACATCGAGGCCAGGGTCTTGGGGTCGCTGATCGAGAAGGCTCTGGCGACCCCCCAGAACTATCCCCTCTCGCTGAACTCGCTGGTGGCCGCCTGCAACCAGAAGTCGAGCCGCGAACCCATCACCGATTACGACGAGCGGGCCGTCATGTCAACGCTCACCCAATGCAAAGAGCGCAAGCTGGCGCGCTTTGTTCACCCGACCAGCGGCCATGGGGTCACCAAGTACAAGCAGGTGCTCGACGAACACCTCGGCCTCGACCGGGCGCAGCTGGCCCTTATCGGCGTGTTGTTGCTGCGCGGGCCCCAAACCGCACGAGAGCTGCGCGATCGCACAGAGCGTATGCACGCCTTCGCCGACGTCGACGAGGTGGCGTCGACCCTCGAGCGGTTGGCAGAGCAGGGCCGGGTCGAATGCCTGGGCCGCCAGCCGGGGCAACGCGACGAGCGGTGGCAGCAGTCGCTGACCGCTGCCGGACGATGACGCTGCAGCACCCGGTGGTGCTGTTCGATCTGGACGGAACCATCAGCGACAACTCGGTGGGCATCACCAATGGCATTGTCAGGGCTCTCGCCCACTTCGGAATAACTATCGACCCAGCCGAGGCCGGCCGGTACATAGGGCCACCGCTTCGTGTGGTCTTCCCTCAGCTGGGGGTCGATCCGGCCCGGGTGGAAGACGCAGTGTCTGTGTATCGCCAGTACTACGACCACATCGGCTGGGCCGAGAACGTGCTGTACGACGGTGTGGCCGCAGTGCTGCGGGCGCTGGTGGCCTCGGGGCGCACCGTGGCCACAGCCACATCCAAGCCCGACGTTTCGGCCCGGCGCATCCTCGAACACTTCGGGTTGGCAGAGAACTTCCAATACATCGGCGCCGCGACGCTGGACGGTAGGAGAGACCACAAACACGAAGTGGTGGCCCACACCCTGGAAGTGCTGGGCGTCGACCCCGACGATGCGGTGATGGTGGGCGATCGCAGCCACGACGTGGAAGGAGCCCGCATGGCCGGCGTGGGTGCGTGCATCGGTGTCACCTGGGGTTTTGCGCTGCCGGGCGAGCTGGAGGCGGCCGGCGCATCGCCCATCGTCGCCGACGCCGGTCAGCTGGCCAGGGCGCTGTCGGTCGAGTTGTCGTAGGCCACCGACAGGTGGGCACCCGTGACGACCGCAGGCATGTTGGGTGATGCGCGCCTGGGGCCGAACCGGCGCACCACTGCTATGTCGGTGGTGCGGATGCTCAGCAGGCGAACGGCCCACGAATCGATGACGTCTCGGCCGCCCGTGTCGAAGAAGGTCGTCAGCGGACCTTCCTGGGCATAGGCGTCGGCGCCCTGCACCACCTCGACGGTGCGGTCTACGAGGGTGACCTCGAAACCCCCGCTGTCGGACGGGAACAGATCTTGTGTGTCGCGATACATCGGTGTTCCTTCCATGGATCGACCGTACGGGATCGGCCCTGTGGGTAACGAGTACCTGAACCCTGTGACATTCCTGTGAGGCGCGCGGTGGATAGCGTGTGTTCATGCACAACGATTCCGCCGCAACACCAACCGAATCCGAGCTGCGCGGTCGCCTCACGCCCGAGCAGTTCCACGTCACCCAGGAAGCCGGAACCGAACGTGCGTTCACCGGCTGCTACTGGGACACCAAGACCCCGGGCACGTACCACTGCATAGTGTGCGACACCGAGTTGTTCAGCTCTGACACCAAGTACGACTCGGGCTCGGGCTGGCCCAGCTTCTACGACGCCATCGATTCGGGTTCGGTCGAAACCCACACCGACACCAGCTATGGGATGATCCGCACCGAGGCTCGGTGTGCAAGATGTGGATCACATCTGGGCCATGTGTTTCCAGACGGCCCTGCGCCCACCGGCCAGCGCTATTGCATGAACAGCGCCAGCCTCAGGCTCGAGCCCGCCGAAGACGCCCAGTAGCCGGGGCCGGCGGCGCCGGCGCCACCACATGGGCTTGCGCTGGCGCTAATCTCGGATGCCGTACTGACCTCCCCGGTCGGGCGAAGGGGTTACCTTGTTTCGACGGCGCTGGCTGGTCCGGACGCTGAAGGTCACCGTGATGGTGGCAGCGACATATTGGCTTGCGCTGCCACAGCTCGGACGGGCCTATCGGGCCATCGGATACCTCGACGACCGCGGCCTGGCACTGCCCATCTTCGGTGGTTTGCTGGCGGTCGCGGCGGTTGTCGCCTATGCACAGGTCACCAGGGTCTTGTTCGACCGTTCGGAACGACCCGGAATCTGGTTGACCCTGGGCATTGTCACGTCGGCCCTGGGGGTCAACCGACTGCTGCCCGCCGGCGCAGCCGCCGGCACGGTCGTCACGTTCAAGTTGTTCGGCCGAGCCGGAATTGCGAAGCGCCAGACGGGTTTTGTGATGGCAGCACAGGGTCTGGGCAGCAATTTGCTGCTGGTGTTGTTGGTGGGGTTCGCCATGTTGGCTGCGCTGCCTGTGTATGGATTTCGGGCAGGCTACGTCACGGTGGCGATAGCGGGCGCGGCGCTGGTGGGTTTGGTGCTGCTGCTGGGTGACGCCTTCTCCAACACCCGTTCCTGGCCACGCCGGTTGGCCCGCGTCGCAGGATCGCCGCTGGGTCGCATTCGGCCCGGCCTCAACCCAGACCGCCTGGTCGAGGTGATCGACTCGACCTACGAGCAGGCAAGGCAGATTCGCAAGCGACGAGAAGATCTGCGCTCGGCCCTGGTGTGGGGTCTGGCCAACTGGATTCTCGATGCTGCGTCGTTGTGGGTGTTCCTGACGATGGCCGGCGCAAAGGTCACTCCTCAGGCCGCGTTCCTGGTGTTCGGCCTGGCCAATGTCGCGGCACTGTTGCCGTTCACGCCCGGGGGCCTCGGCGTCGTCGACCTGACCATGACGGCGGCCCTCGCCGGCATCGGCGTTCCAGACCCCAACGCGGTGATCGGGGTGGCCGCCTACCGGCTCAGTCACTACTGGCTGCCGATTCCCGCGGCCGCTCTCGCCTACCTGCTGGTCAGGCGACACGTCGAGCGCACAGCACCGGCGGTTGCAGCCGCCTGAGCATCGGCTCCCAGGCCTCAAGTCGAGGTGTCGAACCTGCCGATTTGTGTTGCGTGGAGACCCGGCGCGACATAAGCCCCCGCGTAGTTCGCATCTGGCGAAAGAGCGACGACGCGCGGCCCATCAGGCTCGTTGTGGACCAGATCCACGACGGCGAACTGCGCGTGCCGATGGAAGCCTTCGGTGGGCGCGTAACCCCAGGCGAAACGGTCGACATCGAGATTCCTGCCGACGGCAGCGTGGCCACTCCGGGCGACCCGCTGGCGCCCGGCCGGTTCAAGAGCCTGGTGTCGGGTGTCGAGGTCAGTGGCGAGGGCGTGTTCGTGTCGTTGTTGTTGCCGCCCGAGCGGGGTCGCCGCCGGATGTCGGATCAACGTCGAGCCGCCCGGGCACGCATCGAGCGCGCGGCCACAGCATCAGTACTCGACGCCCAGATGCATCCGGGCAAGCTCATGGAGACCCAGGTCACCAACATCTCGGCGACCGGAATGCTCATCCACTGTGGTGAACAGGTACCGGCGGGCTCGCGGCTGGTGGCAAGCATCGACGTGGCCGACCACCTCGTCAACGTCATCGGCCGCGTCCTGGGCACCGGGCCGCACGACACGGTCAGGGTCGAGTTCGAATCGCTCAGCGATCGAGCCCTGGCTGCGATAGCGGTCGAGGTGGCCAACCTGACGGGGGCAGATTCGCCGTACTCGACATCACCACAGCTGGCGCAGCTGAAGGTGCCCCGCGCAGTGCGGGAGGCCTACGAGAAGGGTCGCAACTGTCGCCTCGAAAGGGCCTGATTCGCACCCCACTCCCTCCCGAGATCGCAGATCGAGACCTTCGACCCCGTTGGCTGGTGGAGGGTGTGGTGGGGGTGTGAACCGAAGGGACTATCAGCCGCCGACGGCTGCGTCCGACGAGAAGCTGGCTGGAAACAGCTCGACGATCTTGGCGTCGAGGCCTTCCTTGACACCGGCCAGAGGCAATACGTTCAGCACGCCCTGACCGGCCTTGATCAGGTCGATGATCTCTTCACCGCTGCGCACCAGCACAGGGGTGGTGCCGCTGATCACCAGGTTGGCCGATGCGACGTCTTCGCCCAGCTCGGTTCGCAGGTAGCTGAAGATGTCACGCACCGTCTCGAGGCGGATACCGGCGTCGAGCAGGGTCTTGATGACCTTGAGCTCGAGGAGGTCTTGATAGCTGTACGAGCGGCGGCTGCCGCTGCCTGCGGCGTCGGCCAGCGACGGGCGGATGAGGTCGGTGCGCGCCCAATAGTCGAGCTGCCTGTAGCTGATACCGACGATCTCGGCAGTCTTCTTGCCCGAGAACCCGGCCTCTGTGTGCTGTGCGTTCGACACCCGTCAAATCTCCGTTCGCCCGACCAGTGCATCACATGATCGGAACTACGTCCATGTGATGCCTGCCGAGGACTCAAGGTACGCGCGCGCTCCGAGGTCTGTCAATCACCTTCAGCGCGAAATATCGCGCGGCTCGCGCGAATTGCCCTACCTTGTGTCTTGGGGCTCGCGCGCTCCGCGCGATCGGGCGTGTGCTCGCGCGCCTCAGAGTCGGGTCAATCGGCCAACTCGTGCAGGTGTTCCAGCTCGTCTGGACGGCCCATGGCGATGATCACCGAATTGGCCTCCAACACCTGGTCGTCCGGCGGATTGGTGACGAAGTGGCCACCGCGCGTTCGCACCGCCAGCAACAGGCAGCCGGTATTGGGCCGCACCCTCACGTCGCCGACCGTCTTTCCGGCCCAGGGGCTGTCGGGCGATACGGTCACCTCCTCGAGACGCCACTCGACCTGTTGGCCGTGCACGCTGACGTCGAGGAACTCGGCCACGTTTGGCTGAAGGGTGTAGGTGGCCATGCGTCGACCGCCGATGAACTGCGGGTTCACCACACGGTCGGCTCCGGCGCGCAACAACTTCTCCTCGGCGGCCGATGCGTGGGCACGCGCCACGATGAACAAGTTGGGGTTCATAGCCCGCGCCGACAGGGTCACGTACACGTTGTCGGCGTCGTTCGACAGCGCCGACACCAACACACTGGCCCTCTCGACCCCGACCGATCTCAATATGTCGTCGTCGGTGGCATCACCTTCGATGACCGCATAGTCGTTGGGATAGTTGAGCTGTGAAGCCACTGCGTCCACCAACACGAACTGCTTGCCGGCCTCGGCGATCTCCGAGATGATCTCGCGACCGACACGCCCGGCCCCGCACACGACGATGTGCCCGTTCATCTTTGCAATCCCCTTCGTCATACGACGACGTCCATAAACCAGTTCGAGGCGACCTTCGACCAGGCTCTCGACAAGAACACCCAGGGTGTAGAACGTCGAGCCGACGCCCAGGATGATGACCACCGCCGTAACAGCGCGGTAGGTCGCCGACCCGGTGTCGTTGCCGACCTCTTCGTACCCGACCGTGGTGATCGTGATCAGCGTCTGGTACAGCGCATCCTCGAGGCCCAGCCCCAGCATCAGGTATGCGACTGTCGATGCTGCGACGACCAGACCCAGAAGGGCCACCGCTCGTCTGACCCTGCCGATGTCGCGAAACGGCCTCAGTGGCGAGGGTCGGCTCCACAGACGCCCATCTCGGTCTCGCCTCATGCGGATCATCTCGCCGGCTCGAACCTTCTCAACCTTCGAAGTCCTCCGGGTTGAGGTCGTCGAGGAATTGTTTGAACTCGTCCAGCAGCTCGGCGGGATCTGTGTCTTGCAGATCCGACGGCGGCGCGTCGGCAGAGTCGACGAGGTCGTCGGCGGCCGGATCTTCCAGCTGGGTTCCGGCCGCGGCCAGCACGGCCTCACTGGCGAATATGGGGGTTCCTGTGCGCACCGCCAGGGCAACCGAATCGCTTGGTCGTGCCGACATGGTGATGCGCCTGCCCGATAGCTCGATGACCAGCTCGGCAAAGAACGTGCGGTCGCGCAGCTCGGTGATGGTCACCGACACCAGTTCGGCCTCGAGATCGGTCAGCATCTGGGCCATCAGATCGTGGGTCATCGGCCGCGCCATCCGTATGCCGTCGAGTGCTCGGTGAATGGCTTGGGCCTCGGGCACATCGATGACGATGGGCAGCACCCGGCCACCCTCGGCCTCACGCAGCAATACGACGGGCGTGTTGAACGGAAGCTCGACCTCTACTCCGATCAGCTCCATCTCGATCATGAGAGCGACCCTACCGCAGGTTTGGCTACGGTCCGATCAAGGCCGGCACCGATTCAGGAGCCCGAGCCGTGCTCCAGCAAGGCGCTGCGCATCATCGCCGCACGCATCCGTGCGCCGAGTATCGCCAGCTTCTCTAGTTGCTCGAGCGTCTGCTTGCGTGCAGCCGGGCTGCGCTGGCGAAGCAGTGGCATCACGACCTGCTCGAACACGGCCGCTTCGCGCTCGGCTGCGGTCTTGTACATGCGCAGGTGGCGGGGCTCGACCCCGAACTCCATGAAGGCGGCGGCAAGGCGGCTGACGGCCAACGACTCGGCGTCGTAGTAGCGCGACGGCCCCAGCGGACGGCTGTGGATCAGCCCGTAGGTCTCCAGTTGGGCCACCTGATCCACGGTCATGTCCGACGCGGCCGCCAGCTCGTCGATGGTCAGCGCCAGCGTGCTCGGGCCGGTGTCGAGGGCCGAGGCGGTTTCATCGAGCTCTCCGCCCGACAAGATCGCCGAGTCGGCGTCGGGGTCGGGCTCGGGTGCCTCGATCACCTCGGGTTCGGGCTCGGGTTCGAGGTGTTCGCCGGCCTCTATCTTGTCGCGGATGACCCTCAGGGGCAGGAAGCTGTCGCGCTGCTTGACCAGTACCCAACGCAGCAGATCGACGTCTTCGTCGTAGAACTTGCGGTAGCCCGAGGGAGTGCGCTCGGGGTCGATCAGTCCCTGGGTCTCGAGGAAGCGGATCTTCGAGATCGTCACATCGGGAAACTCGTCTTGCAGCTGAGACAGAACCTCGCCGATGGATAGATGCGATCTCGACATCCTCAGGTGCTCTCCGCCAGATAGACGAGTTTGAACTTGCCTATCTGTACTTCGTCGCCGTCGTTCAGTACTGCTTCTTCGATGCGTTCGCCGTTCAGGTAGGTGCCGTTCAACGAGCCGACGTCGCGCACATTGCGCACCGTGCCCACGCGCTTGATCTCTACGTGGCGTCTGGAAACCGTGATGTCGTCGAGGAAGATGTCGCTGTCTGGGTGCCGACCAGCGGTGACCAGTTCGCCTGCCAACGGGAAACGGGTTCCGCGGCGGTGACCGTCTGACACGACCAGCCAGGCGTCGACCTCGGCGGGCTCATGGCTGGTAGGTGCCGGCTCGGTGGGCATCGACTCGAGCGGGTCCATCCCCTGCGTGCGCAGGTCGGCGTCGGCCCTCAGCTGCGAACCGCAGCTGCCACAAAAGCGCGATCCGACAGGGTTCTGGTGCCCACAAGACGTGCAGAACGGATCGCTCATCGAAGCATCAGCCCTCGGTGAACTCGGCGTACTCGGCAGCCGACATCAGGTCGCTGGTGTCGGCGTCGGCGGCCACCTCGATGACACAGATCCATCCCTCACCGTAGGGGTCTTCGTTCAACGTCTCGGGCGCCTCTTCGAGCTTGGCGTTCACCTCGGTGATGACCCCGGCAACCGGTGAGTAGATGTCGGACACCGACTTGGTCGACTCGACTTCGGCAAACGACTCGTTGGCCGCCACGGCACGGCCGGTCTCGGGAAGGTCCACGAACACGACGTCGCCGAGGGCGTCTTGTGCGTAGTCGGTGATGCCGATGCGAGCGTGCGCTCCGTCTTCGTCGAAACGGATCCACTCGTGGTCTCTCGAATAGCGGACGTCGTCGGGCGTATTCATATTTTGAAACGTTACCGCGCTCTGGCGCTCGAAAGGCGCCTGTTCAGCGGTCGGCCCGGCCCTGCGCCAGCGCCGCCCTCGCGATGGGCACGTAGCCGGCCGCCGAATAGAAGTGAATTGCCAATCCCGGAATCACACACACCCACGCGAGGGCACGCCCGATGTCGGCCCAGCCCGCGTCGCTGTTGCCCACCAAGAACAGCGGGAAGGCGAACATCAACAGGAATGTGCCCGTCTTGCCCCACCAGGTGACATCTATTCGTCTGGCGCCCAGTGCGCCCAGCACCAGGGCCACGACGCTGACCAGCCCCTCGCGGACCAGCGTCAGCACCGCCACCCAAGCCGGCACCGACTCGTCGACCCAAATCGCGGTGACACCCACCAGGAACAGCAGTCGGTCGGCCACCGGATCGAGCAGCTTGCCCAACTCCGAGACCTGATCGAAGCGCCTGGCGATCCAGCCGTCGACCCAGTCGGTGGCCCCCAGCGCACCCAACAGCCATGCCGCAGCGTGCCGGTCGTCGCGCCCGAACAGCAGCCACAAGAACAGGGGCAGGCAACAAAGCCGCACCACCGTTATCAGGTTGGGCACGGTCAAGATCTTGCTGTCTCGCACCAGGGCGTGCCCGGCGCCGTCTGGTTCATCTGCGGCTCGGCCGTCCGGGTGATTCGCCATCAGCGCCGACTGTAGCGATCGGCGCGCACTAGCTTGGAGGTGTGGCAACGATCTTCACCAGAATCATCGACGGCGAGATCCCCGGGACATTCGTCTGGCAGGATCCGACCTGCGTGGCCTTCATGTCGATCAATCCGCTGCAGACCGGCCACGTGCTGGTGGTGCCACGGGCGGAGGTAGACCATTGGGTTGACCTCGACGATCAGGTTGCTGCCCACGTGTTCGGCGTCGCAGGGCAGATCGGCAAGGCGGTTCAAAAGGCCTTCGAGCCGCCTCGGGTGGGGCTCATGATCGCCGGCTTCGAGGTGCCTCACACCCACGTGCACGTGGTGCCCATGTTCGGCATCCGCGACCTCGATTTCGCAAACGCCGCCGCCTCGGTAGACCGCGCGGTGTTGGAAGACGCAGCCCAGCGCATCAAGGCCGCGCTGTAGGCAGCTAGCGGCCCCGGCGGCCGTTGCGCCCCCGCCGCTCTGGCGGGCCGATCTCGGGCTCCGATGTCGACACGTGGTGAGCCGAACCTCCCGACTGCTTGGCCACGTACATGGCTTCGTCAGCGCGCCGCAACAAGCTGTCTGGGGTCTCGCCCGCCACTCCCACGGCGATGCCGATACTGGTACCCACAGTGGCCATGGTCGGGCCCACATCGATGGGTTCGACGATCGAGGCGATGATGTCGAGAGCCAGGATTCTCACCCTGGCCATGTTCGAAGGCTGTGCGACCACCACGAACTCGTCGCCGCCCAGACGCACCGCCGTGTCGCCTTCGCCCAGCGCATCGTTCAGCCGCCTGGCGACCTCGATCAGAACCATGTCGCCCGCATCGTGGCCGATCGAGTCGTTGACGGCTTTGAAGCCGTCGAGGTCCAGGAACAACATTGCGGTCTCGGCCATGTCCAGTTCGCCCAGCAACACGAACAGCTGGGCACGGTTTGGCAGGCCGGTCAGTACGTCGTGGCGGGCGTCGTGCGCCAGCTGTTGCGACCATCGGGCCAGTGCCTCGTAGGTGTTGGCTGCGTGCCAAGCAGCCTGCACCTGTTTGGCCAGGACACCCACCGACTCGACCAGCGACGAGTCCAGCTCTAGCGCCTCGGTCGACCATGCACGAATGGCGATCTGGCGGCCGTCGTCGGTGGAGAATCCAGCGGCGATCCGGCTGCGATAGCCCAACGATGTCAGGCGGTACATGACGTTGGCATCGGTGTCGCCGATGCCCTCGGTGATGATGCGGCCGCGTTCCAGAGAATCCAGCAGCACGTCCTCGGCCGGATCGATCGTCTCGCTCTTGCCGCGCGACGCGGACGCCATCCAACTGCGGTGGGCGACACTCATCTCGCACGAGTCGACCCTGTCGAAGCCGACCTCGACCAGGGCTTCCAAGGCCACCGAGACAACGGCTCCGGGCGACTCGGCGCCGGCCATACGCTCGGCCGCCGCCGACAGCGACCTGAGCTGCCTGGACCTCTCGTCGGCGATGTTTCTGGCGTCGCTGGTCTTCTCCAAGTCGTCGCGAAGGCGGCTAGCGATGATCGAAGCGGGGATGACGATGGCGCCTACGGCTGCCAGCTGCTGGGCCGCGATGCGAAATAGGCTGGCCGAAGAGTCGTCGGGCGCAGCGGTCTGAAGCTGGACAGCGATGTGAGCGACGCTGACGGCCAGCCACGCTGTCATGGCTCCGGCCGAACCCCACGCGCTAGCGGCGTCCAGAACCGGAATGACCAGGGCAATCCACACCAGGGGGGTTGCGCCGACGTCGACAGACAACATCACGGTCAGAGCCAGCATTGCGTCCAGCACGACCTGGACACCGTTCTTGCCGTCGAGGGCTGAGCGCGCCGACAGGTTGGCCAGGAGATTCGCAACCGCCAGCACCATCGCCACCACGATGAACGTTGCGTCCAGGCGGTGTCCGGCCGAGCTGTCGGGCTGCAGGACTACGAGCACAGCGGCGGCGACGCTGAGCAATATGCGCAACGCGCGCAGCGCGTCGACGAGGGCGTCGGTCCTCGTCGAGTCCTGTTCGGCTCGAACGACCGCTGTGGTCGGCTCGACATGAGTGGTCATCGCATCGTCCGTCGACCGTACCGGCCGCTACCTGAGCGATCCGTCATCGATGAATTCGATGGTCTGGCGGTCGACAGCACTGCACATGGATGCTCAGCGCTTTCGCGACTCGCAGATAGAGCGTGACCAGTTTCGCCGTCGTCGAACGCGCACGATCGGCTGGGTCGCGTTCGCGGTGATCGCCTTGATCACGGTCGGCGTGTTCTCCATCGCCGAGGCGTCGCAGCGCATCACCGAACGCGCCGGCGTGGTTCACGCATACGACGAGCTCCTGCAGAGCGTCACCATCACCAGGGCCCAGCTCGGCTTTTCGGTCGTGCTCGCCGAGTTGGCTGACGAGGCACAAGTGGACGTCACCAATGCCCTGGCGGCCAACAAGCAAGACGTCGACACGGCACTGAGGCGCCTGGGTGACACGGTCGCCCAGTTCGATGCCGATCTGGGCGGGCTCGAGCCCGACACCGCTGCGGCCATAACCAGCTTCCGCGAGGCCACGGCCGCCCTGGAGAGCGAATTCCTGAACGGTAGGTCCAGCACCTCGACGGTCGATGCGTTCAACGACGCACACACCGGCCTGCGGTCTTCGCTGGCAAGAGATCGATCCGCCGCGATCGAGCGGGTCAAGAGTGCCGACGCCACCCTTGGCCGGCTGGGTTCGCTGCTGAGCTTCGTGGTGGCCTTCGTCATTCCCACCGTGGGGCTGTTCCTCTACCGGGAGATCACGAGACCACGTCGCGAGCTGCAACAGCTGGAGTCTGCGGCTGTTCAGAGCCGGGGCCGAAACATCGTTGCCAAGGCGCTCAGCGACGACCTCATGACACTGGTCAGCGCCGAGCGGGCCGAAACCGAATCCGACGCCCAGCTCAGGCGCGACATCGCAGGGCTGGCGGCGACGCTCGACGTTCTCCACGACCAGTACGTTCTGAACTTCGAGCTGACGACTGTCGATGAGCTGGTGGCGCGGGTCTCGGCGATCATCGACGAGCAAACCTCGGGTGTCGGCCTGCTGATGCTGACCGGCGAGACGACTCGCAAGGTCAACATCGACAGGCCGAGTGCGGGGGTCGCTCTCGACCTGTTCACCATCGACTCCGTCGAGCGCGGCGCCACCAACATCGCCTGCCACATAAACGAGCTCGATAACTGGATCGAGCTCGCCTTCTCCCACGACGGCGTTCCTCGGCCGGCCAGCGAGATGCAGCGCTCGGTCGAACGCGCGACGGTTGCAGAGCGGGCCACGGTGGCCGCTGGTTCTTCGGGCACCGCCATCGCGGTGGTAAACGACCTGATCGAGGCATCTGGTGGCTCATTGACCCTTCGTGAGGAGGTGTCTGGCGGAGCCAAGGTGATCCTGCGGCTTCACTCCCCGGCCGTTGCGTCAACGGATAAGGCTGAACTCGCTGTGGCCTCGGCCGACTGAGCGCACCGTGGCTTCCACACCCGTGTCCGAGACCAGACGAAACGAGAAGATCAAGCGGCGTCGCGCCGCCGTTCTGGGGACCTTCGCGGGCATAGCACTGTTCGTCCTGGCTCTGGGCGTCTTCTCGGTCGGACAGGCCTCGCGGCGGGTGACCGAGCGCGCCAGCTCGGCACACTCATACGACGAGCTGTTGATGTCGGCAACGGTCGCGAGGGCCCAGCTGAGTTTCACGTCCCTCGTTTACGAGCTCGGACAGACGGCCGAGATCGACGTGGCGAGACCGATCGAATCGAACCTCGGCAACGTGTCAGGGTCGATGACGAACATGGCCGTGATCGTCGAGGAGGCCAGGCGCGACGGGGTTGGCCTGTTGCCCACCACGGAAGACTCGGTGGGGCGATTCCGCGAGCGGGTCAGGGAGGTCAGCCTCGCACTGTCCAACGGCGAGGACGGCATCTCACTCGACGCCATGGAGCAGGCATACGACGAGTTGGCAGACGTGGTGGCGCGCGACCGCGACGACGCACTGGACCTGCTCGACGCCGCCGACGCCGAGCTGACCGATCTGGGCACGCTGGTCGGTGCGATCATCGCCTTCCTGATTCCCACCGTCGCGGTGATGATCTATCGCGAGCTGACGCGACCTCAACGCGAGGTCCTCGAGTTGGAGGCCGCCCTGGCCAAGGGCCACGCCCAGACCCTCGTGCGGCGAAAGCTGGTCGACCGGTTCGTCGAGAGAGCACGGATGCGCCCAGAGTCGCATCTGACGGCCCCCATAGAGCGGTTCGTGGCCGCCACCGAGGTTGTCGACGGAGCCAGAGCTCCCGATCTTCAGACGCTCGAGTCTGGCGAGCTCAGCTCGATGTTGTGGCGTGCCGGTCGTGTCACCGGCGTCGAGGTCGAGGTCAGCGGACCCACCGGAATCGTCACCATGACCGACGGCGGGGTCTTCTTCGATGCCGTGCGGCTGTTGATTCGCGATCTCGCGGGTTCGGGCGCATCGTTGGTGTTCTGCGAGATCATCGACCTGGCTTCGGCTGTCGAGCTGCGGTTGGGTCACGACGGGGTGCGGCGCACCAGCACCGAGGCCGCCTTGGCCCTCGAGCCCGACAGCTCGAACCTGCTCGACATAGTGCGCAGCAAACGCAGCGCCGACCTGTGGGTTGCGCGAACCCTTCTGAGAGCGATAGGCGCGGACCTGCGCGCTGTCAGCAAGAACCCCAGCGTTTCCTATGCCGTTGTGGTGCCCCGCGTTGCCACCGAATCAACGAAACAGCGCCAGGGGGCCGTAGCCACGAGGTGACCGCCCACTCCGAGATGACCAGTTCCAGATGACCAGACGCAGACTGCTGTCGAACAACAAATGGAACGCCGTGCAGTTCAGGTGGGCGCTTGCGACGGTGATGATTCTCCTGCCCGGGATCGTGATGGTTCCCGAGCAGGCTTTGGCGCGCCAAACCGCCGATCAGACCGATCTCGTAGTTGCCCTCTCATGTGGGTTTGATGCGGATGGTGACGGTATCTGCGACACCGAAGAAGACGCCAACGCTGACCTCGACGGTGATCCTTCGACCAATCCGGGCCCTGACACGGACGGCGACCTCATCCCCAACTATCTCGATCCCGACGACGACGGCGACGCGATGCCCACGGCATCTGAAAACGCCGACCCCAACGCAGACGGCGACCCGCGCGATGCGGTCGATTCGAACCACGATGGCGTGGCCGATTATCTGTCGGCGCCCACCCTTCCGGCGGGCGGGCAGGTGACGTGGCTCCAGAAGATCAGCGACACCGCAGGCGGTTTCGCCGGAACACTCGGCTTCGACGACCAGTTCGGTATGTCGGCTACAGCCATCGGTGACATCGATGGCGACGGCGTCACCGACATCGCCGTGGGCGCCATCAACGACGACGATGGCGGCACAGACCGCGGCGCCATCTACATCCTGTTCCTCAACCCAGACGGCACCGTCAAAGCCGAACAAAAGATCAGCGACACCGCCGGCGGGTTCTCGTCACCACTGCAGAACACCGACCTGTTCGGAAAGGCGATCGCTTCGATCGGCGACCTCGACGGCGACGGGGTTAACGACCTGGCGGTAGGCGCGTACTACGCCGACGACGGCGGTACAGACCGCGGCGCCGTATACATCCTGTTCCTCAACACCGACGGCACCGTCAAAGCCGAACAAGAGATCAGCTCCACCGCCGGCGGGCTCACCGGACCACTCGACAACACCGACCGGTTCGGACGAGCCGTTACCGGACTCGGCGACCTCGACGGCGACGGCGTACGTGACATCGCCGTCAGCGCCTACTTCGACGACGACGGCGGCACCGACCGCGGCGCCGTATACATCCTGTTCCTCAACACCGACGGCACCGTCAAAGCCGAACAAAAGATCAGCTCCACCGCCGGCGGGCTCACCGGACCACTCGACAACACCGACAGCTTGGGCTCGGCAGCGAGCGCCCTGGGCGACGTGGATGGCGACGGTGTAACCGACCTGGCGGTGGGGTCCTACTTCGACGACGACGGCGGCACCGACCGCGGCGCCGTATACATCCTGTTCCTCAACACCGACGGCACCGTCAAAGCAGAACAAAAGATCAGCTCCACCGCCGGCGGCCTCCTCGGACCACTCGACAACACCGACTACTTCGGAGTCAGCACGGCGGGCGTAGGAGACTTCGATGGCGACGGCACACCCGACCTACTCGTCGGAGCCGCAAGGGACGACGACGGCGGCACAGACCGAGGCGCCATCTATCTGCTGTCGCTCAGCACAAGCGGCACCGTCGAGAGCCAGCTGAAGATCTCGAATACCTCCGGGGGCCTGGGAGCAGGCCTCGACAACGGAGACTACTTCGGCACCTGGGTGTCGTCTCTGGGCGACCTCGACGGTGACGATCTGCCAGACCTGGTCGTCGGCGCGCCATTCGACGACGACGGCGGCTCCGACCACGGAGCCGCGTACGTGATCGGACTGTCCGAACCAGCGGCGGTGAGCGTCAACTCCACCGCAGACCTGGCCGACCTCGTGCCGGGTGACGGAATCTGCGACACCGGCGCCACCAACAGCGAAGGCGCAGACGAGTGCACGCTGCGCGCCGCTATCGAGGAGACCAACGCCACGGCCTCGATCGACATCATCGACTTCGCCCTCCCCCTGAGCGACCCCGGGTATGTCGCAGGACCACCCAGCTATTGGGTCATCGCGCCAGCGTCGAACCTTCCAGCGATCACCGACATCGTGACTATCGACGGTTACACCCAGGCGGGCTCTTCGGCCAACACCGTCGCCGCGCCCGGTGGGCTCGACACCGTGCTGAAGGTTCGCCTCGATGGCACGAGCGCTGTCCAGGGCATCGGTTTCAACCCGGGGGCCGATGGCTCCGTCGTACGAGGTCTGAACATCGCCAACTTCGCGAGCCGAGGTATCTCCATGGCGCCGGGAGTGACGAACGTCGAAATCAGCGGCAACTTCATCGGCACCAACATCGACGGCACGGCCGCCAACTCGAACACCATCGGCGTGTTCACCAACGGCGCCGGCCTGCGTGTGGGCTCGGGCGTGGCGGCCGATCGAAACCTGATCTCCGGCAACTCCGATCTACCCGTTCGATTCTCGGGTGTGGGCGCCCAGGGCGGGATAGTGCAAGGCAACCTGCTGGGCACCGACGTGACCGGCATGTCCATCCTGGCCGCGTCCAACTGGGGTGTCATGACCGACAACGGAGCCGGATCTCTGACGCTGGGCGTCGACGGCGACGGTTTCGACGATGCGGGCGAGGCGAACATCGTGATCGCCGGCTCAAACGGCAGCTCGCTGACCGGTTCGGCGTCGGTGATCGCTGGCAATCACTTCGGCGTGGGTTCAGATGGCGCCACCGCGCTTGGCGCCGTCGGCCTCGGCATCGGCGGGTCGGGCACAAGGGTGGGCTCGAACTGGGATGGCACATCCGACAGCCTCGAGGCCAACCTCTTCTCGGGGTTGGTCGGTGCGGGAATAAGCATCGCCGGTGCAGCCGATGACGTGTCGGTGTTGGGCAACAGGTTCTGGGGCAACGGCGGCCTCGGTATCGACCTCGGCGGAGGCGGCGTAACCGAGAACGATCCCAACGACGTCGATACGGGGCCCAACGGCTTGCTCAACTTCCCCGAGATGACCAGCGCTGTCTCGAGCTACGGCTCGACCCAGATCGACTTCGATCTCGACGTGCCGGCTGGCGACTACCGAGTCGAGGCGTTCGTCAACCCCTCGGGCGCCGATCCGACTGGCAATGGCGAGGGCGAGCAGTTCGTGGGCGCAACGGTGGTGTCTCACACCGGTTCGGGCACCGAGTCGTTCCAGGTCACCATCAGCGGAGCGCCCGGCGACATCATCAGCCTCACCGCCACAGAGCAAATGCCGGGCCCGGTGTTCGGTTCGACCTCGGAGTTCTCCGATGTGGCCGCCGCGGTGTGCGCAGACGCCGATTCCGACGGGCTCTGCGACGACAACGAAGATGCCAACGCCGACGCCGACAACGACCCGGCCACCAACCCTGGGCCCGACACAGACGGCGACACCATCCCCAACTACCTCGACCCCGACGACGACAACGACGGCTCGCCCACCAGCACAGAGAACGCAGACCCCAACGGCGACGGCGACCCTCGCGACGCGCTGGACAGCGACTTCGACGGCCAACCCGACTGGCTCGATGTCGAAGCCGGCCCTTCCACAACACCCCTGGGCGCCGAGCAGAAGATCAGCGATCTGGCCGGCGGTCTGGGCGCCGCGTTGGCCGTCGACGACAACTTCGGCCGCTCGCTCGCATCGGTGGGCGACATCGACGGCGATGGTGTGGGCGACCTGGTGGTCGGCAAGGCGCGCGACGACGACGGAGGCAACGACCGCGGGGCGGTATATGTCTTGTTCCTCAACGCCGACGGCACCGTCAAGTCCGAACAGAAGATCAGCGACCTGGTAGGCGGTCTCATGGCGCCCTTGAAAGACGTCGGGTATTTCGGGTGGTCGGTTGCCGGGCTGGGCGATCTGGACGGTGACGGCATTACAGACATCGCCGTCGGAGCCAGAACCGACGACGGGGGCGGCACCACCGAGGGTGCGGTCTTCGTGCTGTTCCTCAACAGCGACGGCACCGTCAAGGCCGAACAAAAGATCAGCTCCGCCGACGGCGGACTGGTCGCCACCATCGACGCAGGTGACAACTTCGGCAGCGCTGTGGAGGGTCTGGGCGATATCGACGGTGACGGCGTCAACGACCTGGCCGTTGGTTCGTACTCCGATGATGACGGAGGCAACGGCCGGGGTGCGGTGTACGTGCTGTTCCTCAACAGCGACGGCACCGTCAAAGCCGAACAGAAGATCAGCGACACGGCAGGCGGACTGTCAGCAGAGTTGGACGACACCGACTTCTTCGGCTGGTCCATAGCTTCGCTGGGCGACATAGACGGCGACGGCGTCTCCGATATCGCGGTCGGAGCGCGTTTCGATGACGACGGCGGCACCGACCGCGGAACGACATACGTCCTGCGTCTGAATAGTGACGGCACGGTCAAGGCCGAACAGAAGATCAGCGACACGGCAGGCGGGCTCACCGCGACCCTGGACGACGGCGACTACTTCGGTGCGTCCGTCGCCGGGCTCGGCGACACCGACGGCAACGGAATCGGCGACCTGGCGGTCGGCGCCTACAACGATGCCGACGGCGGCACCGGCCGCGGGGCCATCTACATCCTTTCCCTCGATGCGACCGGTGCCGTGATCGGCGAGGAGAAGGTCAGCGCGCTGTCGGGCGGCTTCACCGGTCCGCTCGCGGCGAGCGACTTCTTCGGGGTTTCGGTGGTGAGCCTGGGCGATCTCGATGACGACGGCAGCCTGAACCTGGCGGTCGGCGCCTTCGGCGACGACGACGGGGCGGCCAATGCAGGCGCAGTCTGGATTCTCGACCTGTCGCCGCCGACGACGGTGGCTGTCAACTCGTCGGGTGACGGCGCCGACCTCTCGCCTGGAGACAACCTCTGCGACACCGGGGGCACCAATGCCGAGGGCAATCCAGAGTGCACGTTGCGCGCCGCCATCGACGAGGCAAACGCTTCGGCCTCGATCGGCACGATCGAGTTCGATATACCGATCTCCGACGTCGGCCACGCTGCCGGTGTGTGGACGATCAACCCGGCAAGTGTGTTGCCCGCGATAACCGCTTCGGTCACCATCGACGGCACCACCCAGGCGGGTGCTGCGTGCGACCCGGTCGACGGCGAACACACCATCGCCGTGCTGCTCGACGGAACCGGCCTGGCCGCATCGTCGGACGGTCTGGTTCTGACGGCTGGTGGCAGCACCATCCAGGGCCTGGCCATCGAGGCTTTCGGCGACAACCAGGTCCAGCTGGATGGCAACTCGAACACGGTCCGGTGCAACTTCCTTGGCGTTCAGGCCGACGGGGCGACCAGCACCAGCGCCGAAGCGGCAGCTGTCTATGTGACCGGCACCGACAGCATCATCGGCGGGCCCGCCGTGGCCGACCGCAACGTCTTGTCGGCTGGTTCGGACGGTGTCGTCGTCGAGACCGGCGCGCTCAGAACGCTGATCCAGAACAACATCATCGGCCTGGACATGACCGGCACGCTCGCCATCGGGGCCGTCGGGTCTGGCATCTACGCCAACCTCGACACCGATACGACGATCGACAGCAACGTGATCTCGGGCTACTGGGACGGCATCTTCGCCAATGGCTCGACCGGCATGGTCATCATCGGCAACAAGATCGGCACCAACCGGACCGGCACCGCGGCCGTGGCCAATGGCGCCAAGGGTGTCTGGCTGCTCGGCGCCGCCGACGGAACCCTCGTGTCGAACAACCTGATCTCGGGCAACACCGACCAGGGCCTGTTCACGAACAACTCGGTAACCAACACGACGATCACTGGCAACACGATCGGAATGAACGCTGCCGGTGACGCGCCGATACCCAACTCGGTTGGCGTCTACCTGCAGGGACCGGCCACCGTCGGCGGGCCACTTCCGGCCAACCGCAACATCATTTCGGGTAACGCGGGCAACGCCATCACGGTTGTCGGGTCGTTTGCGTCGGGAACGACCATCGAGGGCAACCGCATCGGCACCAGTGCCGACGGGCTCTCGGCCGTCGCCAACGGCGGGGCGGGCATACAGGTCGACGGAGGCGCCGACAATGTCGTGATCGGGGGCGCTGCGGCTGGCGCGGGCAACCTGATCTCGGGCAACACCGGACACGGCGTCCACATCTCCGGCAGTGGCACCGACAACGCCGTGGTTCAAGGCAACGTGATCGGCCTCGACACCGCAGGCAACGTCCTCGGCAACGCAAGCCAGGGCATCTACGTGGCAGCGACCGATGGTCACCAGATCGGTGGCAGCGGAGCCGGCGAGGGCAACGTGATCTCGGGCAATGCGTCGAACGGTGTGATGCTCGACGGAACCGGCGCCACCGGCAACGTCGTCGCAGGCAACATCGTCGGCCTAGACCCCACGGGAAGCCTGCCGCGCCCCAATGGTGGTGCCGGCGTCGCCATCTGGACCTTCGCCGACGGCAACACAATCGGCGGGGCGACTCCAGGCGATGCAAACACGATCTCTGGCAATACGGGTGCCGGCGTCAGTATCGCCAACGGGGCCGACAACAACATGGTTCGCGGCAACCGGATCGGGCTCGACTCGAGCGGCGTTGCGGTGGTGCCGAACGGAGCAGCCGGCATTGGCAAGGGTGGCGCCGGCGCGGGCAACACGTTCATCTCCAACCAGATCGTGGGCAACGTCGGGCTCGGCATAGACCTCGGAACCACCGGTGTCGACACCAACGACGCGCTCGATGTCGACACCGGCTCGAACGACCTGCTCAACTACCCGGTCGTCACGTCTGCGATCGACGCGCTCGGCACCGTAACGGTCGACTTCGATCTGGACGTCCCCGCCGGGTCGTATCGAATCGAGTTGTTCACCAACCCGGCGGGCGCCGATCCAAGTGGCTACGGCGAGGGTCAGGGCCTGCAGGTCGCAAGCACCATCGTGCACACCGGCTCGGGTACCGAGTCGTTCCAGATCATCTACGGCGGCGGCTATGGCGACACGATCACCCTGACCGCCACCGAAGAGTCGGCGGGGCCTGTCTATGGGTCCACGTCGGAGTTCTCGGCCGCGGCATCTGTGGCGTGCACCGACACCGACGGCGACACCGTGTGCGACATCTTCGAAGACGCCAACCTGGATCTCGACGGTGATCCGTCGACAAACCCCGGTCCCGACACCGATGGTGATTTCACCCCCGACTATCTCGACACCGACGACGATGGCGACGGCGCCCCCACCGCCGACGAGTCGGCCGACCCCAACGCCGACGGCGACCCCGCCGACGCACTCGACACCGATGCCGACCTGACGCCCGACTATCTCGACGCAATGGGTGGCGCCGACTGCACCGCCCAGACCCAGGTGCCCACGATCGAGTGCAACTACCTGGTGGCGCTTGCGTCGGCGACCAACTCGCCGGGCTGGACCGCCAACTCGGGGTGGTTGGCACACAGCCTCCCCTGCCTGTGGCCAGGGGTCACCTGCGACGCCACCAACGTCACTGGCCTCGACCTCTCGAACAGTGGGCTCGTCGGTTCGATACCCGCAGGCATCGACGACCTCGCTGCGCTGCAGACGATCGATCTGTCTGTCAACCGGCTGAGTGGTGCCTTCCCGGCCGATCTGGCGGCCATCCCGATGCTGGTCGAGCTTCGCCTCAACGACAACGAGCTGACCGGTTCGCTGCCGCTGGGATTCGGCTCGATCGCCTCGCTGACCGTCCTGGATGTCGAGACCAACCGGCTCGGCGGCTCGCTGCCCGCCGACCTAGGCGGAGCATCTGCTCTGACCCACCTCAACGTGGGCCACAACGCTCTGTCGGGAAGCATCCCTGCGGGCCTGGGTTCGCTGACGTCGCTGGTGGTGCTCGATCTCCAGAACAACGCCTTCAGCGGTTCGATACCGACGACGTTCGGTGCCTTGGATTCGGTGACCGACCTGCGCCTGCAGAACAACGTCCTCACGGGCGCCATTCCGGTAGAGCTGGGCGACATGGCCTCGGTCGAGTGGATGATGCTGCACGACAACGGCCTGTCTGGTTCGATTCCGGTCGAGTTGGGCGACGCCACGACCCTGCAAGGGCTGAGCCTTCACGGCAACCTGCTGAGCGGTGCCGTGCCCGTGCAGCTGTCGAACCTGGCCTCGCTCGCGTCGCTGACCCTGCAGGGCAACGCCGGCTTGGGCTCGGTGCCCGGCGCCGTCGTCGATCTGCCCGGGCTCCTCGTCTTCGCCCGATAGGACTCGGGCGCGGCAGACGCCCGGTACCGGGTTGTCCCGAAGGGAATATGGGGGCGAGTTCGCCCCGGTTTTCGGGGTGAACCCACCTCCAGATTCGGCGAACGTCAGGGGTTCTCCCATCGGGTCTGCTTGCGGTTGTCCAGGTCTACCGGCAACAGAACCCGATCGATGGTGTGCACCACGCCATTGCCGACAATCCGTGCTGTTGTTTGCTCACCCTTTCGCTACGGAGCGTCGATCTGGATGTAACCAATTTCACCCTCTGTGGGCTTGCCGCGCCGGTGACTGCACACGCGCGGCACGACGGGCAGTACTGAACCGACCGTCAGCGCGGCCGACTGAACTGATCGTGACTGTCACGAGCGCCTTTGTGCGTTCTCATGCAAGCGACCCGGTGGTGATGTCGGTTCGATGACCTCGCCGCGTTCTCTTGGCTTCTCGAATGGCATCCGGCACCGCTCTTGGCGCCGACGCCTGTCTTCCGCGCTTGCATCGATGCTGATGCTGGTGGGCTTGCTCGCGCCCGTGCCCGTCGCCGCTCAGACAGCCGACGATGGAGGCGACATCAGCGCTCAGGCGGCCTTCGTGGTGAACTCGACCGGCGACGCCGCTGACGCGAGCGCGGGCAACGGTGTTTGCGACACGGGTGGCATCAACTCGCAGGGCAGCGCCGAGTGCACGCTGAGAGCCGCCATTCAGGAAGCCAATGCCCTCGGCGGCAGCGACCTGATCTTCTTCTCGATGCCCAACACCGAGCCCGGCTATTCGGCATCACCAGCGTCGTACACGATCACCCCGGCATCGGCCCTGCCGGTCATCACCGGACAGCTGAGCATCGTCGGCACCTCACAGAGCGAATACGGAACCGAGGGACGCCCGGTCGTGTTCCTCGACGGGTCGTCCACAACCGGCGACGGCATTCACGCCACGGCACAGCTGACGATGGCAGGACTTGCCATCGGCAACTGGTCGGGCTACGGCGTCATGGCCAATCCGGGTGCCGACAACTCGAGCATCACCGACAGCTACATCGGAACCGATGTCGAAGGCCTCATCGCCCAACCCAATGGTGCAGGCGGTGTGCTCGTCAACTCGACCGGTGTGACGCTGGACCTCAACGTGATCAGCGGCAACACCCTCGACGGCGTGCTGGTGTTCGACGGTGCGGACAACGCCACCATCACCGCCAACCTCATCGGCGTCGACTCGACCGGAAACGCCCCGCTCGGCAACGGTGAAGAGGGCTTGCAGGTCCAGAACTCGACCGGCCACACCATTGGTGGCAGCGGTCAGGGCAACGTCATCAGCGCCAACACCCTGTCGGGAATCCACCTCTGGGAGAACGTCGATACGGTCACGATCCAGGGCAACAACATCGGTGTTGGTCAGGACGGCACCACGCCTCTCGGAAATGGCCTTCAAGGCCTGGAAATCAGCCAGACCACGAGCCTGATCGAGGTCGGAGGCGACGGTGCCGGCGAAGGCAACGTCATTGCCCACAGCCGCAACGGGTATGGCGTACTCGTCTTGGACGCAACCAACGACACCATCGCGATCATCGGTAACTCGATTCACAGCAACATATCGCTGGGTATCCAGCTCGGGAACGATTGGATCATCACCCCGAACGACGCCAACGACATCGACACCGGCGCCAACGACCTTCTGAACTTCCCGGTCATCACCTCGATCGGCGAGTCGGTAGGGGGAACTGTCACCGTCGACTACGACCTCGACGTGCCCGCCGGCAACTACCGCGTCGAGGTGTTCACCAACCCCTCAGGCAAAGACATCACAGGCGCCGGCGAGGCCGAGGTGTTCGAGAACTCGGCTGTCATCGCTCACAGCGGGTCAGGACCGCAGTCGTTCTCGATCCAGTACACGGGCGGCTCGGTCGGCGACATCGTCACGCTCACCGCAACCGAAGACCTCGGGGCCGGATCGTACGGCGTGACCTCTGAGATCTCGGCAGCAGCCTGCTTCGACAGCGACACCGACGGCATCTGTGACAGCTACGAAGACGCCAACCTCGACGCCGACAACGACCCGACGACGACCCCGAGCCCCGACACCGACGCCGACCTGTTGGCCAACTACCTAGACGACGACGATGACGACGACGGCATCCTGACCGCTGCCGAGAACGCCGATCCCAACGGCGACAACGACCCTCGTGATGCGCTCGACAGCGACTGGGATGGCCAACCCGATTACCTCGACGTCGAGGCGGCGAGCTCGACAACTCCCGTGTCCGCCGAGCAGAAGATCTCGGCCACTGCGGGCGGCCTCACTGGCCCACTGGCCGCCGACGACTGGTTCGGCTCTTCGACCGCCTCACCCGGCGACCTCGATGGCGACGGCGTAGCCGACCTTGCGGTGGGTGCACCCGGCGACGACGACGGCGGTTCCGGGCGCGGTGCGGTGTACGTGCTGTTCCTCAACGCCGACGGCACCGTCAAAGCCGAGCAGAAGATCAGCGACACCAGCGGCGGGCTCCTGGCCAGCCTCGACGACGGCGACAACTTCGGCGAAGCCGTCGAAGCGATCGGCGACATCGACGGTGACGGCATCACCGACCTGGCGGTTGGCGCCGTCTATGACGACGACGGCGGCACCGACCGCGGCGCGGTGCACATCCTGTTCCTCAACGCCTACGGCACCGTCAAAGCCGAGCAGAAGATCAGCGACACCAGCGGCGGGCTGGCAGCAACCCTCGATGACACGGATGGGTTCGGCGAGGCGATCGCACGCTTGGGCGACCTAGACGGCGACGGAGTCGGCGACATCGCCGTCGGCGCCTACTGGGACGACGATGCTGGCACCGACCGCGGCGCGGTGCACATCCTGTTCCTCAACGTCGATGGCACGGTGAAGGCCGAGCAGAAGATCTCCGAACTTGCCGGAGGCGGCCCCGCTCTCGACGACAGCGACCTGTTCGGAGCTTCGGTGGCGGCCATCGGCGACATCGACGGTGATGGAGTTGTGGACCTCGCTGTGGGCGCCTTCGGCGACGACGATGACGGCGCCAACTTCGGTGCGGCATGGGTGCTGCGGTTGAACTCGAACGGCACGGTCAAGGCCAGCCAGAAGATCAGCCAGACCACCGGCGGGTTGTCGGCGACGTTCTCCACCGACGAGTTCTTCGGCCACGAGGTCGCGGGCATCGGCGACATCGACGGCAACGGTGTGGGCGACATTGCCGTCGCCGCGCCCCGCGACGACGATGGCACCACCGACGCTGGTGCGATCTACGTGCTGCAGCTCGATTCTGCGGGCCTGGTCGTCGGACAGACGAAGATCTCATCGACCACAGGCGGTTTTGCCTCGACGCTCGACCTCAGTGATTGGTTCGGCGTCGGATTGTCCAGCTTGGGAGATCTCGACGGCGATGGTTCGCTGAACCTGGCTGCCGCCGCTCCCTTCGATGACACGGTGGGTCGTCGGCTGGCGCTGTCTACATCCTCGACCTGTCCCCCTCCCCCGTCGCCATCGTCAACTCGACCAACGACTTCGGCGACGTGGTTCCGGGTAACGGATCGTGCGACACCGGGGGCCTCAACTCGCAGGGCGACCCTGAATGCACGCTTCGCGCCGCAATCCAGGAGGCCAACGCCTCTGCAACCATCGACGCGATCACCTTCGACATGCCGGCCACCGAGTCCGGTCACTCGGGTGGTGTGTGGACGATCTCTCCGGGGTCGGACCTGCCCTCGGTCACCGCGACTGCCTCGATCGATGCGAGCACGCAGCCCGGCTTCGCCAGCACGCCCATCGTCCGGGTCGACGGCACCTCGGCCGGTCTTGGCGGCATCGGTCTGGTCATTGCGGCCTCGTCTGTCGAGGTGCGCGGGTTCTCGATCACCAACTTCGACGAAGACGGCATGTTTGTACAGTCGGGCTCGGGCAGCACGATCGCCGGCAACTACATCGGCCTGCTCCCCGACGGTTCCACCGCTGCGGGTAACGGTCAGGACGGCATCGAGGTCGACGCTGCGGCCACCGCAAACACCATCGGCGGGCCCAACCCAGCCGATCGCAACGTCATCTCGGCCAACGGCCAAGAGGGCCTCTTGGTGCTGAGCGCCGGCAACACCATCGAGAACAACTACCTGGGCACCGATGTCACCGGCCTGCTCGACAGGGGCAACGCCGACGAAGGCCTCGACCTGAACGGTGCCTTCAATGCGATTGTCACCGACAACGTGATCTCGGGCAACGATGGCGAGGGTGTTCAGGTCCTGACTTCGCCAGGCGCGACGTTCCTCGCAAACCTCATCGGCGTCGGTTCCGACGGCACCACGGCACTGGGCAATACCGGCGATGGCGTGACTCTGAACTTCGGCGACAGTCTCCAGGTGGTGTTCGGCGGCACCGGCCCTGGCGAGGGCAACACCATCGCCCACAATGGCGACGAGGGTGTGTCGATCCACGGAAACTCCAACAACATCACGTCGCTCGGCAACTCGATCCACTCCAATACCGCACTGGGTTGGGACCTCAACGGCGACGGCCACACGCCGAACGACGCCGACGACCTCGACGCTGGTCCGAACGAGCAACTGAACCATCCCGAGATCACCTCTGCGACCGAGTCCGGCGGAACCGTGACGGTCGATTTCGACCTGGACGTCCCCGCGGGGACGTATCGCGTCGAGGCCTTCACGAACCCGTCGGGCGCAGACCCCAGCACGTACGGCGAAGGCGAGGTCTTCGAATCCGGGACATCCATCGTCCATACCGGCTCGGGAGCCGAGAGCTTCCAGATCATCTACACCGGATCCGCGGGAGACATCGTCTCGCTCGCTGCGACCGAAGAGCTCGCCGGGCCCAGCTATGACTCCACGTCAGAGTTCTCGGCGGTAGCCACCGTCACCGCAGCAGCAGTCGATTCCGATGGCGACGGACTGTGGGACCACGAAGAAGATGCCAACACCGACCTCGACAACGACCCCTCCACCAACCCAGCGCCAGACACCGACGGCGACACCACCCCCAACTACCTCGACGCCGACGACGACGGCGACGGCACACCAACCAGCGCAGAGAACGCCGACCCCAACACCGACGGCGACCCACGCGACGCACTCGACACCGACCACGACGGACAGCCCGACTACCTCGACACCGAAGCAGGCCCGTCTGTCACACCAATCACAGCCGAACAGAAGATCTCATCCGCCACCGGCGGACTCGTCGGTCCAATCGACGACAACGACTCGATGGGCGAGAACGTCGCCAGCCTCGGCGATCTCGACGGTAACGGGGTCGTTGACATCGCCGTCGCCGCTCCGCTGGACGACGACGGAGGAACCGACCGAGGCGCCGTCTACGTCCTGTTCCTCAACGCCGATGGAACGGTCGCCTCCGAGCAGAAGATCAGCGACACGCAGGGTGGCCTCAGCGGAGCACTGGCCAACTCGGATCAATTCGGTTATTCGGTGGCAGCGCTCGGCGACATCGACGGCGACGGCATCGGCGATGTGGCGGTCGGCGCTCCGGACGACGACGACGGAGGAACCGACCGAGGCGCTGTCTTCATCCTGTTCCTCAACACCGACGGCACGGTAAGAGCCGAACAGAAGATCTCCGACACCACAGGCGGTTTCTCCGCTTCGCTTGACGACTCCGACGTGTTCGGACGGTCGGTCGCCGGTTTGGGCGACCTCGACGGCGACGGTGTCAACGACCTGGTGGTCGGCGCAGATTCCGACGACGACGGAGGAACCGATCGCGGCGCGGTCTACGTCTTGTTCCTCAACCCAGACGGCACCGTTAAAGCCGAACAGAAGATCTCGGAGACGATCGGCGGACTAGCGATGCCGCTCGGCGACTTCGAGTTCTTTGGGCGTTCAGTCAGCGGCATCGGAGACGTCGACGGCGACGGTGTCGAGGACATCGCTGTCGGCATTCCCTCCGACGACGATGGCGGACCCAACCGGGGATCCGTGGCGATCCTGTTCCTCAACAGCAACGGCACGGTCAAGGGAGAACAGAAGATCTCCGATACCGCCGGAGGTCTGAGCGCGACGCTCGACGACTCGGACAGCCTTGGCTGGTCCGTCGCAACGCTCGGCGACCTAAACGACGACGGAATCAACGACTTGGCTATCGGAGCGAAGCTCGACGGCGACGGTGGAACCGGCCGCGGTGCCGTCTACCTCGTCGCCCTCGACACCGACGGCACCATCAAGGACGAGTGGAAGATCTCCTCCACCGGCGGCGGCCTCACTGGACCACTCGACAACGGCGACGAGTTCGGATCGTCGGTTGCCTCGCTGGGCGATCTAGACGGCGACGGCGCCTTGAACATCGTCATCGGCACCAACAATGACGACGACGGCGGCATGGACCGGGGCGCGGTCTACATCCTCGACCTCACCGCGACCGCGTGCAACGACTCTGACAGCGACGGCCTGTGCGACTCGGCAGAGGACGCAAACACCGACCTCGACAACGACCCGGCAACCAACCCCGGCCCAGACACCGACGGCGACGCCACACCCAACTACCTCGACCCCGACGACGACGGCGACGGCGTGCCAACCAGCGCAGAGAACGCAGACCCCAACGCAGACGGCCACCCACGCGACGCACTCGACAGCGACTTCGACGGCCAACCCGACTTCTTGGACCTTCCGACGACCAGCGCGGCACCACGGGTCTTCGCCGAGTTGAAGATCGGCAATGCCAGCGGCGGGTTGGTTTCCACGCTCGACATCGACGACGCCTTTGCCTACGACACCACTGCGCTCGGAGACCTCGACGGCGACGGTGTCGTCGATATCGCAGTCGGGGCTCTGTGGGACGACGACGGCGGAACAGACCGCGGCGCCGTCTACGTCTTGTTCCTGAACGCGGACGGCACCGTCAAGGCCGAACAGAAGATCAGCGACACTTCCGGAGGGCTCGCAACCTCGCTCGACGACGGCGACAGCTTCGGGTCGTCGGTTGCCGCTCTGGGCGACCTGGACGGCGATGGCGTGACCGAGCTTGCGGTGGGTGCTCGAGATGACGACGACGGCGCATCCGACAGCGGCGCGGTCTACATCTTGTTCCTTAACGCAGACGGCACCGTCAAGACAGAACAGAAGATCTCGTCCATCGCCGGCGGGCTCGCTGCCACCCTCGGTGCGTCCGACATGTTCGGCAACCGTTCCGCTGAGATCGGCGACCTCGACGGTGACGGGATACCCGACCTGGTGGTCGGTGCCAACGGATCTGACAGTGTGTACGTGCTTTTGCTCAAAGCCGACGGCACCGTCAAGTCCGAACAGAAGATCGCGACGGGCACAGGTGGCCTTGTCGCCACCGTGACAGGCACCTTCTTCGGCACCGACGTCAGCAGCCTTGGCGACCTCGATGGAGACGGAGCGGCCGACATCGTTGTCGGCGCGCTCAACGACGACGACGGAGGCACCGACCGCGGCGCGGTCCATATCCTTTTCCTCAACACCGACGGCACCGTCAAGTCCGAACAGAAGATCTCTTCACTCTCGGGTGGCCTCGACCCCGTCCTGTCCGACGGGGACAACTTCGGTGCTTCGGTAGCGGCTCTCGGTGACGTCTACGCCGACGGTTCAATGACCGTCGCCGTCGGTGCGCCTTGGTCGGCTGGCGGCGGGATACTTCGCGGTGCGGTGTACCTGTTGGCTCTCGACAACGCCGGCATGGTTCAGTCGACCGCCGAGATCAGCAACCTCGCGGGCGGCTTCACCAGCCCTCTGGGCGACGAGTCCCAGTTCGGGTCATCGGTAACCGCGATCGGCGATCTGGACGAAGACGGCGCCCTCGGCGTTGCCATCGGCGCATTCGGTGCCGAGGGAGTCGGCAGCAAACGCGGTGCCGTCTACATCCTCGACCTCGTCAAATCGACCGACTCCGACGGCGACGGTCTGTACGACGTATTCGAAGACGCCAACGCCGACCTCGACAACGATCCGGCAACCAACCCCGGCCCAGACACCGACGGCGACACCACCCCCAACTACCTCGACGCAGACGACGACGGCGACGGGGTGCCAACCAGCGCCGAAAACGCAGACCCCAACACCGACGGCGACCCACGCGACGCCCTCGACCTCGATTGGGACGGCCAGCCCGACTATCTGGACGGCCCCCTTCCTGGTGCGGGCGGTCAGGTAGCCGGAGAACAGAAGATCAGCGACCTGGCGGGCGGGCTGGTCGCAACCCTGGACGACGCCGACTTCTTCGCCAACGCCATCTCGCCCATCGGTGATCTCGATGGCGACGGCGTGGTCGATGTGGCGGTGGGTGCCGCGTTCGACGACGACGGAGGCTCGCAGCGGGGCGCCGTCTACATCCTGTTCCTCAACCCTGACGGCACTGTCAAGGACGAGCAGAAGATCAGTTCGACCACGGGTGGGCTGACCGGGCCGATCGACGACGATGACGAGTTCGGCTACTCGGTCGACACGGTCGGCGACCTCGACGGCGATGGCCTGGCCGAGCTCGTGGTCGGCGTGTTGAACGACGACGACGGCAACGTCGACGCAGGCGCGGTCTATGTCCTGTTCCTCAACCCCGACGGTACGGTCCGATCGGAACAGAAGATCAGCGCAACGGCGGGTGGCCTCGGCGCAACGCTCGACGCCAGCGACTTCTGGGGTGGCGGCATTGCCCGTGTCGGCGACCTGAACGGCGACGGCATTCCTGACCTCGTGGTCGGAGCCGAAGGTGACGACGACGGAGGCTCGGGTCGAGGGGCCCTGTACGTGTTGTTCCTGAACGCCGACGGCACCGTCAAGGCCCAGCAGAAGATCAGCTCGACGGTCGGAGGACTGACCGGACCATTGGGCAACCTCAACTGGTTCGGCTCTGCAGTGGCACCCGCCGGCGACATCGACGGCGACGGCGTGGTCGACCTGGTGGTCGGCAACTACGGCGACGACGACGGTGGCCCGACCCGCGGCGCCGTATGGATCCTGTTCATGAACACCGACGGCACCGTCAAAGCCGAGCAGAAGATCAGCTCGACGACTGGCGGACTGACCGTTGCGCTGGAAGACGGCGATTGGTTCGGTTGGTCGGTCGCCGGCGTCGGCGATCTTGGCGGCGACGGCATACCAGACATCGCCGTGGGCTCGATGAGCGACGACGACGGCTTCGTCAACGCGGGTGCCACCCACATCATCCACCTGAACAGCGACGGCACGGTCAAAGCGGTCGAGACGATCAGTGCCACCAGCGGTGGCCTCACCGGTCCGCTCGAAGCCAACGACGGCTCTGGCAGCGCACTGGCGCCCCTCGGCGACCTCGACGGCAACGGCACCACCAACCTGGCCATCGGCGCGTGGGGCGACGACGACGGGGGCAATGCCCGTGGCGCGCTCTACATCGTCAACCTCGCAACGTCGACGAAGCTGACCGTCAACTCGACCGGCGACGCCACCGACTCGACGCCTGGCGACGGTCTGTGCGACACGGGTGCGTTGAACAGCGAGGGCGACCCCGAGTGCACCCTGCGCGCCGCCATGCAAGAGGTCGACGCCTCGGCCAGCTTCGACACGGTCTGGTTCGACATCCCAGCCAGCGACCCAGGCCACGCCGCTGGTGTCTGGACCATCTCCCCCGCCTCGGCTCTGCCGGCGATTACCTCGGCTGCGACGATCGACGGCTACTCGCAGGCCGGAGCCTCGGTCAACACCGCGGCAGCACCGGCCGGTCTGAACGGCACCATCGCAATCGCGATCGACGGCACGTCGGCAGGCGCCGGCGTCAACGGTCTCACTCTCCAGGCAACGACCACCGTTCGGGGCCTGTCGATCGGCAACTTCGGAGGCGACGGCATCTTCGCTGACACCGGAGCCGACGGTTCGGTCATCGCAGGCAACTACCTGGGCCTCGCTGCCGACGGCACGACAGCGGCCGGCAACGGAGACGGCGGGTTCCAGTTCGGGACTGTGTCCGGTGTGACGCTCGGCGGCACCGACCCGGCCGACCGCAACGTCCTGTCCGACAACCTCCGTGGTGTGCGGCTCGAGTCGACCGGCGCCACCAACGTCGTGCGGGGCAACCTGATCGGCACCGACGCAACCGGCCTGGTCGCCCGCGGCAACAGCCAGCAGGGCATGCGCATCTGGGGCGCCGACACGACCCTGGTTCAAGACAACGTCGTGGCGGCCAACGGTGGCGCAGTGCTCGCAGGCATCAATGTGTTCGGCGTCGACGGAACCCGAATCATCGACAACTACATCGGCGTTGGCTCGGACGGAACCACGGCAGTCGCCAACGGCCGAGGTCTCGACATCGGTGACTCGACCAACAACCTCGTCGATGGCAACGTCATCGCCGCCAACACCGGCTTGGGGTTGTTCATCACCAACAGCATGGTCGACGTCACGGGCAACTCCATCGGTGTCGACGCAGTCGGCGGCGCTGCGGGCAACGGCGACTCGGGTGTTTCCGTGGTCTCCAACGTCCCGGTCACAATCGGCGGAACCGGCGTCGGCGACGACAACGAGATCGCCAACAACGCCGGTGCCGGTGTCGCCGTGTTCGACACCACCAACAGCCTGACGATCATCGGCAACTCGATTCACGACAACACAGGGCTCGGCATCGATTTCTACGAGGACGGCGCCACGGCGAACGATGTCGGCGACGCCGATACCGGCGTCAACGGGCTGCTGAACTTCCCGGTGATCCGCGCGGCTGGAGACGACGGTGGCGGTAACACCACGGTCCACTTCGATCTCGACGTGCCCGCCGGCGACTACAGAGTGGAGTTCTTCGCCAACGGTGCCGCAGACGGCAGCGGTTTCGGCGAGGGCGAAACCTTGGTCGGCTCGACCACCGTGACCAGCCTGGGCGGCGGTCGCCAGAACCACAGCGCCACGATCTCGACCACTGCCGGAACCGTTCTTACGGCTACGGCGACCGAGGACCTCGGCGGAGGCAACTACGGCCCCACCTCAGAGTTCTCGGCCGCGATCACCTCGGGCTGGGAGCTGGTCGTCAACTCGACAGGCGACGCGGGCGACTCTGTCGTCGGCGATGGCACCTGCGACACCGGCGCGCTCAACTCGGCCGGCGACCCAGAATGCACCCTGCGGGCGGCGATCGAGGAGGCCAACTTCGCCTCCGACCGCGACCGGATCACCTTCAACATGCCGGCAACCGAGGCGGGCCACTCCGCCGGTGTGTGGACCCTGTCCCCCGCAACCGCCTACCCCGCACTGACCCAGACCGCGACGATCGACGGTTCGACACAGCCGGGCTTCGTCGCCAACACCAACGCCGCCCCGCTGCCCATCAACGGAACCCAGGTCGTCGTCATCGACGGTGCTGCTGTCGGCCTCGGAGGTGACGGCCTCTGGCTGCAATCCGCAGACACGACCGTGCGCGGCCTGACGATCGTCAACTTCGACACAGCCGGTGGCTTCGGGATCCAGGTCGACGCCGATTTCGCAACGGTGGTGGCCGCCTATATCGGCGTCCTGAACGACGGAGCAACCGAAGCATCGAACGCCTACGGCGTGTACATCAACGCCAACGACGCAATGATCGGCGGCCTCACCGCGACCGACCGCAACCTCTTGTCCGGCGCCGACAACGCAAACGTGGTCATCGACACGCCCGGCGATAGGAGCCTGGTTCTGGGCAACATCATCGGCGCCGACGCCACGCAGTCCTTTGTGGTCGATCCCTTCGGGGAGGGGATGAACCTCTGGGACGGCTCGGACAACCGCATCGGCTCGTCTTTGGCTCCCAACGTCATCGGCGGACGGCCCTGGGCGATAGAGGCAGCCGGAGACGCGAACAACCTCATCGACAGCAACTACATAGGCACCGATCCCACATTCGGCTCCGACCTGCTCGACGGCTTCGCGATCATCAGCACCAGCGGAACGGTGATCGTGGGCAATGTCATCGGCAACGGCACTACCGGAATCGGCACAAACGATGCGAACCCGGTCATCACAGGAAACTCCATCGGCACCGACCAGACCGGATCGTTCGACATCGGCTTCAGCGGACCGGGTATCGACCTCAATCCGGGGGCCACCGGCGCTGTCATCGGCGGCACGACACTGGCCGAACGCAACCTGATCGCGAACAACGGCGGAGTGGGCATCGACACAGCTCTGACCGACACGACGATCCTGCGCAACCTGATCTGGAACAACGGCGGGCTCGGCATAGACATCCTGAGCAACGGTGTCACCCCCAACAGCAACGTCGACACCGTGCTCGACCACCCGGTCATCACCGGCATCAGCGAGATGGGTGGCACCGTCACCGTCGACTTCGAACTCGACGTTCCCGCAGGCGACTACCGCATCGAAGCGTTCACCAACCCGTCGGGTGGCGATCCATCGGGCTACGGCGAGGGCGAGAACTTCCGAACCGGCGCTGTCATCGCCCACGCCGGATCGGGTGTCGAGGCGTTCCAGCTGACCTTCAGCGGCTCGGTCGGCGACCAGGTCTCGCTGACCGCCACCCAGCAATTCGCAGGACCCACCTATGGAGCGACGTCAGAGTTCGGACCGGTCACCACGGCCACCTGTCAGGACAGCGACGGCGACGGTCTGTGCGACATCTACGAAGACGCCAACGGCGACCTCGACGACGACCCGGCCACCAACCCCGGGCCCGACACCGACGGCGACCTCACCCCCGACTACCTCGACGCCGACGACGACGGCGACGGCCTGCTGACCACCTGGGAGCGCTCGGACCCCAACGGCGACGGCGACCCCGCCGACGCAGTCGACACCGACGGCGACCTCACGCCCAACTATCTCGACGACGACGACGACAACGACACCATTCTCACGGGTGCAGAGGACGCCGACCCCAACGGCGACGGCGACCCGCGCGACGCCGTCGACTCGGACTGGAACGGCACCGCCGACTATCTCGCAGCCGCGGCCGGCGCCAGCTCGGGCGTGGTGTTCGCCGAAACGAAGATCTCGGCCACCAGCGGCGGCCTGACCGGACCCATCACAACCGTTGACCACTTCGGTCGTGCGACCAAGGCCATCGGTGACCTCGACGGAGACGGCGTGGTCGACATGGCGGTCGGCGCCGACCAGGACAGCGACGGTGGCACCCTCCGCGGTGCAGTGTGGATCCTGTTCATGAACACAGACGGCACCGTCAAGGCCGAACAGAAGATCTCGGACACACAGGGCGGGCTGGCGGCAACCCTCAGCGACGGAGCCTTCTTCGGCCGTAGCGTCGCACCGATCGGAGACCTCGACGGCGACGGCCTGGTCGACATCATCGTCGGCGCGCCGGCCAACAACGTCCTGGGCGCCGCAACCGGCACGGCCCACGTGCTGTTCCTGAACAGCGACGGCACGGTCAAGGCCGAGCAGACGATCTCTGGCAACGAGGGCGGCTTCGGCGGTGTGCTCGACGTTGCCGACAACTTCGGCTCCGCCGTGGCCCCGCTGGGCGACCTCGACGGCGACGGTATGCCCGACGTCGCCATCGGTGCCCGCAACGACGACGATGCAGGCACCGACAGGGGCGCCGTGTACATCGTGTCGCTGAACGCCGACGGCACCGTTCGCTTCGACCAGAAGATCTCCGACACCGAGGGTGGCTTCGTTCCGGCGCTGGCAGACACCGAACACTTCGGCGAGTCGATTGCGCCCATCGGAGACCTCGACGGTGACGGCCGGCTCGAGATCGCGGTCGGTGCACCCAACCACTTCGCCACCGCCAGCAACCAGGGCGGTGTGTGGATCCTGTCGCTGAACGGCGACGGCACAGTGTTCGCCGACAACATCATCGACGACAACACCGCTTCGCTGGCCCTGCCGCTGTTGGCCGGCGACCTGTTCGGTTACGCCGTGGCGGCCGCAGACGTCGACGATGACACCGTCGCAGACCTGATCGTAGGCATGCCCGGTGGCGCCTCGGCGCCCGAGGCCGTGCACGTGCTGTTCATGAACAGCGACTTCACCGTCAAGGGCTATCAGACGATCTCTGCCACCGAGGGCGGACCGGTCGGCGGTGTCGATGCGGGCGACTGGTTCGGTGGCTCGATCGGCGTGCTGGGCGACCTGTCGGGTAGCGGTTTGACCGACATAGTCGTCGGCCAGTTCAGGGACGACGACGGCGCCGCCGACACCGGTGCAGTGTTCGTGCTGGAACTGGCCGCCGCCAACACCAACGTCGTCAACTCGACCGGCGATGCTGCGGACGCGCTGCCCGGCGACGGCCTGTGCGACACCGGTGGGTTGAACAGCGAGGGCGACCCCGCGTGCACCTTGCGCGCCGCCATCCAGGAGGCCAACGCGGTCACCGGCGTAGGGACCATCACCTTCGCCATTCCCGCAACCGACCCGGGATTCACAGGCGTCTACTGGTCGATCTCGCCCACCTCTGCCCTGCCCGCCATCACCGACCGGCTGCTGGTCGACGGCGCCACCCAGCCAGGGTTCGTCGCCAACACCAACGCCGGCCCCGCCGCGCTGAACGGCACTCAGATGATCGAAATCGACGGCTCGTCGGCCGGGGCTGGCGCGGACGGCATCATTGTCGATGCCGACGACGTGGTCGTTCGCGGCCTCGTTATCAACGGGTTCGGCGAGTCTGGCGTGGTCACGACAGCGACAGCGGATCGCGTGACCATCGCCGGCACTTACATCGGCACTTCGCAGGCCGGTGTTGCAGCGGTGCCGAATGGCAATAGCGGCGTCGAGTTGGCCGGCCCCGGCGCAGTGGTAGGCGGCGACGCTGCTGCCGACCGCAACCTGATCGGCGGAAACACCGTCGCAGGCGTCGCCGTGACCTCCACCGCTGCCAACGCCACGATCGAAGGCAACCTCATCGGCACCGACGCCGGCGGCACACCCGTAATCGCCAACGGTGTCGGCGTCCATGTTGACGGAGCCCCCAACGCCACCATCGACTCGAACGTCGTCGCAGGCAATACCGGAGCGGGTATCGAGCCGAGCGCCACCACACCCCGGTCGATCACCATCACGGCCAACTCGATTCACACCAACGGTGGTCTGGGCATCGACTGGAACGGCGATGGCATCACCCTCAACGATTGGCCCGACACCGACAACGTGGTCAACCGGCCGTTCGTTCAGGCTGCCCACGACGCCGGCGCAGGCAACGTCGAGGTGGTGCTGGTCGCCGACCTGCCCGCTGGCGACTACTCGATACAGGCGTTCGCGAACCCCGGCGGCGCCGACCCCACAGGCTTCGGCGAAGGTCAGACATACGTCGGTTCGGGTTCGATCACCTCAGCCGGAACGGGGCCCGAGTACTTCACCATCGTGGTGCCAGGAGCCTCGGGTGATGTGCTGAGCCTGACCGTCCTGGAAGACCTGGGTGCGGGCCAGCTGGGCTCCACGTCGGAGTTCTCGACGACCATCCAGGCTGGTGAACTGCTGGCGGTCAACTCAACCGCGAACACCGGCGACGCGGTGCCCGGCGACGGCCTGTGCGACACGGGCGGCCTCAACAGCGAGGGTGACCCCGAGTGCACCCTGCGCGCCGCCATCGACGAGGCCAACGCATCGGTCGGCCACGACACCATCACCTTCTCGGTGCCCGGCAGCGATCCCGGGAACGCAGGCGGCATATGGACGATCGATGTCGGAGTCACTCCCCTGCCAGACATCGTCGAGGGCATCACCATCGATGCGTCCACTCAGTCGGGCTACGCAACGACACCCGTCGTCGAGCTGGTTGGTCTGGTCGGCGACGGCCTGCACCTCACCGGAACCGCTGGGGGCTCGACGGTGCGCGCCCTCGCCATCGGCGGATTCACCGGTGACGGCATCGAACTAGAGGCCGGCGCCGACCGCAGCCGCATCGTCGACAACCACATCGGTCTCGACGCTGCGGGCACCACCGCCAATGCCTTGTCGGGTATGGGCATTCGCGTCGCCGCGGCCGAAACCCAGATTGGCGACATCGGCGGCGGCAACCACGTCGGCGCATCGATGCGGGGCATCGTTGTGGCCGGAGCCGCAGCGGTCGACAACCAGGTCGTGGCGAATGTGGTGGGCACCGGTCCTACCGGCGCTCCGGGCCTGGGAACCGTCATACACGGCGTTGCTGTCGAGGCCGGTGCCGCCCGCACCGTCGTCGGTGGTCCTAGCGCGGCCCACCGAAACGTCATCGTCTCCAGCGGAGAAGCCGGCGTGGTCATCGACGGTGAAACAACCGACGACGTGGTCGTTGAAGGCAACTGGATCGGCCTGTGGCTCGACGGGCTGACCGCCATGGGCAATGCGGCCAGTGGCGTCGGGGTCGACAACGATGCCGATTCGTCGTCGCTGATCGACAATGTCATCGTTGCGTCGGGCCAGGACGGAATCTCCATCACCGGGGCTTCCGACAGCACAAGCGTGCAGGGCAACTTCATCGGTACCGATTCGGGACTGATCGTTTCGCCAGGCTCGGGCGCCAACGGTGTGCTGGTCGGAGCGACGGCAACCAACACGCAAGTCGGTGGTCTTGGCGCCGGTCAGGGCAACACGATCGCGGGCAGCGGTCAGAGCGACCCCAACGCCGACGGCGTGCGCGTGCTGGCACCGAAGGCTGCCATAAACGTGATTCTCTCGAACGAGATCTACGACAGCGCCGGGCTGGCAATCGATGCCGACGTCGACGGTCCGACAGTCAATGACGCGCCGGACATCGACGAGGCCGTCAACCACCCGACGATCGATGCGGTTGTCGCGTCCGGTGGCTCGGTGACGATCGACTTCACCGTCGATGCGGCCGCAGGCGCCTACCACGTGCAGATCTTCGGCACACCGGCGGCGGACCCGACCGGTTACGGCGAAGCCGACACGTTGCTGGCTACCTACTTCATCGCCGCCCATCCCGGCGGGTCGGCGAGCTACACGACGTCGGTACCTGGCACCCACTCGACGCGATTGTCGGTGAGCATCACCGAGGAGATCGCTCCGTCGTCGTACGGATCGACATCTGAGATGTCGCGAGCGCTTGCCTCCGACTCTGACGGCGACGGTGTGTTCGACATATTCGAAGACACGAACGTCGACCTCGACGGTGATCCGAGCACCAACCCTGGTCCCGACACTGACGGGGACCTGACTCCCGACTACCTCGACAACGACGACGACGGCGACGGCCTACTCACCATCCACGAGGGTGCCGACCCCAACACCGACGGTGATCCCGCCGACGCAACCGACACAGACGGCGACCTCACACCCAACTACCTCGACAACGACGACGACAACGACGGCACCCCAACCGCATCCGAAAACGCCGACCCCAACACCGACGGCGATCCCGCCGACGCCCAAGACACCGACACCGACCTCACACCCGACTACCTCGACGCAGACGACAACGACGGACCCACAGGCGACCTCGACGGCGACGGCGTCCACAACCAACACGAACAACCAGGCGACACCGACGGCGACACCATCAACGACATCCTCGACGCAGACGACGACGGCGACGGCATCCTCACCATCCACGAAAACGCCGACCCCAACACCGACGGCAACCCCGCCGACGCAACCGACACCGACACCGACCTCACACCCAACTACCTCGACAACGACGACGACAACGACGGCATAGCGACGTCGCTAGAGCTGACCGACACCAACGGCGATGGCCACCCGCGCGACGCCTACGACGCTGACCGCGACGGGCAGCCCAACTACCTCGACGTGCCGACCGGCGGAGCGGGCACCGGTCTGCAGACCGAGCGAAAACTGTCGAACCTTTCTGGGTCGCTGACCGGCCCGCTGCTCGCGGGTGATGGGTTCGGATCGGCAGCAGTGCCCATCGGCGACGTAAACAGCGATGGTGTCGTAGACCTGGCCGTCGGCGCACCCGGCGACGACACCGGCGGTACGGCGCGCGGCGCGGTCTACGTGCTGTTGATGAACTCCGACGGCACAGTGGCTTCGGAAGTCAAGATCGCATCGGGGACGGCGGGCCTAGCCGCGACGCTCGACGACGGAGATGCCTTCGGGTATGCCGTTGCCGGCATCGGCGACATCGACAACAACGGATCTGCCGACCTGGTCGTGGCTGCCCCTGGCGACGACGACGGCGGCACCGACCGCGGCGCTGTCCACCTGCTGATGCTCGACGCACTGGGCAACGTGATCGGCGAGCAGAAGATCTCCGACACGACCGGCGGCCTCGCTGCGGTTCTCGACGATGCCGACGGGTTCGGCACATCGGTTGCGAACCTCGGCGACGTCGACGGCGACGGCGTCAAGGACATCGCCGTGGGAGCAATCGGCGACGACGACGGGGCCGCCGACACCGGCGCCGTCTACGTACTGTTCCTCGACCAGACCGGAAGCGTCGCCGGCCAGCAGAAGATCTCGGCCACCAGCGGTGGCCTGGCCGCTGCCCTGGCGGGTGGCGACGCCTTCGGTCGAGGCGTTGCAGGCCTTGGCGACGTCGACGCCGACGGCACCTATGACCTGGCCGTCGGCGCACCCGGAGCCGACGCCGGAGGCACCGATCGAGGCGCCGTCTACATCATCTCGTTGTCGTCGAGCGGTCTCGTCCTCGCCGAGCAGGAGATCTCGGCAACGGCCGGCGGACTGGCGACACCTCCCGCAGACGGTGATGCCTTCGGCACGGCCGTTGGACCGCTGGGCGATGTCAACGTCGACGGAGTGCCCGACCTGGTCGTGGGTGCTCCCGGCAACGACACGGGTGGCGCCGACACCGGGCGTGTCCACATGCTCAGGCTCGATCGCAACCGCACGGTCAAGTCCGACTGGACACTCTCGGCGGCAACGCCATTCCTCACCCCGCAGCTGGCAGCAGGCGACGCGTTCGGCACGTCGGTGGCCGGTGTGGGCGACTTCGATCTGGACGGCCCGATCGGAATCGTTGTCGGTCTCCCAGGCGACGACGACGGTGCTGCGGGCGCCGGCTCTGCGATCCTGCTGGACTTCCTGACCTCGGTGCGGGTGGTCGTGAACTCGACCACCGACGCCCCAGACTCGGACCCCGGCGACGGTATCTGCTTTACAGGCGCGCTGGCTGCGGACGGCCGCAACGCCTGTGGCCTGCGCGCGGCCATCGAGGAATCGAACGCAACTGCGATCGTCGACCTAGTCGACTTCGACCTGCCAACGTCCGACGCCGGCTACCAGGTCGCAGGCGACTACTGGCTGTTCTCTCCGACCAGCAAGTACGCCGACATCACCGCCCCGCTGGTCATCGACGGCTACACCCAGCCCGGAGCGTCCCAGAACACTGCGACCACGCCCGACCCGTTCAACGCCGTCATCAAGATCTACCTCGACGGCTCGTCGGCCGGCCCTGGTGCCACCGGCCTGACCCTGACCGTCGGTGACAGCACCGTCACCGGCTTGGCCATCGGCGGCTTTGCCCAGAGTGCCATCGACTCGTTTGGCCCCGGCGCCGGAAGAATCGGCGGCAACTACTTGGGGACAGACCCGACCCAGGCACTCGTTGCTCCGAACGGCACAGGCATCACAGCGTCGGCCGCCAACTCACGCATCGGTGGCGTCAACCCTGCAGACGCCAACCTCATCGTCAACAACGGCATCGGTGTTCACGCCATCGCGGGCGCCGCGGTGTACATAGTCGGAAACCGCATCCACTCCAACACCGGGCTGGCCATCGACCTCGGCGCCATCGGCCCGCTGGTCAACGATGCTCTGGACGTCGACACCGGACCCAACGGCCGCCTCAACCATCCGAGCCTGGTTGGCGCTGTAGCCATCGCAGGCACCGTCACCATCGACTACAGCCTTGACGTGCCAGCCGGCGACTATCGAATCGACTTCTACGAGAACCCGTCGGGCGCCGACCCCAGCGGCTATGGCGAAGCAGAGGTCCCGATCGCCTACACCGTGGTCAACCACCCCGGTGGCGGCTCGATCAGCCTCCAGCACAGCTACCCAGGCAATGCCAACACCCCCGTCGCTGCCACTGCGACCAGTTGCTCGGACGCACTGTGCGTCAACCTCGTACAGACTTCGGAGCTGTCGCTGGCCATCAGCTCGTTCGCCGACAGCGACGCAGACGGCCTGTTCGACATACACGAGGACGCCAACGTCGACCTAGACGGTAACCCGGTCACCAATCCTGGCCCCGACACCGACGGCGACGGCACGCCCGACTATCTCGATGCCGACGACGACGGCGACGGTGCGCCGACCGCCGAAGAGAATGCCGACCCCAACGTCGATGGCGACCCTGCCGACGCGCTGGATACCGACAGCGACACCGTTCCCGACTACCTCGACCCCGACGGTGGTGTCGACTGCTCGCTCGCCAACGGAATCTCACAGGCCGAGTGCGACTACCTGGTAAGCCTTGCCGCGGCGACATCTGTCGCAGGCTGGAACAACAACGCCGGTTGGCTGCGACACAACTCGCCATGCAATTGGTACGGCGTCGCCTGCAGCGGTGGTTTCGTAACCGAGCTGACCCTCGACGCCAACAATCTGGACGGCAACATTCCTGCCAACATCGCCGACCTGGCGGGGTTGACCCACCTGGATCTGGGACGCAACGCCCTCAACGGCACGATCCCGAACCTCACAGGCAACGCGGCACTCGAGATCGTCAGGCTCAACGACAACTCGCTCTCGGGCACGATCCCAACCGGACTCGACACCCTCTCGGCGCTGCGCGTGGTCGACCTGGACACCAACTGGCTCACCGGTGGTATCCCGACCACCCTCGTGGCGAGCGCATCGATCGATTATCTCGACCTCAGCCACAACGACCTAGGTGGGTCGATACCGGCGGGCATCGGATCGATGAGCTCGCTGGTGACCCTCGACCTTCAGGGGAATGAGCTGGTCGGCGGCATTCCCGCAGGCATCGGAACCCTGGTGAACCTGCAGCACCTGAATCTGGCGTCGAATCAGCTGGCCGGCACAATCCCGGCGTCGTTCGCCACGCTTACATCGCTGCGCACCGTACGGCTCTACGACAATGCCCTGCCCGGCAGCATCGCCAGTGGCCTGTCGGCCCTTACCCAGATCGAGCTGTTCGCGGTTCACAACAACGCTCTCAGCGGGTCGGTACCGGCAACGCTGTCGGCCTGGACGAACCTGCGGTGGTGGTCGAGCCAGGGCAATCCATCGCTGGGTGCACCTCCTGCGGCCGTCACCGCGCTTCCTCTCATCGAGGTGGCACTGTGGTGATGATCCGAGCCCTTCTCAAGCGCGCCGCGCTGTCGTTGCTGTTGCTGACGGCGTTGGTCGTAGCGTTGGGCGACGCCGCGCAGGCGCTGGGCTACATCGTCGGACGCCCTGGGCCAGGTCGATTCGGAGCCCAGATGGACTTCGTCGACCCGGCCCTGACCCCGTTTGCTCCATCGGGCGAGGTACTCGTCAACCGGTCGATCGACTCGACCACCGGCGAGGTCGTAGGCCTCGCCAACGGCGACCGATTCGGCGAAGAGGTCGCCGCCATCGGAGACGTCAACGGCGACGGTGTCACCGACATCGCTGTCGGCGCCCGCTTCCACGAAGATGTCGGCATCGACCGGGGCGGCGTGTGGGTTCTGCTGATGCGCCGCAACGGAACCGTCCTCGACTCGACCCTGATAAGTGAAACCGAAGGTGGCCTGCGGACGCGCCTCGACAACGTGGACTACTTCGGGTCGGCCGTCGCCCCGTTGGGCGACGTAAACGGCGACGGAATCCCCGACATCGCCGTTGGAGCGTTCCAAGACGACACCGCGGCGACGAACGCCGGCGCCGTCTACGTGCTGAACCTGAACTCTGACGGCAGCGTCAAGGGCGAGAAGATGATCACCCAAGGGCTCAGCGGGTTCGCGGGCCCCCTCGCCGCCGGCGACGGTTTCGGCAGGGACATCGCCAACATCGGAGACGTCGACGGCGATGGAATAGACGACATCGCCGTCGGCGCCATCGGCGACGACACCTCAGGCACCGACGCGGGTGCAGTATGGGTGCTGCTGTTGAACTCGAGCGCCAACGTCAAATCGGCCCGCAAGATCGTCAGCGGATCGAGCGGGTTCACACCGTCGATGTCGGCGGGCGACGGTTGGGGCTCGGCCATAACCGGCCTGGGCGACATAGACAACGACGGCACACCCGACATGGCCATCGGCAGCCCCAACTCGCCCATAGGCGGCAGCGGCAGCGGCGCCGTTCACATCGTGCGCCTCAACTCGACAGGCACCGTCAAGGCGACTGCCACCATCAGCGGCATGGGCAACGGCCTGGCCTTCGCCAACGAGGGCTTCGGCAGCAGCGTGGCCGGCGTGGGCGACACCAACAACGACTCGATCGAAGACATCGCGGTTGGCATGTCGACCTACGACGCCTCGGGCGCCGACCAGGGCCGTATTCGTATAGTCCGACTGACGACCGCCGGCGCCGTGATCGACACGATCACGGTGGATCAGGGCTCGGCCGGATTCGACTCGAGCTTCCAGAACGACGAACAGTTCGGTCGCTCGGTGGCGAATCTCGGCGACCTCGACAACAACGGCGTGGTCGACCTGGTCGTCGGCACATGGGGTGTCGACCGTGGCGGAACCGATCGAGGCGCCGCATGGGTGATCACCCTCGCCCAGGCGCCGGCCGGCGACAGCGACGGCGACACTGTCCCCGACTCGATCGAGGACCGCAACGGCGACTTCAACTACACCAACGACGACTCCGACGGCGACGGCATACCGGACTACCTCGACAACGACGACGACGGCGACGGCGTCGGCACCCGATACGAGAACCCGACCTCGGGCGACCTCGACGGAGACGGCACGCCCGACTATCTCGACACCGACGACGATGGCGACGGCATCGACACCGCAGACGAGAACCCCGATTCGAACGGCGACCTGAATCCGGTTGACGCCTGGGACCTCGATGGCGACGGACTTCCCGACTACCGAGATGCCAACCCGGACGATGGTCCGTTGGCCGACGCCGACGGTGACGGCGTGCAGAACGGAAACGAGGTCGTCGGCGACAGCGATGGCGACGGCACAGACAACTGGCAAGACGCCGACGACGACGGCGACGGTGTGGACACCATCTACGAGGGTCCGGGCTCGAACCTCGACACCGATGGCGACGGCATACCCAACTATCTCGATACAGACGACGACGGCGACGGCATCGCCACCGCAGACGAACTACCCGACACGAACGGCGATGGCGACCCGTCCGACGCACGCGACCTCGACGGCGACGGCATCCCCGACTATCTCGATCTGTTCGACGACCGGGTGTCGCCGACGACTTCGACCACCACGACGACGACAACGATCAGCACCCCCACCACGACCACGCCAGCGGTGACCACGACCACCTCGACGACCACCACGTCGACAACATCGACCACGTCGCCCGACGGGCTTCCCCGAGACGACGTCACGACCACCACACGCGTCCCACGACCGCCGACTCTTGCGGCCCGAGACGACATCGTCACAACCGAACGCGACAACGCCATCACCATTCGGATCCTCGACAACGACCTGATCGAGGCCGCACTGGACCCGACCTCGATAGAGATATCGGGCGTCTCGAACGGCTCGTACACCCTGAACCCCGACGGCACCATCACCTTCCGCCCCGATGACGGCTTCACCGGAACCATCACCTTGACCTACTTCGTCGTCGACGAGGTGGGCAACACGAGCCAGGCCACGGTGACCATCCAGGTGGTGCCGCCGCAGTTGTCGTACGAAGCCCAGACCCTGGCCGAGGTCAGCCGACCCGAAGCCACCATCATCGCCGAGAAGCCACCCTCGGTGGGTGTGTTGTCGGTCTTCCTGGGCTTGCTCGAGCTCACCGGTGACTTCCGCCTGCCGCTGCGCCTGCTGCTGAGCGCCACCGCCTGGACAGCGCTGGTGATGTTCGTCATGAGCCGCTGGAGGCGCATGCCCACAGCCGGTGTGGTCGAGGGCATAGCCAGGGGTCAGGTCGTCGATGTCGTCAGCCGCCGCGGCAGCCGCATCGGCTACGCCCTGACCTCCGAGTCGGACCTGATCTGGGTGACAGGCAAGCGCTGCACCATCGGCAAGGTGCGCCACGTAGAAGTCGAGACGCCGATGGGTCGCGGCTATGTGCCCGCCGAGCTGATCGGCAACAGTCTCGACCTGCACTCGGTCACCCTCGAGACCCTGACCGGTCGCTGACCGGCGCACGCCTCCCGGCGTCCGGCAGCCGGCGCCGGGTGGCTCAGGTGGGCGGGTCGTACACGGCGATGTTGTCGGCGCCCTTGTTCGATACCCGGCCCACCTTGGGGTCGACCGCGTGTGCCGTCAGAAGCGACTCGGGGGCCGGAACCAACAGCGCCTTCAGTTCGTGCAGATCGTGGAAGTCGGGATCGAGCCATCGTTCCCAAGCATCCGGAGCCAAGAACACCGGCATGCGGTCGTGGATGTCGGACATGAACCGGTTGGCCGACGTCGTCAGAACCGTCACCGAGTGCAGCGCCTGATCCCAGTCCTTGTCGGGGCCGCGCCACCGCTCCCAGAGGCCCGCCATGGCCAAGGGTTCGCCATCGGCGCGATAGATGTAGAACGGCTGCTTTCGAGGCTTGCCCTTTTCGTCGGTGCCCACGACCTTCCACTCGTAGAACCCGTCGGCCGGCACCAGGCACCGACGATTCGCAAGCGGTCGCTTGAAAGCGTTCTTCTGGTCGGCCGTCTCGCTGCGGGCATTGATCATCCGGCTGCCGATCTTGGTGTCCTTGGCCCACATCGGCACCAGGCCCCAATGGAACGGATCGAGGTGGCGATGATGGTCGGCCGTCTCGCGTACCGCGTAGACATCGTTGGTGGGAGCGACGTTGTAGTTGGCGCCGAGTTCCTGCGCCTGCGCCGGAGGTTCGGCCCCGAAGTACCTGGCGATTTCATCTGGGGGCGACGCCGACACGAAACGACCACACATGGCGGGTACCGTATCGCTCCAAACCCGAGGGGAACACGTGGCGAACGATCAACCGATTCTGAAGAAGCGACCGGTACAGATTTTGCTGGTCATCCTTGTGTTGCTGGTGGTCGGCGCAGGCTTCGCCGTGTACCGCATCATCAACCGCGACACACCAGACGAGGTCAACCAGGACGCAGCCGTTGCGGTAGTCAGCGGTGGCTCCGACACCACAGCCTCCGACGGCTCGACGGCATCGGGCGACTCGGGCAGCTCCGAAGGCATCGCCGGCACCTGGACGGTCGACACCTCGATCGGAGAGTTCAACTTCGAGGACGCGACCAGCTCGTTCGTGGGGTTCCGCATCGACGAAGAGTTCGTCGGAGGGGTCGACACCGTGGCGGTCGGACGCACACCCACCATCAGCGGCACACTCACCATCGAGGGCGACACCGTGACCGCCACCGAGCTGACGGCCACGCTGGACGACCTCACCACCAACGACAGCCGACGCGATCGTGCCGCCAGGCGTGCCATGAACACCGGCGAGTTCCCAGACGCCACCTTCTCTTTGACCAGCCCGATCGAGCTGGGCCCGGGCGCGGCCAGCGGTGACGCCATAGAGGCCGAGGCGACAGGCGACCTGACCATCAACGGCGTCACCCAGCCGGCGACCTTCTCGCTCACCGCCCAGCTGGTCAACAATGTGGTCGTCGTGACGGGAAGCACCACGGTGACCTTCGCCGATTTCGGCGTCGAGACACCCACAGCGCCGATCGTGGCAGCCCTCGACGACTTCGGCATCATCGAGATGCAGCTGTTCTTCACCCGATAGCTTCCGCTCCGGGAGGACACCGATGGCGGGCCAACACGACGAGCAGATCCTCGAGACCCTCGTGGCTTCTTGTCGTGCCCTGGTGGCGCTTCACGGCGACCCGGGATCCGATGCTGTGGCCGACGTAGTCATCCGCCGCTATCACGACCTGACGCCGAAGGGCCGGGCCCGGTTCTTCTCGTTCTGTGCGTCCGAACTGGGCCCAGACCATCGGGCGGTGCGCAGTGCCATCGACAGCTATCTCGCAGACCCGAACGACTCGGGTGTGGTGAGGCTGCGCAACGCCACCATGACCCCTCGCATGTCGTTGTTCGACACCCTGAACAACGCCACAGCAGGGCTGAGCGCCCTGTTGCAGATGCGCGCCGACCTGGCCAACGCTGCTCGCGACGCGCCCGATCTGGAACCCGTAGACGCCGACCTGTTGCGGTTGTTTCAGCTGTGGTTCAACCGGGGGTTTCTGGAGTTGAGGTCGCTCGACTGGAGCACCCCGGCGCGGACCCTCGAGAAGCTGATCGAGTACGAGGCGGTTCACGAGATCACCGGCTGGGACGACCTGCGGCGGCGGCTCGATGCCACAGACCGGCGCATATTCGCCTACTTCCATCCGGCGCTGCCCGACGACCCGGTGATCTTTGTCGAAGTCGCACTGACTCGAGGTCTGGCCAGCTCTATTCAGCAGCTGCTGGCGCCGCGCCAGGGCCAACCCGAGAGCGATCGGTTCGACACCGCCATCTTCTATTCCATAACCAACTGCCAAAGCGGTTTGCGCGGCGTCACCTTCGGCAATGCCCTCATCAAGCAGGTCACCTCGGTGCTGGCGGGCGAGGTCCCCGAACTGACAACGTTCTCGACCCTGTCACCCATACCCGGGTTCCGCCGTTGGCTCGACGACCGCCGAAGCTCTCGTGACGCAGGCCTGTCCACTGCTGATCGCGCCAAGCTGGCCCACCTGGACGAGCCTGGATGGCTCGGCGACGCACGGCACGTACGCCGCGTGAGGCCCGTGCTCGAACGTGCTTGTGCGCGGTGCCTGCTGGCCGCCAGGCCCGACGGCATGCCAGTCGATCCGGTCGCCCGCTTCCATCTGCGCAACGGCGCCCGGGTCGAGCGGATCAACTGGGCCGGCGACACTTCCGAGCGCGGAATCGCCCAGTCGGCGGGCATGCTGGTGAACTACCTGTACGACCCAGACAGCATCGAGACCAACCGCCAACGCCTCGAGCTAGAAGGGCACATCGCCCACTCACCGCTAGTGGCCGACCTCGCCGCTCTTCAACGCTCCTGAACCCCAGGATCCGACCTTGACAGACTTGATGTGCAGCGCCCAGACGGCAGCCCTAGGCGAGCCCATGGCCGGGACCGCCAACGGCGCCCAACGCTGGATCCTGGCCGAGGTCAACCTGCCATGGCCCAAGCCCATCCGGTCGCACCCCGAAACGGCACAGATCGACTTCGAGGTACTCGATCGGCACAGCTCACGCTTTTTGGCCATCGCCGACTCGTCCAGCCAGGAAGGTGCTTCGCGCCGCGTGATCGTGTACGAACGAGGCCCCAGCAGCGTCGCCGACCCCGAAGCGGCGGCATCGGGAACCGCCGGACCCATGCGTGGCTGGCAGACACAGGTAGACGCTGCCGAGGTGGCCCACGCGGTCGTGGCCGCAGCCCGCGCCGAACTCGAGATGGACCCCATAGACGCCGGGGTCAACGACGTCTTGGTATGCACGCAAGGCTCGCACGATCGCTGTTGCGGCAAGTTCGGCACCCTGCTGTACACCCAGTTGCAGGCCATCGCCGACGACAACACCCGATTCTGGCGCGCCAGCCACCTGGGCGGCCATCGTTTCGCGCCAACCGCAATCACCTTCCCAGATGGCCTGTGTTGGGGGGCCATCGACCTCGAGTTCGTGTTCGGTGCGCTGTCGCGATCGCTTGCGATAGAAACCGCCGTCGCCCACCTGAGGGGCAGCGTTGCGATAGACGATCCTGCGGCCCAGTTCGCCGACGTGGCTGCGGCCGCTCGCCTGGGCTGGGACTGGCTCGATTCAGAACGCAGCTGGACTCGAACCGGCGACACAGTCGTGTTCGAAGGTGCTCGTACGGTGACGGCCACAGTCGCCCCGGGCCCGGTTCTGCCGGTTCCGACCTGCGGCCAACCCCTGGATCAGGCGAGGAAGACCACCCAGACCCGCAGCTTGGACCACATCGGCCTGTAAGCCACAGTCGGGCGCAGGTCAGGGCGCCAGCGACACCACGAAGTCGTACACCGCCCTGGTGAACGGATCGTTCTGATCTCCTGCCACCATGTGGCCGGCTCCCGAGATGTCGACGTAGCCGGCGTCGGGAAACTCCGACCGGAAGTCGGCAACCTCGGCGTCGGTGACGATGTCGCTTTGGCGGCCGCGAATCAACACGACGGGTACCGACACGCCGGCAAGAGCCTCGGCCAGGCGATCGGCGCTGCGAACGGTTGGTCTGTCGATGGTCCGGACGTCGCCCACGGCGTGTGAGAACGCCCTCGGGTCCCAGTGCCAGTACCAACGCCCGTTGCGCAACCGCACGTTCTTCTTCAACCCCTCGAGATTGGATGGGCGCGGGCGGTGCGGGTTGTAGGCGGCCACGGCATCCGCGACCTCCTCGAGCGAACCGAAACCTTCTTCGGCCCTTTCGAACATGAACGCCAGGATGCGGTCGGCTCCGGCGACGTTCATTCGCGGCACGATGTCGACCAACGCCAGGCCACGAATCGAGCCCGGGCGCACAGCGCCCTCCAGCACGGTGCCGACGATTCCGCCGAGCGAAGCACCGACCAGCACCGGCCGCTCGTTCATGGTGTCGATCAGCGACAGAACGTCGGCGGCGTGATCGGTCAGCTCGTAGCGTCCGTCGGGGTGCCAACTCGAGTCGCCGTGCCCGCGGAAGTCCATGCAAACCGTTCGAAACCCGGCCTGGGCCAGCTTGTCGGCTCCTGCGGCCCAAGAGTGCCTGGTCTGGCCGCCTCCGTGCAGGAACAGGATGGGCCGTCCGTCGGAGGGGCCCCTCAGGTCGGCGACGATGGTTATTGCGTCGCTTGCCGGGTGTTCGATCGTCTCGAGTTCGGTCATCGAGAAGTCGATGGTACGCGCGCCGGTGCCTGGCACCAACCGAGGTTGATACCAGGCACCGGTTCGACTTGTGGATCGGTTTGGTCCTACAGGACGGTCACCAGGATGCGGCTACCGCCGCCCACGGCAACCGCCGGATAATCGGCTGCAGTCACGGCGCCACCGAGGGCACCGTCACCAGAATCACCCGAGATGAAGTTCTCGAGAGCCTGCTGGTAGCTGGCCGGCAGCTTCACCACCGAAGCCCCGTCGGGAATCGGGTAGCCGTCGCCACCATTGGCCAGGAAGTCGATGGTGACCAGGTCGACCGTGACCGCCTGGGCAACGTTGTTGACCAGCACCGGGGTGCCACCGTCGAGGGTGATGTCTGTGACATCCACCGACGGGTTGGCGCCACCGTCGACAGGTGCCGTCGCCGGGTCGAACTCGACCTCGACGGTCATGCCTGCGATCTGGGCGAACGAGCCGTTGGAACCGGGCAGCTCACCCCAAGCGTGTTCGAGGATGTCCTCGAGCTGGCCGGGTGTGAGGTCCTCGATGACCGTGACGAAGTTCGCGAACGGCGCAAGGTCGAACGTGTCGAGCTGGGTGATGTCGTAGGGCGGCGTCACCCCGTCGCTGAACGAGTCGTTGCGGATGCCGCCACCATTCTGGATGGCGACCTGGGGCACGTCGGCGCCGTAATCGGCGGCGAGCTGCTGGCCCTGCCACAACAAAGCATCGGCGAACAGGTTGCCGAGGTTGGTCTCCTGGACCCGCTTGCCAGCGGTGTCACCGAACGTCGAGCCGCGGCCCGACTCGAGCTCTACCTCGGAGGTCGCCAACACGTTGGCCGCCAAACCGTCCTCGTACTCCGACACAGGATCGACGACGTTGGTCTGGATGAACTCGTCGGTTCCGGCGTCGGAGGTGACGAGAACGGGGCCAGACACATCCTCGATCGAGGTCACGTGGCCCATGCCGTCGAAGTTGACGACCAGGCGACCCAGATACCGGTAGTTGCCCGATGTGGTGACCACCGGCACGGTGTTGCCATCGGCGTCGGTTGCGACGATGGGGTACTCGCGCTCGGGCGTGTCACCCGGGGCCAGCACATCGTCGTCGTTGGCCAGCAGTTCGTCACCACCGCCGGCCACGACAACGTCGACGTGGCGCAGCCCCGAGATCATCGAAACCTCGGCGTCGATGTCCTGCAGATGGCTGATGACGACGATGATGTCGACGCCAGCAGCGTGCAGAGCATTGGCTTGGGCCTGGATGACGGCTGGAACGTCGTCGTTGATGGTGACGTTGCGCGGGCTCGAGATCGTCGGCAGCGTCGGCGTGGTGATGCCGATGATGCCGACGCTGCGACCGCCTGCGTTGACCACCGTCGAGGGTGCCAGCTGGCCAGACTCGACGAACGCCTGCATGGCCGGTTCGTTCTCGAAACCGAGATTCGCCGACAAGAACATGCGGTCGCTGTCGAAGCCACTGAGGAACTCGGCCGTGCGATCGGGACCGAAGTCGAACTCGTGGTTGCCCAATGCATAGGCGTCGTAGCCGATGTGGTTCAGGCCGATCGAGTCGTACCACGGCACACCCTTGTCGAAGCTCGCCGAAAGCGCTGCGCTCGCAAGGAAGTTGTCACCCGACGACACCAGGATCGAACCGGTGCCGTCCATCCCGCTGACCGAGGCACGCTCGGCGGCCACCGTGGCGGCGAAGTGGGAAATGCCACCGATGCCGTCGTCGGGGCTCAGGGCCGACTCGCCGTCGTTGTTGTGCAGCACGGTGAGGGTGAACTCGCCATCGGGAACAAGGGCCGCGCCGACAAACCCGCCGGTTGTGGTTCCGGCGGTTACTCCACGCCCGAACGCTGCGCCGAGGCCATAGGTGGCTCCGGTGTCGGCGAACAGCCAAGCCGAGCCGTCGTCGGTCGAATCGATGGCGACGATGTTCAGGTTGGCGATGCCCTGCTCGGCCGGATCGTGCGGATCGGCTGCGTCGCCGAACGCGTAGACCCTGCCGTCTTCGTCGGCGATCCAGTAGCCATCACCAGATGCGGTGGCGGCGATTCCGACTACTTCACCACCGGCGGTGCCGGCGGCCGAGCCATGGAACTGGGCGTCGCCAAAGGTGAACACTCCACCATCGGCGGCCACCAGCCAATAGCCCATTCCGGACGCGGTAGGAGCCATCGCCACCACCGGCTCGTTGAGGGTCATTCCGCCTGTCGAGCCGAAGAACTCCGCGTCGCCGAAGGCGAAGATTCCGCCGTCGGCGGCAACCAGCCAGTAGCCCTCACCCGAAGCGGTCGATGCGATGCCGACCACCGGCTGGTCGAGAACCATTGCACCGGTCGATCCTTGGAACTCGGCATCGCCGAAGGTGAACACGCCACCGTCCGATGCCACCATCAGATAGCCGCGACCGGTCGGAGTCGCCTCGACACCGACGATGGGCTGATTCAGAGCCAAACCGCTGAGGTCGCCCATGTCGGACACCAAGCCGAACGTGGCCACGTCACCGCCGGCGTCGACGGCTACGTAGCCGCGCGCTGCGCTGCCCGCCTGTGCCCCCAAGGCCTGCGGAGCCCCCTCGGCAGTGGTTACAGGAACCACCAGTACCGAGAGCAGTGAAGCGGCAAGGGCTGCCACCAACACCCTCCATCGAACGGATCGGGATCGAGACATGATTCCTCCTCGAGTCGTCTCGTGTGCCGCCCGTTTGCGACTCAGCGCCCTCGGGCGTCGGTGCCGTTTTCGCGGCCCGTGAGGTCATTCAAGCAGACCGGCGAGGACCTCGCGCCACCCATCGAGCGGCACGCCGCTGCGGCGCGCGCAGAGCGTCAAAGAGCCGATCAGAACAGGTCGACTATCAACGGAGAGTGGTCTGAGGGCTTCTCGCCGAACAGTTCCAGAGTGCCCCGTTCGTGGGTGTCGACTTCGACCCGTTGCACCCGTTCGGCCAGCGACCGGTCGAGCAGGGCCAGGTCTATGCGCAGCCCGCGGTTCTGCTCGAACTGACCGGGACGGTAGCTCCACCAGGTGAAGACACCGTCGTTTCCCAGCCACTCGATGGTGACGTCTCGCAGCCCCATGTCGACCAGCGCGCCGATCGCCTGCCTCTCTGGTGGCGAAGCATGGGTCTTGTTGCGCCAGCGCTTGGGGTCGTAGATGTCGGCGTCGGACGGCGCCACGTTCAGGTCGCCGGCGAGAAACGTCGCGACGCCGGGGTTTACCACCGAACGCAGACGCTCGAGCCACACCAGCTTGAACAGGTAGTGCGGGTCGTCGAGCGTACGGCCGTTAGGGGCATAGACCGAATGGAACCTGATCCCGGCACAGGTCGCCGAGATCACCCTGGCCTCGTCGAAAGGCGGCCTGTTGAGTCCTGGGAAACCACGCTGCACGTCCGCGAGACCCACACGGCTGGCGATGGCAACACCATTCCAATGATTGACACCGTGATGGGCTACCTCGAAACCGAGATCGGCCAGAGGCCCTATCACCAGGCTGTCGTCGGCGGTCTTGGTCTCCTGCAGCAACAGAACGTCTGGCGAGTTGCGTTCGACCCACCCGACCAGCCGCCTGGTGCGGCTGCGGATCGAGTTGACGTTCCAGGTCACGACCCTCACAGATCGAGTTGGCCCCTCACCAAGCTGTTGCCCGAGTGGGTGGGATCACCGTCGAAATGCTCGAGCGACACGTCGACCACCGGCATGGTTGCGGGGTTGAACCCGTCGGGCAGCCGATACAGGCCATCCTCCCGGACCGGCCCCAGAGAGATGAGGCCCGACACGTCAGGAGCCAGCATCCATACCTCGAGGTAACCATCGCCCGATGCGACGGCCGGGTCGCTGAGACCAGCCGTGTCGAGCCGGATCTCGAGGTGATCGTCGACTTCGATCAACTCGGCCATGGCGCCTCCGCTGTCGCCCAGCAGGTCGAGGTCGGCGCTGGCCAGCAGCCGCGAGTCGTCCTGGCCATTGAACACGATGGCTGCAAGGCCGGCGGCAACCACCAACGCGGCCGCGGCCGCACCGATCAGCCCTGGCCTCTTCAGCCATCCCATCCCCCGGCGCGAACGCATGGCGAGGATCTCGGCCCCCTCGGTCATGGGAGCGGTGGCATCGGCCGCTACTGCCGAATGAACTGCGGCCGCCATCGCTCGGGCATCGATAGCGGGCGCGGGGTCGAACAACCCTTCGGACCGAGCGTCACGGGCAAGCCTGCCGACCCGGTCGGCAAACTCGAGGTCTTCATCACCTGCAGGCTCGTCGAGCCCGCCGCGCAGGGCGCCGAGCAGGCGGTCGTCGTCAAAGTGTTGCATCGAGACCCTCCAGCTCGGCTCGCAGCCTTTGCAGACCGCGCCTGATGTCGCTCTTGACCGTACCCAACGGAGTACCCGTCAGTTCGGAGATCTGATCGTGGGTTTGTTCGCCGAAGAACGCTAGCTCGACATGCTTGCGCATCCGGTCTGGCAGCTGTTCGATGGCGCTGGCCACCACCATCTTCTCGGCCAGCCGGTCGATGTCGTCGGCGGGCACTGCGTGAGTGTTCGTCGACGGTTCCAGAACCATCGGATCTGACACCAGGGCCACCGTTCGCCGGCGGAGGTGGTCCTTGATCTTGTTGCGGGCGATACCGGTGAGCCACCCGCCGAGCCCGCCTCGCGACGGTTCGAACCTGTGGTGCGACCGCCATGCCGCCACAAATGTCTCCTGGGCGACGTCGGCCGCGTGGTCTGGTCCGACCGAGCGGCTACAGAAGCGCTGGATCGAGGCACCGTGCACCGAGATGACCTGCTCGAGGGCCTGTGCATCTCCGGCGACGAATCGTCTGACCAGTTCGTCGAGATCGGCGTCGGTCACACCAGAACGATACCCAGCGCCGAGGGTCGGTGGTGCAAAGTCCGGAGCGATGGCCAGCGCCACACCGCCCCCGATCATCGGACCGGCTCCGCGTAGACGACCACGTTGTCCTCGTAGCTCGACTCGGCCGAATCGAACGCGCCTCCACAGGTGATCAGCGCCACCGATGGTGAGCCACTGCGTGCGAAGACACGTTCGGAGGGGAGATCGTCTTTGGCGTACTGGGCCGTTTCGGTGACCTCGAACTCGCTGGCAGACCCGTCGGAGAACTCGATTGTGAAGCGGTCGCCGACCTCGGCCTCGTCGAGGTATCTGAACACACCGTCGCGGCCGTTGAAGGCGATGTGGGCAGCCAGAACGGCCGAACCGTCCTGGCCTGGAGCCGGTCCGAACCGATACCAACCGATCTGCGATGCCGGCGGCACATCGAACTCGCCTGCATCGTCCACGCCAGCTGCAATTATGTCTGCGCTGGCATCGACATCTTCGAACTCCATCCGCACCGGCACGGGGCCTTCGTCGACCTCGGGCACACCAAGCCTCGAGGGCAGCGGAACCGCAGCGTTTGCCAGCAGCAGAGCCTGCGAATCGGCCTGAGACGACTCGTCATCGGCGTTGGCGTCTCCGGAACTGTCGGAGTTGGTCAGGGGTCCCGGCCGGGGCACCTCGGCCGGGACCGTCGGGAGGCTCTCGCCAATGCCACGAGACGTAGAGCCTGCCGCTGACCGCTCACTCGTCGCTGCGGGGTCGACGAGAGACCTGACCACGACCCCTGCGATTCCCAACACCAAGACGATCGCCAATACATGGGCCAGGGCAGACCTGACCGTCTTGATCGGAAACCAGATGCGGGGTCTCATCGCAGGAGTCGTGGGGTCTTGACGGGGTTATCCGTCGATCAGATGGTGTCGCGACGGAAGCGGAACACACCGAAGGCTGCGGTGGCCGCAATCAGTGCAGCAGCTACGGCGTAGACCAGGCCAGAACCACTGTCGGATACTGGGCTGTTACCGGTGTTGACGGCAGCTGGCGCCGAGCCGAGACCATCGATGGACTCGGTCAGAACCGTCAGCGTCTCGGCCTCGAGCGAGCCGACCGCGTAGACGATCAGCGACGAACCCTCGGCGATTGGCAGATCGGCGGGACCGATCACAACGGGCTCGTCGGCTCCGGCCGGGACAACGTCGGCGGTGACGGTACCTGCGGCGAGATCGACAGCACCCTCGGCGCCGTTGGGCACCGCGGCGAACGCCACCGCGCCGCCGGCGCGGATGTCTACCTCGGGTGCGGCAGCGGTGTGGCGCACGACCAGGCGACCCTCGCCGGCAGCGATGGTGCTGGTGTCGTTCTCGAACACAGAGATGGTCGGTGTGCCTTCGGCATCGAGGTGGGCGATGGCCGTGTAGTTACCCGACGACGGCAGCGCCAGCGACGGGACACTGATGGCGACCGTGTCGGTGCCCGCCAGGCGAACCTCGATGTCGGTCAACGTGGTGCCGGCAAAGGCCGACAGGTCCTGGGCGTCGCCGAACGCGAATCCCTCGAACACCGGCGAGCCGCCGACGTACACGTCGACGTCGGTGTCGGGGATCCCGTGCAGGAGATGGATCCGTGGTGATTCCTGGGCGCCGGCGGATGTAGCCGACACGAGGGCGGCAACCAAGGCGCCGACCAGCAGCATCGAAAGGGTCCTGAAGAGTCGCATGTGCGGGTTCCTTCGGGTAGCGGGCCGATCTGTTCACGACCCTGTTTCCCCTCACTTCGCAGCGACCACTCTCCTTGGATGCACCTGGACGCGAAATTTCTCAGCCGGCTTCGCTGTGCGTGACCGGTTCTTCGCCCATCCACTCGCGCAGCGTGTTCTTGAGCTTGGTCTGCTGGATGAACAGATCGTGCTCGATGTCGGCCTCGCCCCTCTGCTGAGGAGCCTTCAGATAGAAGCTGAGCCACTCTTGCACGCCGCTTTCGCCGGCGCGAGCCGCCAGGTCCATGAACAGTGCCAGGTCGAGCACGATCGGCGCGGCCAAGATCGAGTCGCGGCACAAGAAATCGACCTTGATCTGCATTGGGTAGCCGAGCCAACCGAAGATGTCGATGTTGTCCCAGCCCTCCTTGTTGTCGCCGCGGGGCGGGTAGTAGTTGATGCGAACCACGTGGTCGATGTTCCCGTACAGGTCGGGGTACACCGTCGGCTGAAGGATGGTGTCGAGGACGCCCAGCTTGGACACTTCCTTGCTCTTGAAGTTCTCGGGGGCATCGAGCACCTCGCCATCTCGGTTGCCCAAGATGTTGGTCGAGTACCAGCCGCGCATGCCCAGCATGCGAGCCTTCAGGCCCGGGGCCAGCAGCGTCTTCATCAGGGTTTGCCCGGTCTTGAAGTCTTTGCCCGCGACGGGCACTCCCCTCTGCTCGGCCAGCTGGATCATGCAGGGCAGATCGACCGACAGGTTGGGTGCACCGTTGGCGAACGGCACGTCGCTCTGCAGCGCTGCATACGCGTAGATCTGGCTGGGGGCGATGGCGGGGTCGTCGTCTTTCAGGCCCTGTTCGAATGATTCGATGGTGGCGTGGCATGGGGCAGGTTCGGAGTAGGCCTCGGTCGACCCGCACCACACCATCACCAGCCGGTCACAGCCGTTCTCGGTGCGGAACGCCTCGATGTCGGCCATCAGTGCCATGGCCTGGTCCCACTTGTTGGTCTGGGGCTTCACCCTGACCCCATCGAGACGGCTGACCCATTCGCGAGAGAACACCGCGTCCATGGCCACGATGCCCTCGAGCTCGGCTGCCAGAGGTGCCAGGTCTCGCTCTTCGAGCACGCCACAAGTACGCGCGGCCTCGAGGGCGTTTGACGACAGCGGGTCCCAGCCGCCGAACACGAGGTCGTCGAGCTCGGCCAGCGGCACGAACTCACGAATCAGCGGGTTGCGGCTGTCTTCTTTTTGGCCCAACCGGATGTGGGCCATCTGGCTGACCGAACCGATAGGCGGCTTGAGGCCCTGACGGGCGGCGATCACGCCTGCGATGAAGGTCGAAGCGACGGCACCCATGCCCGGGGTGAGGACGCCGAGCTTGCCGGTGGCGGGAGCGATTTCGCGTGCGGTGCGTTCTGTCATGGGGCGAAAGCTAAGCGATTCAATATCGTCAAGCCGTTATGTTCACAATGACTTCACGATAGTGTCGCAATGGTGAACGAAGGCCGCTCCACTCCCCTGTTGCCGAACATCACCGTTCAGCAGCTCGAGTACCTGGTTGCAGCGGCCGACAGCGGAACCCACGCGGAGGCGGCCGCATCACTTGGCGTGTCGCCCTCGGCGCTCAGCCAGGGGCTGGCCGAACTGGGTCGCAAGCTGGGTATGGAACTGTTCGAGCGCGTGGGGCGGGCCGTGACGCTGCGCGACGAGGCAGAACCCGTGCTGGCCCACGCCCGCCTGGTGGTCGCCCAGACGACGGCCCTGGCCGCGTACACCAACGCAGCGGGCCAGGGCCGAACGGGGCGCGTCAGAGTAGGCATGATCGACGTCGCCGCGGTGCACCACTTGGCACCCACGCTGCACGCAATCCGGCGCGATTCGCCCGACGTCGAACTGCACCTGACCGTCGCACCCAGCAGCCAACTGTTGACCCAACTGGAAGCCGGAACGCTCGACATCGCTGTGGCGGTGAAACCCCGATCGTTCGGTAGTGAACTCGAGGCCGCGGACATCATCGTCGAACCCCTGCACGTCTACGCCGGGGCGACGGTTGCGCCGACGGGGCGACCGGTCGACCCCGCCGACGCAAGCACCTGGGGGCCTTGGGTTGGCTTTCCGGCTGCGTCGCATACGCGCCAGGTGATCGCGGCTGCACTGCGCACACTGGGCGCCGCCTACGACGTCGTCGCCGAATCGAATCAGCCAGACGTGTTGAAGGAGATGGCCGCGCTAGGCCTGGGAATGGTCGTGCTGCCCGCGGTGCAGGCAGAGACGGCTCCACGCCCCCTCCAACGCCTGGTGGCAGAACCCCTGACACAGCGCACCCTCAGCGTCGTGCGCCGAAAGTCTGCCAACCCGACCGCAGCAGCGGCCGAGGTACACACCAGGCTCAGCTCCTGACGGCCTGTTCCGGGTTGCGGTCGCTTTGGGTCGAAAGCGGACGCAGACTGCCGATAGGAGTCGACCAGTACTCCCCAGGTCGGTCCGATGAACGAACGTGCACCCGCGGCGGTGGGAACAACAAGGTGGGACGCGGCGCAGCGCCGGTCTGTCCTCGAAGAGCTGGCTGCCTCGCACCTCGACGCGGAAGGCCTCGACCCCTCGTTCCAGCGCGTCGACCTTCCCACCGACGCCACAGCGATGGGTCTCACGCCCATAAAGCCAAGCCAGTCCAGCGACCACAGGCCAATAGACCGGGTGTCGGGCGATCAGCACGCGAGGGTCTTCGCCTTGATCGGCGCGGCCCGCCGAACCGGATACGCCACAGGCGAGTTCTTCTTCGTCGATGTGGAACGTTCGATGCCGCTCCACGTGGTCGACATGACCGTCGAGTGGGGCGTGATGATCTTCGTTCGCGGCGGCGAGTCTGCCAATACCCGCACCGATTCCAGACCGGGGCTCGCCCCAGGCCCCGGCGCCTCTTGATGCGAAGGGATGCGAGCGCTGTCTTTGTGTGGGTCGATGACAACACCACAACTCTGCTGGGCTGGACCAACGACGACCTGCTCGGCACACCGGCGACCAAGCTCATCCACCCCGACGATCTCGACCGCGCCGTCGAAGGTTGGCTGTCGATGCTGGGAGGCGCCGACAGCGAACCGACGAGGCTTCGGTACCGTGATGTTTCGGGTGCCTACCGCTGGTTCGAGGTTCACAACACCAGCCACCTAGCCGACCCAGCGCTGGCCTATGTCGAGTCCGAGCTGATCGACATCGATGCCGAGATGACGGCGCTTGCGAAGGTGCGCGATACAGAGCTTCAGTTCTCGACTCTGACGTCGTCGCTACCCGTTGGTGTGCTGCAGCTGAACTCGAAGGGCGACGTCGCCTTCGCCAACGAGTGGATGCACGAACTGACCGGCTGCGATGACAGCACCATCAGACAGCTCGAGTGGATGCCGCTCGAGAGCCGCGTCCGGTTTGCGACAGAGGTCCAGGCGGCACTCGGCTCGGGCGAAGACAGCGAAATCGAGGTCGAGGTCACCGATGCCCACGGCGAGGCCCGGGTCTGTCGATTCCGCATACGGTCGGTGTCGACCATGTCGAAGCGTCTGGGCGTTATCGCCTCGGTCGAGGACATCACCGACAGCCTGGCTCTGCAGCAACAGCTGAAGGTGCAGGCCCTCACCGATCCCCTGACCGAACTCCCTAACCGTCGGGCGTTGCACGAGTGGCTCATCGCGCAAGAGGGCGGCACCAGCGTCGCCCTGTTCTTCATCGATCTCGACCAGTTCAAGATCGTCAACGACGGGATGGGCCACGACTTCGGCGACGAACTGCTGGCCGCGGTGGCCGAGCTCATCAGGCAATACGTGCGCCCCAACGACTTCGTCGCGAGGTTGGGCGGCGATGAGTTCGTGGTGGGCTCGGTTGGAATCGAAGACCGATCCCAGGCCGCCGAGATCGCGGCGCGGATTCTCAGGTCGCTGCACCGGCCCGTCATTGTCGACCAGCGCCCGGTATCGCTGGGTTGCAGCATCGGAATAGCAATTGGGATGGTGGGCCGAACACCCCCGCACGAGTTGGTGAGCAACGCAGATCTCGCCATGTACGAGGCCAAACACTCCGGCGGCAACCGGTACGCGTTCTTCGACCCCGAGCAACGGGTCGGGGTGCTCAGGCGGCTTCGCCACGAAGCCGAGATCAGAACGTCGCTGAACGAGGGCCGCTTCGAGCTGTACCTGCAACCCGTCGTGGAGCTGGAAACCGGTGCGACCATCGGCTTCGAATCGCTGGTGAGATGGAACCATCCCGAGCTGGGCGTGCTGGCGCCGGCCGAGTTCATCGGAATCGCAGAGAACAGCGGACTCATCCACGCGCTGGGAATCTGGATCGTCGACGAGGCCTGCCGACTGTCCGCGAAGTTGGCGCGATGTGGTCATCCGAGCCGGGTATCGGTCAACGTCTCGCCGGTGCAGCTGGCAACGAGCACCTTCACCGAGGTGGTGCACCAGGCGGTCGCCCGACACTCGATCGAGCCGAGCGATCTGGTGCTCGAGGTCACCGAGACGGTGTTCGTCGAGGCCAACGAACAGCTGCTGATGTCGCTGAACTCGTTGGTGGCCTCGGGAATCCATCTGGCGATCGACGACTTCGGCACCGGCTACTCGTCGCTGAATCATCTGAGGCTTCTGCCCATCCAGGTCGTCAAGATCGACCGCTCGTATACAGCAGAGATGGAGACCGACGCCGGAACGGCCGCCATCATCCAGACCATGATCGACCTGAGCCGTCGGCTTGGTCAGCAGATCGTGGTCGAGGGAATCGAGACCACAAGCCAGGCGAGGCTGCTGTACCAGTTCGGCGTCAGGTATGGCCAGGGCTATCTGTTCGGCAGGCCGGCGCCGGTGGCCGAGGTGCTGGCACGGTTGGGCCAGGTGTCGGAGACCCGATAGCCCAAAGGCCACGGGTCGGACGGGTCGACCTGGTGGCAATAGGTGCCGGTG